>CAYNLG010000110.1:0-8973 GCA_964397995.1 uncultured Anaerolineales bacterium
ATGACCGGCGCCCGGCTGTCGACGTCCAGGAGGTCCTCGCTCGCGGCCACGCCGGCCACCTCCCGGAGCACCGCCTCGCGGTCCAGGGCCTCCAGGACCCGCTCCGCCTGGCCGGTACGCCGCTCGTAGGCGGCGTTGACCGCCCGCAGGACCTCCGCCCGGGGCGCCAGCGTCGGCACCACCGGCCGCCCGAGCGCCCGGGCCAGGTTCTCCAGTGCCGGCCAGGACGCCAAGTCGGCCAGCGCCGCCAGCACCTCCCCGTTCGCCGCGACCAAGCCCATCAGGGCGTGCCGCCGGGCGAAGCCGATGGGCACCCGGTCCAGGAACGCCGGGCTCGCGGGCATCCGGCCAAGGTCGTCCAGGTACGCCAGGCCCAGCGCGTCGGCCAGGGCCGCCAGCGCCGTCCCCTCCGGCACGTCGGCCTCCCGCACCGCCGGCGCCGAGACGGCCTCGGCCTCGCCGAAGCGGGCCGCATAACCGTCCCCCAGGCGGGTCCGCATCGCCCCCGCCAACGCCCGGTGCACCTCCGCCATCGGTCCAGCCCTCCGCGTCTGAGTAGCGGCTACCGCATCAGGAGCGGCTCGCTCGCCGGGACCTCCGGCGGCAGCCCCGCCACCTCCAGGTCCCGCTCCGAGAGGTACCGCAGGTCCTCGAACGCGTCGTCCCGGAGGATGCGCGGCCGGATGAAGACGAAGAGCGTCGTCTGAATGTCCGTCTCCGCCCGGTTCCGGAAGAGCGCCCCCAAGAGCGGCACGTCCGCCAGCAGCGGCACCTTGCTGATCGTGTCGCTGACGTCCCGCCGCGTCAGGCCCCCGACCACCACGGCGTGGTTGTCCGGGACGGTGACCGCGCTTGCGACCGTGTCGGTCTGGCGCGGCGGGGGGATGCCCTGGCCCCCCTGGCCGGTGAAGCTGTTCAGCGTGATCGAGTAATCGAGCAGCAGGTGGTCGCCCTCGCTGATGTGTGGCGTCACGGAGATGTTCGTCCCGGCGGAGGCGTACCCCGCGAACGAGGTCGTCGCCACCGTGTCCGAGGCGTTCACGCTCGTAAATGGCGACTCGGCCACGCTCGAGAGCGTCCCCGTGGCGTGGTCGTTGACGAGCACCTTCGGTGCCGAGAGTACCCGGGCCCGGGCGTCGGTCGCCAGGGCCCGCACCACCACGTCCACCGACCCGGAGTCCAGCACCACCGCGTTCAGCCCCGCCAGCGAGAGCACCACCACCGGCGACGCGTCCGACCACGCCAAGGACCGCGTCACCAAGTACGTCTACAACGACGCCGACCAGATCATCCAGCAGGTCGCCCTTGACGCCAGCGGCGACGGCGCCACCACCTCGGACGAGGACCAGGCCACGACCTACGTCTTCGCCATCGAACTCGCGGACAAGGGATGCCCCGTCAAGTCCAACGCCCGCCTCCGGGCCGTCATCTACCCCGACAGCGACGACACCGTCGCCAGTGATGCCCTGGCTGACAACGGCGAGTACGACCGCGTCGAGCTCACCTATTACGCCGATGGGTCACGCAAGACCGTCAAGGACCCACGCGGCGTCGTCCGCACCTTCACCTACGACGACCGCGCCCGCCTCCTCACCGATGCGGCCACAACCATCCCGGGCGGTAGCGGAGTCGACGACACCGTCCTCCGCATCGTACGGGCCTACGACGCTCTCGGCCGTCTCGACGCCATCGCCTCCTACGATGCCGCCTCCGCCGGCAACGTCGTCAACGAGGTCGCCTACACCTACGACGCCTGGGGGAACGTGACCAAGAGCGAGCAGGAACACGACGGCGAAGTGGACGGCAGCACCGCCGGCGTCGAGTACGCCTACGAAGACGGCGCCTCCGGCGGCGCCGCCAAGTACGTCCGCTTGGATTCCGTTGCCTATCCCAACGGCCGCGTGGTATACTACAATTATCCGGCCTCCGGCATCGGCGACGCCCTCTCCCGGGTCGACACGCTCGCCGCCGCCGCGTCGCCGACCGCCGCCCAGACGTACGCCGAGTACACGTACCTCGGGAAGGGCACCATCGTGCGCGTCGCCCATCCGGCCACCCGATCGACCCATGCCTCCGGCGGCGACGGCCTCGTCCTCGATTTTGGCACAGACAACGGCTACGACCACTTCGACCGCCTCGGCCGCGTCGTCGAGCAGACTTGGACCCGCGTCGACGACAATGGCACCGCCCAGACGCTCGATTCGTACACCTACGGCTACGACCGCGCCTCCAACTGCCTCTACCGCAAGAATGAGACCGAGAGCACCCTCTCCGAGCTCTACCACGCCGACAACGCCACCGCCGGCCAGGAATACGACGGCCTCGGCCGCCTGACGATGTTCCAGCGCGGCACGCTTGCCCAGGACGCGCGGAGCATCACCACCAACGTCGACCACAACCAGGCCTGGACCCTCGACGCCCTCGGCAACTGGCCCGAGTTCAAGGACGACGACGACGGCGATGGCTCCTGGGACCTCGACCAGAACCGGGCGCATAACAAGGTCAACGAGATCGCCGGCAACGGCGGCGACCCGATCTGGCCGGAAGGCGGGAGCGGCGGCTGGGTCGATCCCGTCTACGACGCCGCCGGCAACATGACCTTCGCCCCCCGCCCCGGCGACGAAACCACCGCCACCGAGGCCCTCCACCTGGTGTACGACGCCTGGAACCGGCTGGCCGAGGTCTGGGAGGACGACGGCGACGGCACCTTTGAGACCAACCAGGACACCTGCACGCTCCGCTACCGCTACGACGGCCTCGGCCGCCGCATCCGCCGCCTTTACAAGCCGCCGATCCCGTTCCTGAGTGTGCGGGAATACTACTTCAGCACCGCGTGGCAAGTCCTCGAAGAGCGCTCCGCCTCCGTCTCCCCGCCCCAAGGCGAGCCCGCCGTGGCCACGGCCCCGGTCCGCCAGACCCTCTGGGACCTCCGGTACCTCGACGCCCCCGTCCTGATGTGGCACGATCTGGACGCCGACGGCACCCTCGGCGAGGCCGGCGAGGTCGTCTACGCCTGCACGGACGCCAACTTCAACGTCACGGCCCTGGTGCGCGGCCACGCGGATGACGCGATGCTGGGCCAGGTGGCCGAGCGCTACGTCTACGAGCCCTACGGGGCGGTGACCGTCTACAACGGCGGCGGCGACATGGACTTTCAGGAACGGACCGATTGGTCCCTCGACTCGAACCACACGAGCGACTGGGGGAACACGATCCTCTACTGCGGGTACCGGTTCGACCCGGAGACGGGCCTCTATCACGTGCGGCACCGAGTGCTGCATCCGACGCTCGGGCGGTGGGTGCAGCGGGATCCGATCGGGTATGCGGATGGGATGAGCCTATATGAGCATGTCGGCAGCAGGCCGGTTGGGCGGACCGACCCGGGGGGCCTGACCAGCGTGCGAGCTGAAGCGCACGGTGGCCTTGGACTGGGGCCCAAAATCCGAGTGCCAGGCACCCGGAATGAGTATGAGCAAGACCAACTTAACATTCCTTCGGAGCAACGATACACAGGCATATGTGACGCCTTCCAGAGGGACGGGGATTATTACAGTGTGACGACGTACCCGGACCGGAGAGTGGATCTGAAGACCATAACTGTCAACCCGTGCACGGTCATGGTGTGGCTCGTTCACACCCCCGCAGTCTTCGTTCGAATGAAGGTGTTCACCACCGAAGCTTGCAGTGCATTTGGGTTGCTCGCCTGTGACGCCGATAGCACAGGCGTCGCCAACGGATGGAGCAATCGCCCGGCAGAAGATCCGTACGGCGAGAGCCCCCCCGCCTACTCCCGCGGCCAGATTCCGCAGTTCCCCATACAGGAGGGCCCAATCGGCGATGTCCCGGAGCCGCCGGCTGGCGTAGGACGAGCGAATGCAGGTTTCGGGGCAGGCATGGATGGTTTTATGGCGTTGATGGATGATGCGTGGCGAAAAGCGAGGGAAAAGGCCAGGGCCTATGCCAAGGACAAGGCGTGCTGCGTGTGTCGCGATCGGGGAATCACGGTTGTGCTAATCCGCGTAGCTGATAGCGAGATGAACGAACCGGGATACTCAAACGTGCGAAATTATATAAAGAGACGCTTTTGCGACTCCCCGGACGGTCGGGTATGTAAGAAGGAGGTGTTTTCTTGGACGGGACAGCCATAGGGCGCCGCAGCGGATACAGGCCTGTGGGATGTACGCTCGCTTGGACCCTGGTGTTCCTCGGAGTGGGCGTGGGCGGCTGCGTGGGGCTTGGCACACGAGGCGACCTCCCGGCCATTGAAAGGAGCGCGCCGTCGCATGGCGTAACGTTCTCGTTCGCGACGCAGCCGCTCCGTTTCTACGTGCCCGACCTCGTGAACGCCGACCTTCCCGCTGAAGCGGACGCGCGGCAGGCTCTCTTGCGCAACTACACGTGGCGGGCTGAACCTGAGACCCCGTGGGAGGGCGGGTATACGATCCGATCATTGTGCATTGAGGTGGAACGTGCCACAGGCAAACGGCTGATGTGGATCCCCGCAGAGGAGGGCGACGCGCTGCTTGCGATGTATGGGGACAGTAGTACCGTGGTTGAACCTCTGAGCACCGGCCCTGCTGAGAACACACCATTCGGACGCAGCTGCCGGCGGTGCCTGGGCGCCGTCCTGAGCCACTTGGTGGCCAGTGTGTCACGGGACACGTGGGGACCCGATGGTAAGCCGGCACTATGGGTGGCAGTGGTCGCACGGGATTGGATCTACCTCATCCGTTTGCCGCGAGCCGTGCGTGGCGAAGAGGCGGGGCGCCCGCCGCGCCTAACGCCGGGTGCTGATCCGAAGGCACAGCCGATTGAGGAAGCCTTTGACGCAAGCACGCCCACGTTCGGGCTTCTCACGGTCGATGTTCCCGCCGTGGTGCCTCACGATTGGGAGAAGCCCTCTCTTGCTGCGGCCCTGTTGTCGCCGAAAGAGGAGGCGCGCTGGTTGGACCGCGATGTTCCGATCTCTGGAGCTAAGCTGGATGTGCTGGCTCTGGCTCGGATGCTCGGACATCAGGCCGGTTTGTCGGTCAGGTGGTATCCGGATCCGGTACGGAGCCAAGAACACCAGCCCGGCGCGTCGGGCGGATTGAAGATAGTAAGACTTCCATCAGATACGGATGCGGAACGAGCGCGCATTCCTGTTCTATACAGGGAGGGGCGGGCGCCGCCCGGCACGGCCTTGGGAGCAGGTACGCTCCTTCAGATGGTGCTGTCTAAGGCAACGCGATTCGGGGTTGCAATCCGCCTGCCGGACCGGGAGGTATGGACGGCTCTGCGGACACGAGACAGCCTGATCCTGATGGCGCTGCCAGACGAAGTGTGGCGCTAAGCGTGCCTATGGCGAGATGGTCAATGTACGGCTGATCCTCAAAGGCAGGGCTTCGTGGCCGGAGTTGGCGGTGGCGCCGAGGCAATGGTGAGTGTGGGCGACGTTTGAAGGGCGAAGGGCATGCACTCGGGTTGGCATGCTGGGCGACGGAGGTTGAGGGCGAGGAATGGCAGGAATGCGGCCGAATCCTTGAGTCCACGGCAAGAACGCAAGGACCGCACCGACCCCACCTTCACCACCGCCTGGCAGGTCATTGAGGCGCGGTACGAAGCCGGCATCAGCGACGGGAGCGAGGACGACCCCGTGACGGACGTCCGGCGCCAGTACGTCTGGGGCACGCGATACATCGACGGCCTCGTTTGCCGCGATGAGGACGTCTCGGACGGGTCGGGCGGCATCGATGATGGGGGATGCGTGGGGGGCGTTTCGTGACCCGGGGCGTTGCCCCGGGCTGGTGACTGCGGGCCCTTTGGGCCCGGGACAGGGAAAGGGCGACGGTTAAGAGAGAACGTCAGACGACAGCAATAGCGGCGTCGTTGCCGCCGCAGTCCATAGAAGAGAACGGCAAGACGGCCCGAAGAAAACGACAGAGCGGCGAAAACTCACGGGCAGGATGCCCGTGCTACGCAAGACGGCCACGGCAGAACGGCAGCGACTCCGTCGGCCAGGCAGGGCGGGGATTCGGATCGCCGCACTCCAGGACCCGGCGGCGCCGGGTAGGAAAGAGGCAAAACGGCCAAGCAACGGCAGCCATAGCGGCGTCGTTGCCGCCGCAGTCCATAGAAAACGGCAACGGCGAAACGGCAAAGCAAAGCCCACGGGCAAGATGCCCGTGCGACGAGACGGCGAACGACAGGCGCGGCGCGGGCCGGTCTGGCCCGAAACGGGCGAAAACGTCCTGTCAACGCAAAGTAGGAATGTCCGGTCTCCCGCCAGATGGAACTGGCCGCTTCCGGGGTGGCGGCCCTGGGGGCGGCCACCTCCACCCCGGCGCCAGGCCAGGTACCGGGCCCCCCTCGATGCCGTCGCACGCCGCCAGCGTCTCGGCCGCCAGCGTCGGCCCGAAGTCCCGGTACCGGGTCTTGACCAGGCCCAAGGTCCGGCGGACCGTCGCCTCGTCGATCCGACGGTTCGACCGCCGACCACGCCCCCGGTGCACCCGCCCGGCGTCGCCCTCGGCCCGGTACCGCGCGACCACCCGCCGAGCCTGACACACGCTCAGCCGCAGCAGCCGCGCCGCCTCCACCTGCTTCAGCCGACCGGCCACCACGACCTTCAGCCGATCCCGTTCCTTCCGGCTCATCCGTAACTCCACGTGCGACCTCCTTCCCAACGCCCAGGAAAGAGGTGATTCCCACTTTGCTCGCACCGGACATTACCACGTTGCCGCTACACAGCCCGGGCCAGCCCTGGAGACCTGCCCGCCATCGTGGTATGCTCCCCGGTCGGGACGGCGTATGGTTGGTCTCATGGCGTGACGGATCGACTGAGTCGGGAGGTGTGCCGGGTGAGCAAGAAACAGGAACAACGCATCGCTGTCAAAGGCGATCAGTTGGCGACTCTGATCGCCAGCGTCGCCGACGGCGACTATCGCATCCCGCAGTTCCAGCGGGAATTCGTTTGGCCGGGGAGCAAGATCCGGGAGCTGTTTGACAGCATTTACCGGGAGTTCCCCATCGGCTCGTTCTTCCTCTGGAAGGCTGGTCGGGAGCACAACGGCCTGTTCCGCCATACGGTCGCCTTCGACGTTCGGCCGGTAGACGAGCATGACAGCGTCTCGTTCATCCTCGATGGCCAGCAGCGCATCACCTCCCTGTACGTGGCCCTCATGGGCCTCACGGTCCGCCAGAACGGAAGCGTTACGGATTACAGCCGCATCTGCTTTGACCTGAAGGAAGAGAAGTTCGTCGATAGGGTTCCGGATAACAAGAGGTACGTGTCTGTCTCGGACATCTGGGGGCCCGATAGCATGGCGTTGTCCCGCCAGATCGACGAGGCCTACGTGCCTGCCTATGACCGGTGCTGGAAGACGCTGCAGACTTACCCCGTGTCTATCGTTGAGGTGCGGGACAAGGACTTGGCCGACGTCTGCAAGATATTCCAGCGGATCAACCAGAGCGGCAAGCGCCTGGACCGCTTCGACCTCATCTCGGCGATGACGTTCCGCCTTGATTTCGATCTTCGGGAGAAGTTCAGAGATGACGTAACTGCGCCGCTCGCGGCAAGGAATTTCGGCCGGATCTCGCCAGCCATCGTGACCCAGTTGCTCGCGCTGGCGAAGGACGGGCAGTGCACGGAGCGGCATGAATTCGGCCTCACCAGCGAGGACATACAGGGCCGCTGGAAGCCGGCCGTCGACGCGATCCTCCTGGCGGCTGATACGCTCCGCAAGAACATGGGCGTCGTCAACAGCGATTACCTGCCGTACGACGCAATCCTGACCTTGCTGGCCTACTACTTCCTGAAATCCGGCAGGCGGTCCCCTTCGGCCGAGCACTTGGTCTGGCTGAACCGATGGTTTTGGCGAGGTGCATTCGGACAGCGCTATAGCGCCGGTGGGCCAACGCGGATGGGCCGGGATGCGGCCCTGGTGGACAAGCTGATTGCGGGAGACACAACGCCGTTCGAGTTGCCGCTCAATCTGTCGGTGCCCGACCTTGTCAAGGTCCGCATGCCTCAGACGCGTTCGGCTGTCCGCAACGCCTTCCTGTGCCTGCTGGCCATTCGCGCCCCCAAGCATCTCGTGAACAACAGCAGCTTGGACCTCGTTGGCGGATCGATCTCAGGGTTCACCGAAGGCGAAAAGCACCATATCTTCCCGAAGGCCTTCCTGAGAGACCATGGCCCAACCGGCGCTGACACCCATTCGCTGCCGAACTTCTGTTTCGTGCCATCGGAACTGAACAAGAGGATCAACGATTCCAAGCCGTCAGAGTATTTCCCGGCGCTTCGTAGGGAGAATCCCACGTTTGAGATGGCCGCCGCCACGCACTTGCTGCCCAAGAGCACGGCCGAATGCATCACGAATGACGACTACCTCGAGTTCCTGGAGGTCCGAGGCCAGTTGATTCTGGATGAGGTGCGCCGCCTGTGCGGGGAGGTAACGGCCCCTCGCGAAGGCGAGCAACGAGGTGCCGTGCACGATCTCGAACGCCGGCTACGGGACGTGATCCACGGTGTCCTCTCGGCCAAGGCGGGCGACAAGTACTGGAAGCAGTGCGTGCCCCAGAACGTTCGTGAGAATGCCGAGAAGCGAATTCAGCAGGCCATCGAGAAGTACCCCGACATGAACAGGGAGGATGTGAGCGCACCACGAGCTGGATTGGACTACGTCAATGTGATGGACTACCTGACCATCATCCAGAACGCTGCGAACTGGCCAGCATTTGAGGCCATCTTCCGGAAGAAACACGAGCTTGAGCGGTACCTTTCCGGCTTCAGTGAATACCGCAACGCCCTGATGCACACCCGGGAGATGACGGAGTTGGTCGAGACCAATGGCAAAGCGGCCCTGATATGGTTTGCGAGCATCCTGCCTGAAGAAGAGCCCCCCGAGCCCGAGGAGACCGACTGAAGGCTCCCGGCGGTGGTTCATGTGGCCGACGTGATAACCGGTTTGCACCAAGTTGGTCTCCGAGTGT
>CAYNLG010000111.1:0-8944 GCA_964397995.1 uncultured Anaerolineales bacterium
GTCCTTGCCGACCTTCTCGAGGGCCTCGGCCAGCATCTTGCCGACGGCGGCGTCGCCGTTGGCGCTGATGGTGCCGACCTGGGCGACCTCGTCGGCCTTCGAGACGTTGACCGGCTTAGCCACGTCGGCGAGGGCCTTGACGACGGCCTCGACGGCCCGCTGGATGCCGCGGTTCAGGGCCATGGCGTCGGCCCCCGCGGTGACGTTCCGCAGGGCCTCGCGGAAGATCGCCTCGGCGATGACCGTGGCGGTGGTCGTCCCGTCGCCGGCGACGTCGCTCGTCTTCGAGGCCGCCTGCTTGACCAGCTGCGCCCCCATGTTCTCGTACTTGTCGCGGAGCGTGATCTCCTCGGCGACCGTCACCCCGTCCTTCGTCACGGTCGGGGCGCCCCACCCCTTGTCCAGCACGGCGTTCCGGCCGCGCGGCCCGAGGGTGGACTTCACCGCCCGGGCAAGCTTCTCGACACCCGCGAGGAGCCCCGCGCGGGCGTCCGACTCGAAGGCTAACTGTTTTGCCGGCATAGGCCCTGTCTCCTTCCTGCAGACCTCGTGGTTACCATCCATTCCGGTTGGGGATGCTGCGGCCACACCCTTCGGGCCGTAACAGGCGCGGCGGGCCCGGGGTGTACACTCCCCACTCGGAGCGGACGTGTGCAAACGGCCTGCCAAAGGCCCGGCCGGTCCGGGAATCGGCCCGGATGGGGTCGGGAAGGCGGATTCCACGGCGGCCGCCCCTTTGCCGTGGCACGGCCGCGCCCTGCCACTCTGGCACCCATGGCCGCCCGGGGTGCCAATCTGGCAGGCTGCGGGGCCTTGCGTTCGGCCCGCCCCGGCCGCACAATGGCCTCCATGACCCCACCCCGACGCCCGCGCAAACGCCGCCCGAAGCCCAAGCCCCTGGCCGGCCACCAGAAGTCCTGGCTCTGGGGCCGCAACGCCGTCCTGGAAGCCCTCCGGGCGGGCACGTGGCCGATCCTGGAACTGCACCTTGCGGCCGAACTGGGCGACGAGGCCCGCCAGGCCGCCCTCGCCCGGGCCCGCGAGCTGGGCGCCGAGACCCGCGTCGAACCGGGCAACCGCCTGAAGCAGCTCTGCCACGCCCCGGAGCACCAAGGGTACCTCGCGAAGATGGCCGAGTTCCCGTACGCCAATGTGGCCGCGGTGCTGGATGGGCAGTGGGACCGCCCCCTGTTCATGGTGCTCGACGGTCTGCAGGACCCCCACAACCTGGGGGCGATCCTGCGGTCGGCCGAGGTCTTCGGCGTCGATGCGGTCTTCCTGGGGGAGCACGGCCAAGTGGGCGTGACGACGGCCGTCGCCCGGGCCTCCGCCGGCGCCGTCAGCCGCCTCACCCTCGCCCGCGACCCGGACCTCAAGGCCGTGGCCGTCCATATGCGCCGCAAGGGCATCCGCCTTGTGGCCGCCAGCGAAAAGGCCGAGATGCCCATCGCGGCCTTCGACTTCACGGCCGCGACGGCCCTGGTAATCGGCAGCGAGGCCCACGGCATCCGGCCGGTGCTGCTGGAGCGGTGCGATGCGATGGTCCGCATTCCGCAGCACGGGGCCATCGGCAGCCTCAACGCTGCCGCCGCCACGGCCGTCTGTCTGTACGAGGCCCGCCGCCAGCGCGAGGCCGCGCCGTGACGGCCGAGGACGAGGTCTTCGTCGGCGACCCCCTGGAGCCGAAGGCGGGGACGTTCGACGCGGCCGCCATGGGTGCCGGCGGGCCCGGCCTCGCGCGGCGGTTCCTCTGGCGGGGCGAGGCCGTCGAGGTGGCCGCCGTCCTCCGCACGTGGAAGGAGACGGGCCCGATGAAGGGAGCCCGGAGCGGCGGCGAACAGTACGTCCGCAAACACTGGTTCGAGGTCCGGACGACCGGCGGCGAGGTGCTGACGCTCTACGTCGAGCGCCAGGCCCGGACGGCCCGCGAGACCCGCCGCCGCTGGTGGCTCTTCAGCCGCCGCCCCGCCGGACCGGCAGGAAACGACGAAACTCGAGACCCGAAGGGACCCCCCAAGCGATGACCCGTGACGAAGCGATTGCCGCCGCCGACGCCGTGCCCGGCTTCATGAGCACCGAGGAGCTCGGCTGGCTTCATGACCACGCACGCGGCACCGTGGTGGAGGTCGGGGCCTTCCTTGGCCGCGCGACGGTGGCCCTGGGGCTGGGCGTCCGAGCCCACGGCGGGGAGCTGCACGTCGTGGACCTGTGGAGCGATGACTTCGAGCCGCGGAAGCGGCCGCCGGGGACGTCGGCCCGCGAGGCCTTCGACCGGCACATGGCCGCCCACGGCCTCGCGCCGGTCCTCCACGCGACCGAGAGCCGCCAGGCCGCGGCCGCGCTGGCCCCGGGCAGCGTGGACCTCTTCTTCATCGACGCCGATCACAGCCGGCTGGAGGAGCACGTGGCGGCATGGCGACCGGCGATGCGCCCGGGGGGAATCATGGCTGGCCACAACTACGGCGAAGGCGAGGCGCCCAAGGCCATCGTGGACCGGCTGTTCCCGGAGCGCGGCGTGTGTGAGCGCATCTGGTACGCGCGGGTGTGAAAGCGCGCCGGACGCGGCGTTGACGCTCGCGTCGAGGCGCGATACGCTGGCCCGCCGCCTGACGACACGACCCGCGACAACCGGGGAGACGACCTGACATGGCCCAGAAGCCCCGCAAACGCATCGGCCCGGCCACCGACGGCCTCGGCCCCGGCACCACCGCCATCCACGCCGGCGAGGACCGCGCGCGGTACGCCGACTCCATCACCACGCCCATCGTCCAGACCTCTACTTACGCCTTCAAGGACGCGAAGGAGATCGAGGCCTATACGAAGGGCGGCAAGGAGCGGTTCGAGTACGGCCGCTACGGCAATCCGACCGAGCAGGTCGCGGAGCGGCGCCTGGCGGCCCTGGAGGGGGCCGACGAGTGCGTCCTGTTCACCTCCGGCATGAGCGCCGTCACCACGACGATCCTCTCGCTCGTCCAGACCGGCACCCACATGGTCATCACCGACGACGCCTACAAGAAGACCCTCGAGTTCTGCTCCCAGTACCTCGACCGGTTCGGCGTCGGCTGCACCGTGGTGCCCTTCGGCGACTACGACGCCCTGGAGGCGGCCATCGAGCCGAAGACCCGGTTCATCTTCTCGGAGTCGCCCACCAACCCATACCTGAACATCTTCGATTTGGAGCGGCTGCGCGCCATCGCGCGGCGGCACGGCGTGCTGACGCTCATCGACGCCACCTTCGCCACACCCCTGAACCAGCGGCCGCTGGAGTGGGGCGTCGACCTGGTCATCCACTCCTGCACCAAGTACCTGGCCGGCCACAACGACATTCTTGCCGGGGCCGTCCTCGGCCGCTCCGAACTCATCGAGCAGGTCCGGGCCCTGCACAAGGGGATGGGCGGCGTCATCGACCCGCACTGCGCGTACCTGCTCCTGAGGGGCCTCAAGACCTTCGCCATCCGCGTCGAGCGTCAGAACCAGACCGCCATGACGGTCGCCCGCTACCTGGAGGGCCATCCCGCCGTCCGCACGGTCTACTACCCCGGCCTGGAGAGCCACGCGCACCACGCGATCGCCAAGCGGCAGATGACGGGGTTCGGCGGCGTGGTCACCTTCGAACTGAAGGGCCGCCTGGCCGACGCCAAGCGCTTCCTCGACGGCCTGAAACTCTGTTTCATCGCCCCGAGCCTGGGCGGCGTCGAGACGCTCATCACCCACCCGGGCCTCGTCAGCTACTACAACTACACGCGGAAGCAGCGCGTCGCCCTCGGCATCAAGGACACCCTCATCCGCCTCGCCGTCGGCGTCGAGGAACCCGAGGACATCATCGCGGACCTGGAGCGCGGCCTCGGGAAGGCCGGCGGCGCGAAATGGAAACGCAAGCCGTAGGCCGCCGCGCAACCGGAGGCGTCATCCGCGCCGCGTCAGGCGCACGGTCTTGACCTCAAACGCCCGGAACGCCAGCGGCACGTCTCAAGGAATGCCTCGTCCGGTAGCTCCGGGTCCACCGCCAGCGTGAACCGCCGCAGGGCCTCGTCGATCTCCGCCACGCGCAGCGACGCCGGGTCGAGCTCGTGGCGCAGCAAGCGCAGGGTTTCCGCGTCGAGCCACGCCTGGTAAGCGTCCTCCTGCCAGATGCCGAAGGTGGTCTCGGACACGGTCTCGTACGGCGGCGACGAGGGCCGCGCCCGACGCACCGGCGTCACCGGCCGGTCGTACGGCCCGTCCACCTGCATCGGCCCGGCCACCTCGGCCAGGAGCTCGACCGTGCGGCCGGCCTCGGCCTCGCGGGCCACGGTGGCGTAGGGCGTGGCCCAGCCGTGCGGCTCCCTCACAGGCTCAGGCGCAGCGTCACGAACTCGTACGCCCGCGCCTCGAACCGCACCGCCCCGTCCTTTACGGGCAGTTCGGCCTCCTTCGTCTCCATCAGGTCGCAGGACCATGCCGCGGTCACGGGCCGCTCCAGCCGCACGGCCCCGCGCATCCGCCGCCCTTCGCGCTCGACCAGGCGCAGGATGAGGTCGCCGCCGTCCTCGGCCCGCTTGACGGCCTCCAGGGTCATCCCCGGGGCGTCCAGGTCCAGCATCCGCCGCGCGGGCACCGCCGGCACCTCGGCCGCCGGCCGGGCCACAAGCGGCACATTCAGCCGCAGGGCCGCCTCGTGCGTGCCGCCTTCCTGCCACGAGCCAGCGTGCGGCATCAGGACGTACGTGAAGTGGTGGGTGCCCACGTCAGCCTGCGGGTCGGGATAGGTCGCGCCTTTCAGGAGCGTCAGCCGCAGGACCTTGCCGCGACAATCGTAGCCGTACTTGCAATCGTTGAGCAGGCTGACCCCGTAGTCGGTCTGCGAAAGGTCGGCCCACAGGTGCGTGGGGACCTCGAACTTCGCCTCGTCGAAGGACGTGTTCGTGTGCGTGGGCCGCTCGATGGAGCCAAACGCGATATCGTACGTCGCGTTCATCGCCGTGATCTCCAGAGGGAACGCCACCTTCAGCAGCCGCTGCCGTTCCTTCCAGTTGATCTCGGTCTCGAAGACGAGCTCGCGCGACCCGGCCGTCAGGCTGACCCGCTGGCGCACCGACGAACCGGCGATCGGCTTCTGGACCCTCAGGCTCGCCCGCAGGGGACCGGCCTCGTCCACAGCCACCGTCCCGCCGCCCGAGACGTCGATCTCGTGCTCGACGTAGGTGGCGGCAATATCCCAGGCCTCGTAGTGGCCGGGCGTGTCCTCGAAGAGCTGGAACCGGTTGCCCGGCGCGCCCGCCACGAGGACCTCGCGATGGTGCTCCTTGTCGAAGAGGCTCGTCAGTTCGCCATCGGCGTTGAAGGTCGCCTTGAGCAGCGCGTTCTCCAGCACCCCGCCCTGACCGCTCGCCTCGGCCGAGACCTCGGCCTTGCCGGCCGCCGCGCCGCCGGCCGTCGCGAGCGGCACCGCCAGCGCCCCGACCCCCGGCACCGCCGGCGGCCCCACGAGCACCCGCTCCGTCCCGTCAAGGTCGGTCAC
Organism: uncultured Anaerolineales bacterium; assembly: GCA_964397995.1. Classification (GTDB taxonomy): domain Bacteria; phylum Planctomycetota; class Phycisphaerae; order FEN-1346; family FEN-1346; genus CAYNLG01. The sequence goes on from CAYNLG010000111.1 coordinate 5,501, forward strand.
GTTCTGGTGCGGCAGCGGCTTGCCGTCCGGACCGGCGGGCACCTTGCCGCCCAGCACGCCGGCCGGCAGGGCCGCCAGCTCGTCGCGGTCAAAGGGCAGCGTGTTGACCAGCGTGACGGCCGAGGCCTCGGCCGGGTCGGGCGTCGTCCCGAAGAGCACCGCCAGCGCGTCCTCGAGGGCGGCCCCGCCGATCGCGCGGACGCTGTCGAGTTCGGCATGCAGGTCGCCCGTCACCTCCGGCACGTGCGTGCCCGGCAGCGAGTCGTGGAACTGGGTCGTCAGCAGCTGCTCCCAGCCCTGGCGGAACCGTTCCTCGGGATAGGGCGCCCCGTCGAGCGCCGCGAGTGCGGCCACCATCTCCGCGTCGCGGTACAGGAATTCGAGCCGCCGGTTGATCTTCTTCAGGATGCCCTTGTTCGTGTAGGTGCCGCGATGGGCCTCCAGGTAGATCTCGTCCTTCAGAACGGAGACGGCATCCCCGGCGGCCAGGGCCTTGTCGCGGATGCGGTCGAAGGCCTCCTCGGCCGTCACAAACTGCGTCCGCACGAGGCCCGGGAAGTCCGCGTACCGGCGGCCGGATTCGATCATCTCGGGGTCCGGCCCGCCGCCCCCGTCGCCCCACCCGAAGACGTGGAGCGTCTCACCGATGGTGTGCTTGTCGGAAAAGGTCCGCCACTGGCGGTCCATGATGTCCGGGTCGACCGTGCCGATGAAGTGGCCGGGCGGAACGATCGAGAGGATGCGCGTCCCGTCGCGGCCCTCCCACCAGAACGTGTGCCGCGTCCACGGATTCGTGTCGTTCCAGATCGCCATCTTGTTGGTCATGAAGAACTCGATGCCGCTCCGGGCCAGGATCTGCGGCATGGCCCACGACAGGCCGAAGACGTCCGGCTGCCAGCACGACCGGCTCCGCTTGCCGAACTCCTCCTCGAAGAACTTCTGCCCGTACAGAATCTGCCGCACGAACGACTCCCCCGAGATCGTGTTGCAGTCCGGCTCGACCCAGAACGCCCCCGTCAGCTCCCACCGCCCCTCGGCCACGCGCTGCTTGACCTGCTCATAGAGGTGCGGCCAATGGGCCTTCATGTCCGCGTAGAGCTTCGCCTGGCTCTGGCAGAACGAGAACTCCGGGTACTGCTCCATCAGGCGGAGCATGGTGGCGTGGGTGCGGCCGACCTTGCGGAGGAACTCCTTGTACGGCCACATGAAGACCACGTCCAGGTGCGAGTGGCCCACCAGGTCCATCATCCCCTCGCCCGCGAAGCGGTCCGTCGCGTACACCGTCTCGCGGACCTGGGCCGCCGCCGCCAGGACCCCCTCGCGGATCGCGCCGGGGCCGTCGGCCTGGAGCGGCACGCGCTTCAGGGCGTCCCACAGCCGGTCCGCCAGGAACCGCTCCAGCTTCGCGTCGATCGACTCGATATCCAGGGCCTTGATGGCGGCATAGATGTCCCAGTACGCGTCCCAGACCTCGGTGTCGACGACCGCCAGCTCCGCCAGGGCGAAGGTGAACGGGTACCGCTTCTCGGCGTGCCAGGCGACGTACGACTCGATCTCGACGTCGTACGTCCGGCCCCCCTCGGCCGCGTCCGCCAGGACCGCCTCCGAATGGAACGGGTCGATGCCGTGGTACGCCTCGCCATCGACGCGCAGGAGCGAGTCGCCGCCCACGTAGACCCGCAGCATGACCTTCCGGCCGGCAAACCGCTCGGGGACGGTCGCGCGGCAGCGGAAGAAGGCACTCATGCCCTCCTCGCCCCAGGTGTCCCCGAGCGCGAAGGGCTGCCAGTCGGCGTCGAGGTAGTCGTAGTCACCGGGGCCGCGGTAGACCGCGCGGCGCTTCTCCCAACCGCCGACGGGCTCGCGGTCGGGGTAGAGGGCGTCGCGGATGACCTCCAGGCGCATCGCGACGCGCTCTTCGAAGCTCGCGATGCCGCGCTGCTTCCGCTTCACCCCGAGCCGCCACCGGTTCATGATCTCGTGGATGTCAACGCTCTCGACGCGGCCCTTGGCCTTCTTGTCGTAGACGGTCTCAGCCATTGCAGCGCTCCCGTGGGGGTTCCATCCATGCCGGACGCTCCGCCGCCCGGCGCAAGGCCGATTACCCTACCGATTCGCCTCAATCCAGGCAACCGCAAAGGGAACCCCGCTCAGCCCTCGAACACCGGCAGCCGCTCGAAGTCCGGCACCAGGACCTCGAAAACGTTCCCGTACCCGTTCGGGTCGGCGCAGAAGCGAACGCGGGTCGTCCCGTCGGCGGCGGTGCGCATCCGCGGGTGGACGTGCAGAATCTGCACGTGGGAGCTCCCCCGGTGCCGTGCCAGGATGCGCGGGCCCTCATAGGCGTCACCCGCGAGCCGCCACAGCAGCACGTACGGAATGTCGCGGCCGCCGTCGCCAACGACGAATGTCTCGTCGGCGCTGTGGAAGTGCATCGACCGCCCGTGCCAGGGCCATTCGTGCCGCTCGCCCGTCGCCCAGTCGACGTATCCGAACAGGTGCTGCTCGGGGCTGAGCCACCCGTGGTAGCCGACGCGCCGGCCGTCGGCGAACCAGTACTCGTGGCCGATGGCCTCGTCCGGCGGGGTCTGCGGCCGGAGGTGCCGGGCCTCGGACGTCCGCAGGTCCAGCGCCCACAGCCTCTGCAGCCGCGTCCACGGCCCTTCGTGGCAGAAGGTCACCGCATGCGGCACGGTCGGCGAGCAGTTGACGTGGCCGATCCAGCAGCCTTCCTCGTGGACAACACGGGCCTGGCCGCCCGCCGTCGGGACAGCCACGATCCGCGTCGTGGGCTTGGCCTCGAAGGTCTCGCGAAAGCCCACGTACCCGTGCGCGAGGTCGGTCTCGATGCGGTCCGAGACGTCCTCCCGCTCCACCAGGCACAGCGTCTGGCCGTCGGCCGTAACGCTCACGTTCCCAAGGACGAACCCCTCGCTTGCGCGGTAGAGCGGCCGCACCGCGCCGGTGCGCAGGTCGATGGCGATGACCTCGCCGGCCAGCGACCCGTACGCCTCGTCCCGCACGGGGTTCAGGTACCCCGAAACGAGCGACGGCCGCGCCGGCGGCGGAAAGTCGGTGATCCGCCTGAGGCCCATGGAGGCGAGGTCCACGGTCCACAGGTTCTCGGCGTTGCCGCGGTGTGAGACGATGACGAGTTGCCGCCCCTCGTTCCAGAGGCCGGGGTTCGTGAAGTAGAGCGGGTGGCTGTGGGCGCGGTGGTCCGTGAACTGCCGGACGGTCGCGCCGCTGACAGGGTCGGGGTACGTGCGGCCCTCGGGGGGCATGGTCGTCTGGGCGGGCATGGGGTCCTTTCGCGTCCGGTGCGTGAAGGGCACCAGCCTAGCGACGACCGCGGCGGGTACAAGCGATTTGGGAACGGCCCCGCCGGCCGGGTGTGACTACGGATTTTGGCACTAGCAGGCCGCTAAAGAGTGCGGCCGAAGC
>CAYNLG010000112.1:0-8612 GCA_964397995.1 uncultured Anaerolineales bacterium
GCGCCATGATCCAGGGCGGCATGGGCGTGGCCGCGGGCGGCAACATCAACCCGGAGGGCGTCTCGATGTTCGAGCCGATCGGCGGCTCCGCCCCCAAGTACACCGGCCAGGGCAAGATCAACCCCATCGCCTCCATCGCCTCGGCCGCCATGATGCTAGACGTCCTCGGCGAGACCGACGCCGCCGCCCGCGTCGACCAGGCCATCGCCCACGTCACCAGCCGGAAGATGCAGAGCATGTCCGCCGGCCGCATGGGCCACACCACCAGCGAGGTCGGCGACCTGGTGGCCGAGGCCGTCCGCTCCGGTCCCACCGCCTGACCCGCCACACCCCCAACAATGCACACCGCGCGGGGGGACAGGATACTTAATTCAACCGCGGCCACCCGGGCGGCGCACCGCGACGCCGGGGGAGTTAAGCATCCTGTCCCCCTGGACCCGGCTCCGGCAGGCGGCAAACCCGTTCCAGGGCCGAGCAGATGACGTCGATCGTCTCGAGCGACAGGTCCGGTTCCGCCTCCGCCACCATCATCAGCCCGCCTTCCGGCAGGGCCAGCGCCTCGTGCGCCTCGCCGATGTGGTCCTCCAGCTCCGACGGCGTCGCGAACGGGAAGAGTTGCCGGTCCAGGTCCAGGTCGAGGCACACCTTGCCGCGCGCCACCTCCGCCAGGCCCTCCAGGCCGTTGGCCCGGACCTGCGGGTTCAGCACCCGCACGCCCACTTCCACGAGGTCCGGGATGATCGGCAGGATGTGCCCGTCGCTGTGCAGGCGCACCGGCACGCCGCGGTCGCGGCACGGGCCGAGAATGCGCTCGTAGCTCGGCTTGATCCACCGCCGCCAGGCCGCCGGGCTGATCGGCAGCGACCGCTGCAGGCCCAGGTCCTCGCCCAACCCGATCCGCTCCGCCCCGAGGTCCAGGTATTGCCGCACCACCGTCACGTCGTAGTGCTCGACCATCTCGATCAGGCGCGCCAGGCGCGGGTCCTCCCTCGCCAGGTCCAGCATGAACGCCTCGAACCCGCGGAGATAGTAGAGCGTCATGTAGAAGAAGCCGTGCGCCAAGCCGCTCCCGACGGCCAGGTCGCCCCGCGCCTTGGCCGCCTCCAGCGAGGCCCGCACCTCGTCCCACGGGGGGCGCGGCCGCCAGAGGTCCTGCGTCAGCGGGTCCGGCGGCGTGTACGCCTCCAGGGCGTCCCAGTCGGCCAGCGGGTGGCCCACGACCATCCCCGCCAGGCCCCGCTCCGCGTTCTCCCACACGCAGCCCCACGCGTCGGTCGCCCGCCCCGGCTCGTGGGCCGGGTCCGGCACCGCGTCGAAGTCCTTCGACCCCTTCCGGTACTTCGGAAAGAGCTTCGGGTGGGCCAGCACCAGGGCTTCCAGGTCCTCCCGGTACTTCATCCACGTGGCGGGCATCAGGCTGACCACCGCTGGCGTCCACGCGGGCCGGTCGAACTGCATGGCCCGGAGGTAGGTCTCGGTGCGGGGGTTGCGGCCGGTGTACGGGACCACTGCGGGCACCCTTCAGGCAAACGGTTCTGGTGCAGAATAGGCCCCACCCGGGGGGTATGCAACCCGTTTCGCGGCCCGAACCGCCGCCGTCGCAAGGTCCTTTCGGGCAGTCAATGCACCATCCCATTTTACCCATCCTTCCCACTTTATCTCCTAACCCTTTCTCGTCGCGTTGCCGAATAGAGTAGTGCCCCGGAACGTCCAAACGGCGGACCCGACCGGTCTCCACGACGGTCCGGGGGGATGGGAGGAACGCGATGCGGCAACTGATCCGATGGCTCAGGCGGCTGACAGGCTGCGAGGCCCGCGAAACCCCCGAGAAGCGGCACACGGTGCCGGTTCACTGGGATGAAGGCGATGGCGGCCTGATCCTCGTCCGCGTCCTGCCCGTGCGACGGGCACAGCCCTGACCCTGCCTTGCGCTGGTAACCTGAAGAAAACGGCTTGAACTCCGGGCGGCCCCCTCGAAGGGCCGCCCGACCCCTCTCTGCGGGGCCGCGCCCCGGCCGGCTTTTCGCCACAACCCCTTTACTGAAAACGACTTACGCCTTGAGGACGCCACCAGAGGCCACGTCCCGCCGCCGCCAGCGCCCGTCTTGCGCAAGGGCAACTCCTGGGCCAAACCGGCAAGAGAGGGCAAAGTTTATTCACTATAATGCCGAAATAGGAATGAAGGCGTACGCGGCCGCTTCGCGGGCACCGGGTCCGCGGGGCCGCGTGCGGGTCTTGCGGCTGCGAGGTGTGCCATGACGCGATCGCTTCGGGCCTTCACGCTCGTCGAAATCCTGATCGTCGTCATCATCCTGGGGATCATGGCCGCCATCGCCATCCCCCAACTCAACGATTTCACCACGGTCTCCCGCGAAAGCAACCTCAAGGAGAACCTCTCCAAGGTCCGGGCCTACATCCAGGTCTACCAGAACCAGCACGCGGGCTACCCGACGGCCGACGACCTCGTCGACCAACTCACCGCCTACACCAACTTCGACGGCGACACCGCCGAGGCCCGCAGCGACGAGTACCGCTTCGGCCCGTACATCGAACGGTTCCCCATCAACCCCGTCACCGGCTCGGACACCATCCGGGCTGCCGCCGACGGCCAGTTCCTCCCCCCGGGCGACCAGGACGGCGGCTGGTGGTACAACGAGGCCACCGGCGCCTTCTACGCTGACCTGACCGACCAGCACACCGACAACGACGGCACCCAGTACAACCGGTTCTGATGAGGCGCTCGGCTTCGCCTCGCGGCTAACCGGAACGCAACACGACCCCGGTGCGTCGCCCCCGAACGGATGAACCTTGCGCCGGCGCGTTACGGCACCGCGCCCTCGCCCGCCGGCCCCGCCTCGAGCACCAGGACGTACCCGTCCGCGCCCCCCAGCGGCGCCGGACATAGCGCCTCCCGCACCAGCGCCGCCGGCGGCCGGTCGCCCCGGCCCCGCCGCGGCGCCGGCAGCGGCCGCGCTACCCCCACCAACACCACCCGCCGCCCGCGCCACGCCACCGTCAGCGGATCCACGTCCGGCAGGGTCGACGAGAAGGCCGCGTCCATCTCGGGCGTGTACACGCGGACGAACCCGCCGACGTCCCCCCGGTCCCACGCGTCCTCCGTCAGGCGGAACCCTTCCCGGTGCCGCCCCGCCGCCAGCACCCATCCCCCCGGCAGCGGCGCCAGGTCCTTGATCCACGCGGGGCTGTAACGGCCGCGGCTGGTGAGCCCGCCCAGGTGATTGCCGCCCTCGACCTCCCGCGTCGCCGGGTTCAGCCGCGCAATCCCGCCCCAGAAGAGCGTCCGCCCGCTGAACGACGAGACGCTGCCCTTCAGCTTCTCCGCCCGCTTCGTGTAGTCCCGCGGGTCCCACCGCAGCACGTTGTTGCCGCCGTCGCCGGTCAGCGAGACAAGGACGCGGCCCTGCTCGTCCACGGCCACGGTCCGGACGCACGCGTCCGACACCTGGCCGCCCATGCGGTCGCTCCCGCCGCCCATCGGGTCCGGGTTGTACGCCCGCCACGCGACCGTCCCGTCCGGCCCGAGCTGCCACAGGAACGGGCTCCACCACGGCTCGTTGGCCGTGCGCGTCGGCGACCACCCGCACAGGACCACCGCCCCGCCGGAGGCCGCGCGCAGCCGCAGGACCCGCGTATTGCCCAGGTCCGGCCGCGTCCACGTCCCCGTCCACGCGCTCCGCCCGAACGCGGACTGGTACCGGTTGACCTTGGCGGGGTCGGTGGGCGGCGTATAGACCTCGGTCCGCCACCGGCGCTCGCCCAGGTCCGGCCCGAGGCGGCTGACGTGGTCCGGCACGCCGTAGAACTCGTCGAAGTCGGCCGGCTGGCCGGGCGGCGGGGTCCGGTTGTAGCCCCCGTCGTGGGCCACCACCACGTCCCCCCCCGCCACCACCGCCAGGCCCACCGGCTGCCAGTGATCCTCGCCGAGAGGCCAGGGCACGTGCCAGCAGCTCTGCCAGCCCTCCAGCCACGTCGCCGCCTCCACCCGCGCCAGGTCCGCCCCGAAGCGCAGCACCGCCGGCACGCCGCGCTGGTCATGGGCGTCGCGGCGGCGCGGCTCGCTGTGGTGTTCGCCCGGGCAGTAGGTGACGAGGTCGCGCTGGGCGAAGCCGTGCGGCTCGACGAAGAGGCCGCCCGCCGCCCGCACCACCGGCGCCAGGCCCGGGCTCCCGTAGACGCCGACGTAGACGCCGGCCGGCCCGACAGCCACGCTCGTCGGCAGGCACGCCCCCGGGGCGAACCGCGTCCACGCCAGCACCTGCCGCCCGTCCGCCGACAGCCGCGCCACGAACCCGCTTCCGTAGGCCCAGTCCGCGGCCGGCTCGCCCAGCACGCGCGTGGCCGCCCCCGCCGGCAACCCGGCCGGGGCCGCTCCGGTCACGCCGGCGACGTAGAGCGTCCCGTCCGGCCCGACCGCGACGCCGCCGATCCGGTCGTCGGCTTCGGAGCCCAAGTACGTGGCCGCCACGATCTCCGGCGCGGCCACGGCGGCCGTCGCCATCCCAAAGCCCGCCGCCGCGAGCACCAGCCCGAGGACCCATCGCATGTGCCGTGTCCTTTCGCGTGCGGCGCGCGGACCCGCCGTCGCCGCCGATACCCCCGGCCGCCTGCCGGGTTTACGCCCCAGAAGACGCTCGGGCCGCCCCGCTGTCAAGGTGATGGCGGCCGCGGCCGGCCACGCGGCGCACGCGAAAGGCCTAGGCGCGTTGCCCGCGGGGCCCTTGTCCGTATAATACCCCGCACGGGGCTTCGGGGACGCACGAATGGACGCGGACCGGAAAACCAGCGGCATCGGCGACCTGCGAGTGGCGGTCTATCTCCGCACCGTCCACCCGGAGTTCTTCGCCATCCGCGCCCGCCGCGCCTTCCACCAGAAGGCCTTCGAGGCCGAGGTCTGGCTCCTGGACCCCGGCCACGTCCTCAGCTTCACCCACGCCGACGGCGCCGTGACGGAGGTCGTCGTCCCGCGCCACGTCGAGCTGCCGCGCCGCGGCCTGGCCCGGCAGGTCGACGTCCGCCGCGCGGGGTCGCTCGACCTGGAGTTCCGCGGCCCGGTCCGCTATTGCCTGGCGTACCAGGCGGACGCCGAGGAGCCCGAGACGTATCAGAGGGAGGCGGAGGAGCTGCTGGCCGGCGCCCGCCAGGGGCACCTCTTCAGCGAGACGCCCCGCCAGCTCGCCGGCCGCGCCTTCTCCTACGCCGTGCCCGAACTGCGGGCCCGCAGCCTCCTGGTGCACGCGTGGCACGGGTTCCCCGAGGCCTGTACCATCCTGAAGACGCAGACCCTGATCGAATGGGTGACGGAACCATGACGCGAGACGCTCGCACCGCAACCGCCCTGGCCGCCCTCGTCCTGGCCCTCCTGGCCGCGCCCCTGGCGCGCGCCAGCGTCGGCTTCGGCGTCATCGAAGAGAGCGACGAGGTCAAGCACGCCCGCCTCAAACAGCAGGCCAAGGACAACTACCGCGCCGGCATGGAGGCCCTGGCCGCCGGCAAGACCAGCCGCGGCGTCCGCCTCCTCCTCTGGGTGGCCAAGGCCCGCATCGACTCGCCCTACCCGCGCCAGGCCTTCGACGAACTCAAGAAACTCACCGAGGTGGCCGCCAAGGAACTCGAGGTCGCCCGCGAGCTCGTGGGCGGCGAAGCCCCCGAGGCCGGCCTTAAGGAGCTCACCCGCATCAAGCGCACGTACCTCGGCCTCTGGCCCGCCAAGGTCGCCGGCCGCCTCATGGCCGACCTCGAAAGCGACCCGACGTTCCGCCAGGTCCTCGTCGCCGAACGCCTCCTGGAACAGGTCGACGAGGCCCGCCGCCTCGAAGCCCGCGCTGAGGCCGTCCTCCATCCCGACGAGGCCGACGCCGAGGCCGACCCGGAGGCGGCCCTCGCGCCCGACGGCAGCCTGGTCGAGGTCGCCGAGGCCGAGCTCACCCCCGCCCAGCGCCAGACCCGGTGCCGCAACCTCCTCATCGAGGCCTTCGGCACCTACGAGAAGGTCGTCAGGCAGGGCCCCGACACCGAGGCCGGCAAGCTGGCCGCCGCGGCGCTCGCGCGGCTCCAGAAGAAGAAGGACCTGGCCGACCACATCGAGCGCGTCCGCCGCCAGCGCAAGACCCGCGAGTGGCTCGACCTCGCCACCAACTACTACCGCGCCGGCCGCCTCGACCTCGCCCGCGACTACTGCCGCAAGATCCTCGCCGAAGCCGACACCGGCCCGCACGCCGACGAGGCCAAGGCCATGCTCGCGAGTCTCGAAGGCGTCAAGTAACCCGGCCGCGCCGGAAGGCCTGGCCGCTGGGTCATGTGCCGCGGGGGCAGGCGGGACCATGCCGCGCGGAAACGCCTTGTGGCAGGGCCGTTTGAGGTGCCCGGCCGGGGTGTGATGTTGAAGGTCGCGCGCGGCGGGCCTGAGGCGGGGCACAGTGCACGTCCCGGCGTCACCGGGTTCGGGCAAAGGCCACCATGCCCCCAAGTGTACATGCCCGACCGCGCCGACGCCAACCGAAAACGGACCGCGTGTGTCGTTTGCCGTCTTCTGTGTACTGCGGTGCCCTTGTGGCACCGCGTTGGCTGTCGTCTGACGCTTTCTTCTCACCGTTGCCCCTTCGCCGTCCCGGGCCTGAAGGGCCCGGATTCACCAGCCCGGGGCAACGCGCTGGGGCACGGAACGCCCCCACCCGCTTCTCTTCATTGCTCTTCTTTTCTCTTTCACCCCGCCACAGGCCACCGACCGCGGCCGCGCCGTCATTCATGGTTCATGTCGCCCGAGCCTGAAGGGCTCGGCGGCCACGACGACCCCGCTTGTGCAGCGGGGGTGTCCTCCAGAATCACGGTTTCCAGATTCGGAAGCCCCACAAGCGGCTGGATGTCCGATACCCCTGTTCCCGCGAGATTTACGTACCTGAGCTTGGCCAACGCAGCCAGGGGGGCGAGGTCGGTGACCGCAGTTCCCATCAGGTCCAGCACACGCAATTCGCCGAGCGCCTGGAGAGGGGTGAGATCGGCCACGGGCGTCGCCGCCACCCGCAGCTCACGCAAGCACCGCAAGCGGGACAGCGGGCTCAGGTCGCGAACCTTCGTTTCGCACGCGCGTAAGACCCGCAGCTTGCCCATTTCGCTGAGCGGTCCCAAGTCCGCCACCTCGGTGTAATCGATGCACAATGTCTCCATCTCCCTGAGGGGGGCGAGCGGCCCCACGTCCCGCACTTGGCTCATCCGGAGGTCCACCACCCTCAGCGTGCGGCATCCCGCCAGCGGGCTCAGGTCGCGAACCGCGGTGCCGCTCAAGGTCAACGCCCGGAGGTGCCCCAACCGCGCCAGCGCCGCGATGTCGGTCACGGGTGTACCCGACAACTTCAGAAGCCGCAACGCCGGCAAGGTTCTGAGCGGGGTCAAGTCCGCCACCCGCGTCCCGGTAAGGTCCAGGTCCTCCAGTTGCCGGAGGTCCCCAAGGGGCCCAAGGTGGTGCACCGGCGTGTGCCGAAGGCTGAGCCTTCGCAACCCGGCGCCCCCGCGCAGCGGCGTTAGGTTCACGACCCGCGTTCCGTCCATCCTCAGCGTCTCGAGCTTGGGCAGCACCGAAAGCAGCGTAATGTCCACGAGGTCCGTGCCGCTAAGGTTCAGCGCCGTGATGCGTTCGAAGTCGGCCTGAGTGACCTCGTCGGCCCGCTTCAGCACCTTCTCCGCGACCGCCTGTAGAATGATGCCGGTGGAGGTCTTGGCATTCATCGGCCACGCCTCGCCCGCCTCGGCGGCTGGGGTGTCGGCGAAGTGCACGTCCCGGAGCTTCGGAAGCCCGCGAAGCGGTCCAAGGTCCTCCACGCGGGTCCCCTCAAGGTGCAGCACCCGCAGGTCGCCAAGGGCCTGAAGCGGACGCAAGTCCCGGACAGGGGTGTTTCGGAGATCCAGGTAGAACAGCTTCTTGAACCGGCCGAGATCCGCTATATCTTCGATCCGAGTCTCCTGTAGGTTCAGCCAGATGAGATTGGGCAGTTCCGGGAAATCGCGCATTGTGCTCAGGTTCTGCCCTCTCAGGTCGAGCACCCTGACGGCCGCGTAGTCACCTTCGACCAATTCCTTCGGCGATTTTCCAAGGCTCTCGGCCACAGCCCTTTTGACGAGCGTGGGCGCCTCGGCCGCGAGAGCCCCGTGGCAATGCGCAAAAACGCTGCCTATGATCACGCCGATGCCCACGTTAAGCATCCACGCGTCATTTAAGGCCCCGCCATGCATCCGCCATGGCCGAGGATGCCTTCCGCGGCGTTGTTCTGCCCCGTGGGAAGCCCCCCGCCACCCCACAGAGCGTCGCTGGGATGCGCGAGACTCACGATCACAACGTCCAGGCGCGCCGTGCCGCACTCTCATATGCTATCTCCCCAGATCAGAATGATCCTGCACTTGCACTCGCAGCGCACGTCGCACCCCATTCTTTTGGGTTCATGACCCAACACCGGGGAATGCCTGTCGGATTTTGAGGAAGAAGTAGTCGTCGTCACGGTAGCCGTAGGCCATACGCTTGAGCACCTTGATCTTGTTGTTGATCCCCTCCAGCCGGTCGGCGAAGCGGGCGCCAAGAATCGCCTCCATGACGCCGGGGC
>CAYNLG010000113.1:0-8414 GCA_964397995.1 uncultured Anaerolineales bacterium
GGCCCGGCCGACTACGTGCCGTGGCAGAAGGACAACAAGGTCTGCTTCCTGCGGATGGAGGGGCGGGGGTTCGGCGGGGTGCCGCTGGAGCTGGAGTTGCGGCTGAGTGTCGAGGACTCGCCCAACAGCGCGGGGGTGGCCATCGACGCCATCCGCTGCTGCCGCCTCGCCCGCGACCGGGGCGTGGCCGGCCGGTTGCTGGCGGTGTCGGCGTACCTGATGAAGCATCCGCCCGAGCAGCGGACCGACCGCGACGCCCGCCGCCAGGTCGACGAGTTCATCGCCGGCGAGCGCGAGCGCTAGGCCCCGCCGGCGCCGGCGGGGCGCCCGGCGCGGCCGCGCCCACGCAGCGCACCCACGGACCTCATGATCCTCGAGCACGTTGGCGCCTTGTTCACGTGGCTGACCCGGGGCTGCTCGCGCGGCCTGCTGGGCCTCGGCCTGCGCCCGAACCACGTCACGGTGGTGGGGATGCTGCTGACGGTCGGGGCGGGCGTCGCGCTCGCGGCCGGGCGGGCGGGGTGGCCGGTGGCGGCGGGCCTGATCGTGGCCGCCGGCGGCTGCGACATGCTCGACGGCACGATGGCCACGCTCGGGGGCCTGAAGAGTCGCCTGGGGGGCATCGTCGATTCTGTGGCCGACCGCGTCAGCGACGCCGCCCTTTACCTGGGGCCGCTGGTCTACTTTGCGCGGCAGCCGGACGCGGGCGGGCCGCCGAACCTGACGCTCATGGTGCTGGCGGGGGCGGGCCTCACGTGGGCGTATCTCATCAGCTACATCCGCGCCCGGGCCGAGTGCGAGGTGGTGTTCGCGGGCGGCGGGTTCTGGCAGCGGGGCGAGCGGGTCGTCACGATCCTTCTCGGCACCCTCTTCGGCCACGTCACGACGGCTGTCTGGATCCTCGGCCTGTGGCCGCTCACGACGGTCGCCCACCGGGCCTGGCGGGCCGGGGCCGCCTGCCGCCTCGTCCGCGAGGGACGCCAGGGCGAGGTCGAGGGCCTTCAGCCGCGCGGCCTTTGGAAGGTGGTGCTCTGGGGCCACCCACGCGGGGGCGTGCCGTTCGACCTGCACGCCGGGGCGGTCATCCTGCTGCTCGTTTTCGTGGACGTGCCGGCGGTCGATCCGCTGGGGCTTCTGGTCGCGCGGCTCGGAGGCGCTTGACCGGGCGCGGGCAAGCCGGTAGACTGCGCGGCGTGGACCCGGAGAGGGGAACGCGGATGCGGAACGGCTTCACAGGGGTGGCGGTGCTCGCGGGCCTGGCGCTCCTCGGCGCCTTGGCCGCGGGCTGCCAGGAGACCCAGAAGAAGGATGGCTACCGGTGGGGGGCGGACGGTGTGACGTACATCGCCCGGCCCGGCGACACGCCCACCAGCCTCTCCGAGCGGGCCTACGGCAACCGGTGGCACCAGTACCTGATCACCAACGCCAACCGCGGCAAGCTCAAGGGGGACGGAACGTTCAAGCCGGGGGCCAAGCTCACCATCCCGCCCGGCATCGACGGGCGGCCGGTCGACCTGGTGAAACTGGAAGTGGAACACTGACACGGAGCGGGACCCCGCGACGGAGGGTGACGACGTGATGCGTACGGCGATGGTGGTGATGGCGCTCGTGGCGGCCGGGCTGGTGGCGGTCGGCTGCGACCAGGAGCAGAAGCGCGACGACCAGGTCGAAGCGGTCGACATGGCGACTCTGGAGGGCGGGGACGAGACGGTGGCCGCGGCGCCCGTCGTCGAGGAAGAGACCCCGCCGCCTCCGCCGCCCCCCGTGACGGCCTACGAGGAACCGGTCGCGACGCCGGGGGCCTATCCGGCCGAGACCCCGGCTTATACGCCGCCCGCGACGACCCCCGCGGGGCAGACCCACACCGTGCAGCGCGGCGAGACGCTGTGGCTGCTGGCGGTGAAGTACTACGGCGACGGCCAGCAGTGGCGGCGGATTCACGCGGCCAACCAGGCCAAGATCCCGAACGTCAACGATATGCCGGTCGGGACGGTGCTGGTCATCCCGTAGTCACGTCCTGACGGCGTGACGGCGCGGCGCCGGGGGCAGGCGCCCGGCTCCACGGGCGGGTGCGCCCGCGGCGGGTTCGAGGGCACGGCATGGACGAGCCGGACGGTCGCGTTGCGCCGAGCGGGCAGCTTTCCCTCAGGGAGATCTACGCCGACTTCGCGCGCCTGGGCCGCGCCCGCGAGGGCCGCCCCGAGACCGCGCATGCGGGCGGCGTCAACCGCCGCGCCTTCCTGGGGCAGGTGGCCCTCGGGGCCGCCAGCCTCGCGGCCGGGGGGCGGGCGGCGTCAAAGGCCTTGGCGGGCACGGCCGGCACGGCGGCCGAGGCGCGACCCACGAGCCGCGTGGTCGTCGTCCATCATCCCGAGGCCCTGATTCGCGGCTACACGGCGAACCCGCCCGTGCTGCGCCAGATGCTCGACCGGGCGGTCGTCGAGCTCACGGGCGCCGCTGACGAGCGAACCGCCTGGCGGACCCTCGCCCGCGCCGACGACTTCGTCGCCATCAAACACAACACGACCAACACGCCCGTGCTGCACAGCCACGCGGAGTTGCACGAGACGGTTGCCGACCGCCTCGTCGCGTACGCCGGCTGCGACCGGGCCAAGGTCCTGGCGGTCGACCGGGTGGTGCCGGAGCCGTACGCGGCGTTCTCGGCGCCATTTACGCTGCCGTCGCGGTCATTGCGGACGCGGCTGCGGACGCTTTACACGGACCACGCGACGGCGCTCATCAACATCACGGTCCTCAAGGCCCACTTCGACACGGGCGTCTCGTGCGCGATCAAGAACCTGCTCGGGTGCGTGAACAACCCGGCGGCGTTCCACGACTGGTCCCCCGGCAAGATGCCCCGGAGCCTGCCGGAGCTGGTGGCCTTGCCGCCGATCCGCGACCGGCTGAGGCTGTGCGTGGTGGACGCGACGCGGCCCCAGTACGCGGGCGGTCCCGGCCCCGAGCCCGACCGCCGGTGGGACTACCGGCGGCTGATCGTCGGGACCGACCCGGTGGCCGTGACGGCCGTCGGCGTCAAGGTCCTGGAGACGCGCCGCGAGGAGGCCCTCGGCAAGCCCTGGCCGATGACGGCGGCCCGGGAGATGTTGGCGTGGGCCCAGGCGGGCGGCGTGGGCCACGCCGACGCGTCGCACATCCGGGTGGTGGCGGTGGACCTGGGGTGAGGGCGCGCGACCGGCGCGTTGCCTTTTCGGTTTGACCTCCTTCGGGGGCGCCACTAGGATGCCCTCGCCGCCCCGGACGGTCGGGTGCGGCTCCCGTGGACGGTTCCGTCCCGCGGAGGGTTTGCGAGCGGCCGGAGGCAGCCCAGGCGCCCCGGCCGCCAGTCGAAGGAGAGGTCCCGTGCCCAAGTACGACGTGGCGGTTCTCGGCGGCGGCCCCGGCGGCTATGTGGCGGCGTTGCGCGCGGCCCTGCGGGGGGCGAAGGTCGCCCTCGTCGAGGCGAACAAACTGGGCGGCACCTGCCTGAACGTCGGCTGCATCCCCACCAAGGCCATGCTCCACGCCAGCGAGGTCTTCCACCTGGCGGAGCGTGGCAAGGAGTTCGGCTTCTCGGTCGAGGGCGGGCCGACCTTGGACGGCAAGGCCTTCATGGCCCGCGTGCCGAAGGTGGTCGAGCCCCTCCGCAAGGGCGTCGAGATGCTCCTGAAGGCCCGCAAGGTGGACGTGGTGCGCGGCCGGGGGCGGCTGGCGTCCGCCACGACGCTCGAGGTCGAGACCGAGGACGGCACCGAGACCGTCGAGGCCGGCACGCTGATCGTCGCGACGGGCTCGCGTCCCGCGCGGCCGGGGTTCGTCCCGTGGGACTCGGGCCGCGTCATGACCACAGACGAGGCGACCACGGACGGGAGCCTGCCGAAGAGCGTGATCGTGGTGGGGGGCGGCGTGATCGGCTGCGAGTTCGCCACCATCTACTCCGAGCTCGGCGTCAAGACGACCGTCATCGAGATGCTGGACCAGCTCGTCCCGCCGCTCGATGCCGCCGCGGCCAAGGCCATCACGGGGAGCCTGAAGAAGCGCAAGGCCACGGTGAAGACCAAGACGAAGATCACGGCGATGAAGGCCACGAAGAAGGGCATCCGGGCCGAGCTGGAGGGCGACGACCCCATCGAGGCCGAGGCGGCCCTCATTGCCGTCGGCCGCGCCCCCAACGTCGAGGACCTCGGCCTGGAGGACGTGGGCGTGGCGCTCGAAGGCGGCGTCATCCGTGTGGACGACCGGTGCCGCACCGGCGTCGAGGGGGTCTACGCCATCGGCGACTGCGCCGAGCGGCGCCAGTACGCCCACCTCGCGAGCCGCATGGGCATCGTCGCCGCCGACCATGCCACGGGCCACGACGCCCGCGACGACCGGACCGTCGTGCCGGTCGGCGTGTACACGCACCCGGAGATCGCGACGGTCGGTATGACCGAATCGGAGGCCCGCGACGCCCGCGGCCAAGTCCGCACGTTCGAGTTCCCGTACCAGGCGAGCGGCATGGCCCGGGCGTACGGCGAGACCGACGGCGAGGTCAAGCTGATTGCCGACGCGGAGTTCGGCGAGATCCTCGGGGCGGCCATCATCGGCCAGCACGCCACCGACGTGATCCAGGAGGTGGCGGTGGCGATGCGGAACGAGCTGACGGTGGAGGATCTGGCGGTCACGATCCACCCGCACCCGACGTTCGTGGAGGCGATCGGGGAGGCGGCAGAGGGGTGGCTGGGCCTGCCGCTCCATTCGCCGAAGTAGCGCGATGGCCCCCTTGGTCACCCTCGACCTTGGCCGCGCCCCCTACGCCGCGGCCCTCGCGCTGCAGGAACGGCTGGTGGCGCGGGTGAAGGCGGCGGAGGAGGAAGAGGCGTACCTGGTGCTGGTGGAGCACGACCCGCCGGTCATCACACTGGGCCGGGGGGCGGACGCGGCCCACGTCGTCGCCTCGAAGGAACGCTTGGCCGCCGAGGGCGTCGATCTGCACGAGACGAGCCGCGGCGGCGACGTCACGTACCACGGCCCCGGCCAGCTCGTGGGCTATCCCATCCTGCGTGTCGACCGCCACGGGCGCGACGTGCACAAGTACTTGCGCGACCTGGAGGCGGCGCTCCTTGGCGCGCTCGCCCACTTCGGGATTGCGGGCGAGCGGCGCAGCGGCTATACGGGGGTGTGGGTCGGGGCGGCAAAGGTGGCCGCCATCGGCGTTGCCCTCACCCGCTGGGTCGCCTACCACGGCTTCGCCCTGAACGTGGTCGCCAACCTGGGCCACTTCGGGTTGATCGTGCCGTGCGGCATCCGAGACCGGGGGGTGGCGAACCTGGCGGACCTGGCGGGTCGGCCCGTGATGGTGGACGAGACCAAGGGCCCCGTCGTGCGGGCCCTGGTGGACGTCTTCGACTTCGAGGGACACGCGCCCGGCGACCCGGGCGTCTTCGGCTATGAGCGATAGGGTGGGCAAGACGGCGCGGCGGTTCCCCCCGTGGATCAAGAAGCGGATCCCGACGGGGGAGGAGGCGGCCCACGTGCGCGGGCTCCTGGCGGAGCTGGGGCTCGAGACGGTCTGCTCCGGGGCCCACTGCCCGAACCAGGCGGAGTGCTTTGCGCGGGGCACCGCGACGTTCCTCATCCTCGGGGCGACCTGCACGCGGTCGTGCCGGTTCTGCGCGATCGAGGCCGCCGACCCGGGGCCGCTCCGCGCCGACGAGCCGCAGGCCGTGGCGGAGGCGTGCGCGCGGCTGGGGCTGCGGCACGTGGTGGTGACGAGCGTGACGCGCGACGACCTGCCGGATGGCGGGGCGGGCCACTTTGCCCGGACCATCGAGGCGATCCGCGCCCGGTTGCCGAAGGCCGTCCTCGAGGTCCTCACGCCGGACTTCCAGGGCGACCGCGCGGCGCTGCGGACGGTGCTGGCGGCCCGGCCCGACATCTTCAACCACAACGTCGAGACCGTGCCGCGCCTCTACGCGACGATCCGCCCCGAGGCCGACTACGGGCAGAGCCTGGCGGTGCTGGCGGCGGCGCGGGAGCTGGCCGAGGCCGCGGGCCTGGCGGTGCATACGAAGAGCGGCCTGATGGTTGGCCTGGGGGAGACCGACGCCGAGGTCCGCGCGGTGCTGGCGGACCTGCGGGCGGCGCGGGTCGACATCGTGACCCTCGGGCAGTACCTGGCGCCGTCGCGGGCGCACGCCCCGGTCGAGCGGTTCGTCACGCCGGAGGCGTTTGCGGCGCTCGAGGCCGAGGCCCGGGCGATGGGATTCGCGGCGGTGGCGGCAGGGCCGTTCGTGCGGTCCAGCTACATGGCCGAGGAGGTCTATGCCGGCCGCACGGGCGGCGCCTCGGCGCACGACGCTGACAACGGGCACACCTAGCGGAGAGGGAGGCGGACGGATGGCGGATGTGGACGTGACCCTGCCGAGCCTGGGCGACGACGCCGGCGACGAGGCGCGCGTGGCGTTCTGGTACGTGGACCCCGGGGAAGAGGTGGAGGAGGGCGACGCCCTGGTCCAGATGCTGACCGACAAGGCGACGTTCGACGTGCCGAGCCCCCAGGCGGGGCGCGTGGCCGAGCACCTGGTCGACGAGGACGACGAGGTGAAGGTCGGCGACCCCCTGTGCCGCCTCACGGTGGACGCCTGACGTGCCGCGCCCGGGCCGCTTCATCGTCCTGGACGGGGCCGAGGGGGCGGGCAAGACCACGCACATGCTCCGCCTGGCCGAGACGCTCCGCGCGCGGGGGCTGGAGGTGCTGACCGTCCGCGACCCGGGGTCGACGCCCGTCTCGGAGCGGATCCGCGACGTCTTGCTCGACCCGGCGAGTGGCGACCTGGACGCCCGGACCGAGGTGTGCCTGTACATGGCGAGCCGGGCGGAGCTGGTGGCGAAGGTGGTGCGGCCGGCGCTGGCGGGCGGGGCGGTGGTGCTCGCGGACCGGTTCGTCTCCTCGACCGAGGCGTACCAGGGGCACGCGGGCGGGGCCGACCCGGAGGCGATCCGCCAGGTGGCCCGCTTCGCGTGCGCGGGCCTGGAGCCGGACTTGACGGTGGTGCTGGACGTGCCGGTCGAGGTGGGGTTCTCGCGGAAGCTCGGGGAGCCGGACCGCATGGAGGCCAAGGCCCGGAGCTACCACGAGCGGGTCCGCGAGGGGTTCTTGGCCATGGGCCGCCAGCGGCCGGACCGCGTGGTGGTGGTGGACGCCACGGGGGACTTCGACGCGGTGGCGACGGCGATCGAGAAGGTGGTGGACGACCGTGTCCTTTGAGCCCATCCGGTACCAGCAGGCGGCGCTGCGGGCGCTGCGGGCGGCCGTGGCGCGCGACCGGCTGCCGCAGGCGCTCCTCTTTACCGGGCCGCGCGGCGTGGGGAAGGGGATGGCGGCGCGGGCGCTGGCGCAACTGCTCTTCTGCGAGACGCCGCGCGAGACCGAACTCGGGCCGGACGCGTGCGGGACGTGCGGGCCGTGCCGGCGCGTCGCGCGGGGGACGCACCCGGACCTGGCGTGGTTCGCGAAGGAGCCGGAGCGGAACGACTTCCGCATCCAGTTGGTGGCCCGGCGCGACGGCAGCCCGGACGTGGTCGTCAACGAGTCGATCACGCTGAGCCCGATGGAGGCCGACCGGACGGTCACGGTGCTGGACGACGCGGAGCGGCTGAACGCGGAGGCGGCCAACGCGCTGCTGAAGAGCCTGGAGGAGCCGGCGCCGCACGCGGTGCTGATCCTGCTTTGCGCGGACGCGGGGCGGCTGCCGGCGACGATCCGGTCGCGGTGCCAGACGGTGCTGTTCCGGCCGCTGCCGGCGGAGTTCGTGGCGGAGCTGGTGCGCGGGCGGCCGGAGGCCGAGGGCGCGAGCGCCGAGGAGATCGCCTTCGTCAGCCGGTTCGCGGGCGGCAGCGTGGAGCAGGCGGCGCGGCTCGTTGGGAGCGGGTTCTGGGCCCTGAAACGCGAGATCGTCGGGCGCCTGGCATCGCTCGACCCCGCTGCCGCCCTGGCCCTGGCCGAGGACGTGGCCGCCTGGGCCAAGGAGCGGGTCAAGGCCGGCAAGGCCAAGACCGGGACGCCGGAGGAGACGGCCTTGAGGCGCGAGTCGGCGCGGCTGGCGCTGGCGGCGGCGGCGTCGGCGCTGCGGGACGCGGCCGTGATCGCCGGCGGGGCCGAGGAGGCCGTGCCGCTCGTGAACCCCGGGGAGCGGCCGACGCTGGAGCGGCTGGCGTTGCGCGGCCGGGAGGCGCTGGTCCGGGCGATGGAGCCCCTGGCCGACGGCCAGGCCCACATCCTCCGCTACGCCCACGTGGAACTGGCGACCGAGAACGCGCTGGTCCAGGCCGGCCGCCGCCTGGCCGCCGGCTAGGCCCCCCTCCAGGCGGCTTCCGGTGTCGGGGTGTGACTAATTTTTCTGGCGCATTCTAAATCCTTTGCTAGCCTTGTTTTG
>CAYNLG010000114.1:0-8037 GCA_964397995.1 uncultured Anaerolineales bacterium
GCCACGGCCTCGAAGACCTGCGGGCTGGAGGGACGCTGGGGGACACTCGCGGCCGCGCGGCCGCGGCTGGAAGAGGTGCTGAAGGAACTCCCGGGGACGGGCGAGGCCCGGTCGGCCAAGCTGCTGCTGGAGAAGCTGGCGGCCAAGGGTGACCGATGAACCTCGGTCGACGCCTCTTGATTCGCCCTGCAGAGTCCGCAAAATGGGCCGCGCGGACCCACTCAGTGCAGGGGAGAGCCTTCATGGACAACACCGAGGTGCTGCGGCGAGCCCTGGAAGCGGTGCAGACCTTTCTGGACCACCGGTTCCGGACACGCATCGGCAACAACAGGGCGTTTGGCATCCTGTTACCCGAGCAGAGCGAGTGGGGGCTGGCCATCGCCTTCGAGCAGGCGAGCGGGCTGGAGGGGCTCGCCTTCTACCGTGGGGCCGCCGCAAAGGGCTGGGTAACGCATATCTACGCTACGCAAGACTTGGGCGACGATGTGGAGCAGGGCGCCGACGTTCTCGGCTTCAGCCTGGTGCCGGCCGAAGACATGAACCCCGTCCTCTTGGCGACCCTCCGAAGGGCGGGGGCCGCGTTGCCGGGCATCAAGGACTTGCCCGTGTTCATGGCCAAACGGCCCTTCTGCCGGCCAAGGCGGCCCGACGACGCCGAACTGGTCGTCCTGACGCTGGTGCTGCGCGGCCTGGTTGAGGCCGACCGCCGGGGCGAGCTGGAGCCGACGGTGTCCCCGTCGGGCCAGGGCCTCTTTGCCCTGGAGGTGACCGGCGACCCAGCGGCGCCCGAGGTCCGTGCGCGCCGTCAGGTATGGCCGGACGAAGAGCCCGTGCCACCGCCGGTGGCGCCGCTCGCGTTGCCCGACCTGTCCGGCCTGCCTCGTCTCGAGACGACGTGGTTGGTGGGGATGCCAACTCTGGACGTTGGTGTCGAGGACGATGAGCGGACGGTGCGTTTTGTGGCGGTGCTGGACGCCACCGAGGCGGAGCCCAAGTTGCTGGACTATGATGTCGGGTACGCGGACGAGCTCGGCGACGCCGCCGAAGTGTTTCTCCGGGTCTTCCGGGGCGGGGCGATGGGAGGCCGCGCGGGCGTGCCCAAGCGGGTTGCGTTCTCGAGCCGGATGCTCTACGAAGCATGCGCGCCGGGTTTGCGGGAGCAGGGCATCGACTGCGAGTATCGTGGCACGATCCCCGACGTCCTGGCGGTCAGGGATGCCTTGGGAGAGGTCATTGCGAGTCGGCTTGATGAGGCGGAAGACGCGGTCCCGCCCGAGTTTGTTGCTGCCAGCGGCGACTTGGACGGATGGAAAGCGGCCGACCGGCGCCTCACACGCCGCATCGCCCGGTTCACGGAAAACGACGCTCGCTTTGACGGACGCCGAGGCGTCACGCGGTACTTCGGGGAGGACGACCTCGAGGGGTTCCTGGCGGACTTCGCGGATATCGGCGTCCTGCCCGCGTATGCCGCGTGGGCCTACGTCAACTACCGCCCGACCCGCCGAAGCAAGAGCCGGGCGGATGAGGCCCTGGCGCGCGGCCTTCCGGAGGCCGAGGCGCGGCTGTTGCGGGCACGCATCGAGGCCCCCCCATCGCTCTATCAGATCGAGGCCCGGGACGCCGAGGCCGGCACGCTCGACATGAACGATATCCTGCTCGGCGGCCGCGTCATCGTCCATGACCGGCGGCTGGCCGAGAGTTGCGAGGATGTGGCGGCCCTGCCCGGGCGGGCTTTCCCCGCGGGCGGCTTCCACTTCTTCGAGCAGATCGGTCCCCCGCTGACAGCGCCCATGGTGGCCGAGGCCGTCTCCGTCCTGCAGGAGTGGGGCCTGACCTTCACGCGGGAGGGGTTACGGCAGGGCGCGCACCTGTTCGGGCGCCTGTGGGACTGGGCGGATGGCTTCTGGCAGGGCGGCCTGCCCGAGTTCCAGAACAGCGACGGCGAGCCGCTCGTCTTCCACGATGCCTCCTTCCAGGTGGAGGACGAAGCGGCTGTGCGGCGGCACCTCGCCGGGCGCGACGACATGGAATACGACGAGGCGAACGACTCCTACGTCTGGCTGGCGTCGGCCGGCTCGGACGATGCTGCCGTCATTCTGGGGAATGTAAGCTTCATTGCGAACAAGGCGGTCCTCCAGGTCAACTCCGAAGGCCGATTCCAGCGGGCCCGCGCGTGGCTGGAGACGGTGCCGGGCGTCACGTTCGTGAACGTGATGACGCGGACCCCTGAGGATGTCCTGCCCCCCGATGACCGCTTCGCCTCGGAGGGGGAGATCGAGCCGTCGCCGGACCTGCTTCTCGCGGCGCGGGAGATGCTGGCGCGGCGGTACATGGAGTGGTTGGACCGGCCCTTGCCTGCGCTGGGCGGCCGGACACCCCGAGAGGTCGCCCGCACCCCGGAAGGCCGAGACCGTATTGCCCGGCTAATCCGCGCCATCCCCGCCGCCGAGGGGACGGTGCCCGTGCAAGTGCCGCGCGATGCCATGTTTCGCGAGCTCGGCTTGCCCGTGTCCCGCCTCGAAAGCGGGCGTCCTGACGCGGCCTTTCCGCTTCTTGAGGGGGTCGGCCCGATCACCGGCGATCAGAAGGTCGGCCGCAATGAACCGTGCCCGTGCCGCAGCGGCAAGAAGTACAAGAAGTGTTGCGGCAGGAAGGGGTAAGGAATGTCGCGGCGCGTGGTGCTACTGTGCGGCCATGGAGCGCGGCATCGCCCCCTCACTCTGCCGGCAGCTCCCACCGCGTCGGCTTGAGGACGATCACCTGCCGGGACCGCTCCCGGCCGTCGGGGCCCGTCCACGTGAGCGTCATGGGGCCTTTCGTCCGTTTTCCGAAGCGGGCCGGGCGGCCCGGGGCGACGGTCTTGCTCCCGAGACGGCGCCGGCCGTCGACAGCCATCACGCTCACCTCCCGGGCGGCACCCGTCGGCAGCGCGACCCGCAGGGCCAGCGGTTCCCCGGTTTTCTGCTTGACGTGCAGGACGACGATCGAGCCATCGGCGGCCGCCAACGCCACTTCCTGCATCCCGTCGCCGTCGAAGTCCGCCGCCACGCCGGCTTGCTGGCCCTTGTTGACGGCGGCGACACCGGGCAACGATTCGTTGCCCGCCAGCTCCAGGTCCCTCGCATAGCCGAAGGTGCTGAAGCCGCGATTGAAGAACGGGAGCGGATTCAGGCCGCAGGTGGTGATGAGGAACTCCTCGCGTCCGTCGTTGTTGGCGTCCCAGGCGAGCGCCCCGTTCGTCCGGATCTGGCCGGTGTTGTAGGTCACCTCGCCCGCCTCGGTGACGCTCGCCAGGAAGGCCCCGCCGGTGTTCCGGAGGAGCTGGACGTCGCCCTGACCCGTCCCGACAGCCAGCAGGTCGATCTGTCCGTCGGCGTCATAGTCCTCCGCCAGCAGCGCCGCCGGGTCGGTCACCAGCACACGGTCCTCCGTGCCCGCCGGGTTCGACCAGGCGGGCTTCGCCTCGGCGAACGTGCCGTCGGCGGCGCCTCGGGCAAGCAGCACGTCCGCCCCATAGAGCTGCACGATGTCGACCACGCCGTCGCCCGTGACGTCCGCGACCGCGCACGGCCCGGCCTTGCCCAGGCCCTTTGCCTTGCCGAGCGGCGTCACCGCCCACGTCCCGTCTTGCCCGCGCTCGGCCAACACCGGCCCGTCCTGCGTCGCCGCCACGAGGCGCGACGTCCCATCGCGCCCGGCGACGGTGAGCGCGACGCACCCGGCGATCTGCGGCCCGGGCGTCGGTGCCGCCAGCGTGCCCGACTCCGTCATGCGGCAGAACACCGCCGCCTTGCCGTCCGAACTGACGAGGTCCAACCGCCCGTCGCCGTCGAAGTCGCCCCAGGCCGCCGCCACGGACTTGGTGGCAAGGTTGACCTTGCCCGTCACATCGTCAAACGCGGCCGGTCCGCCGGCGGCGTGGAACCGGTCGCCCCCGTCCGAGAGGACGAACAGGCCCGGCGCGTTCGTGCCCGTCAGCTCGACCGCCTGGAGGCCGTGGACCTTGCCGCCGGGCGCCTCGAGGACCACCTCGCCGTCCCACATGACCCCCGAGGCCACGGGCACGTCGGCCCGGATGTCGTCGATGGCGTACCGGATGACCCGCTCGAGCATCAGGTTACTGCCCGCCCAGACCTCCTTGAGGCGGAGCTCGTCGGGCGCGGTGACCAGCGCGTTCCCCCGGCCGGGCACGAGGGCGAACCAGTAGGTGCCGACGTGCAGCATGGCGACCGGCTGGGCCTCGCCGGTGTCCTCGGTCTCCTTGGCGGCCGACAGGTCGCCATAGAAGATCATCGCCCGGTCCGCCTCGGGCCCGGTCAGGGCGGCGGCCAAGTCGTCGTAGACCCGCGCGATGGTCGCGTCGATGAGGAGCTCGGGCCTCTCCGGCGCGTCCGCCTCGCCCTGGAGGACGGTCACGTCCGTGACGGTCAGCGGGAAGACCTTCTCGGGTAGCCGGCCGCCGTCGAGGGGCGCCTTGCCGAGCGACACCTTCAGGATGACCTGCGCGTCGGTCACGAGGTCTACGGGCGTGAACCGGGGGTTGATGAGTGCCGCCACGGGCGCCGCCGCCATCAGGACCGCCGCCATCGCCGCCAGCGCTACCGTCGGAAATCTTGTCATCGTCACTCCTTCTCGGTCGCCTGCCATTCCGCCCAGTTGAACCCGTCCGGGTGCGCGCGGTTCCTTGCCGGGCGGATTCGCGCGAATCGGCCGCCCGGCCGCCCGGTTATACCCTTGGGGGGGAGGCAATCCGCGGGCCACAGGAATCGAACGAGGACGGAGTGCATATGCGCATCAGATCAGCGTTCAGGGCGTGCCTCGTGATCGGGGCGATCGGAGGGGTCGCGTCGGCCTTGAGCGCCGCCGCCGGGACATCGGACGGGGTCTCCGTCCTCAGCGACGAATCGCTGTGGCGGTATCACGCCTCGTGGCGGACCCCCGCGACGGTCAAGGACGGCAAGTACGACCTGGGCGGCGGGCACCCCATCCCAAACCCGGGCACGCGGTGGATTCTGAACAGCTTCACCGAGCCGACCCCGCCGCCGGAGGCCGGTTGGGCGGCCCCGGACTTCGACGACTCGCGCTGGCCGCGCGAGGCCGCGCCCCCGGTGGGCGGCTACGGCTACGAGAACGCCAGGGAGATCGCGCTGGTCTGCGGCCGCACGCGGTTTGGCGTGAGCGATCCGGACGCCGTCGAGCCGCTGACGCTGCGCCTCACGTACCGCGGGGGCGCGGTCGTCTACCTGAACGGCAAGGAGATCGCCCGCGGCGA
Source organism: uncultured Anaerolineales bacterium (assembly GCA_964397995.1). GTDB lineage: Bacteria > Planctomycetota > Phycisphaerae > FEN-1346 > FEN-1346 > CAYNLG01. The sequence continues at coordinate 5,273 of CAYNLG010000114.1, forward strand.
CCTGCCCGCCGGCGCCATCACGCCGGAGACGCTCGCGCGGGACTACACTGCCGCCGACATGACCGACTCGGAAGGCCGGCCGCTGCGGGGGACGTCGCGAGGGCGGCTGCCGCGTGGCGCCGAGGGCGCCGACTACGAGAAACGCTTCCGCACCCTCACGGCCACGCTCCCGGCGTCGCTGCTTCGCAAGGGGACGAACGTTCTGGCGGTCGAAGTCCACCGCGCCGCACTGCCGGCCGGAACCGACCCGCTCTGGGGCACGGCCGGCATCGTCGGCATCTCGCTGACGGCCCCGACGGGGCGCGGCCTGACACCGAACCCGGGCCCCCAGCCGCCGGTGCTCGTCTGGAACGCCGACACGCTGGAGCGGGTGGGCAAGGACGTGGCCCAGGGGGACCCGCTCGAGCCGCTGCGCCCCGTGCGCCTCGCGACGCCGCGCAAGGGCGTCTCCTCCGGACAGGTCGTCGTCAGCGCCGCGGCGGGGACGGACCTGTATCGCACCAAGGCGACGTTGGGGACCCTCACCTCCGAGGGGGGCGCCACGCTGGACCCGAAGCACGTGGAGATCCGCTACGCCACGACCGGTGGCAGCGTGCCCCAGCTCCTCGCCCGGCCCGTCGCCGGGGCCGCGACCGTGCCCATCTACCTGACCGCCCGCGTCCCCGCGGACGCCGACCCCGGCATCTATCGCGGGACGCTCGCGATCACGGGCATCCCCCGGGGGGCGGAGGTCCCGGTCGAACTGACCGTCTACGGCTGGACGCTGCCGGACCTCGCGGACTACGACACCTCGGTCAGCCTGCTCCACTGCCCGGAGTCGTCGATGCGGCGCTACGACGTCCCGCTCTGGTCGGACCGGCACTTCGCCCTCGTCGAGGAGTCGATGAGGCTGATGGGCTACGCCGGCAACACGCTGTTGAGCGTGCCGCTACTGGCGGAGGACGTCTTCGGCGACCAGTCGCTGATCGTCTTCCGCAAGGCCGGCGGGACGTACGTGCCGGACTTCACCTACGCCAAGCGGTACCTCGAACTCTACGACAAGCACGCCACCCCGCCGCGGCATCTGGCGGTGCAGATTTGGAACTACCACGTTTCGGCCCGGGGGTTCGGCCGCGACGGCGGCAAGAAGAAGTGGATTGCCGAAACCATCAAGGTCCGCGTGATCGACGGCGACCGGCTGGTCCTCACCGAAATCCCGACCTACGGTCGACCAGGCACGGAGGCGACCTGGTGGGCGGTCGCCGAAGGCATGCGCAAGCTCGTCAAGCACCTCGGCTGGACCGAGACGCATCTACTCTGGGGCACCGGCGGCGACAACCTGCCCAACGAGGAGACCATCACGTTCTTCAAGCGGGTCTCGCCCGACTTCATGTGGCGCGTCGTCACCCACGGCGGCAGCATCAGCCGTTGGAAGGAGCACCGGGTCCAGGTCGGCGGCCTCGTGGTCGGTTACGCCAACCTGGTGCGCCGCAACTACAACCGCCGGCGGCTCTGGCCGGAGGCCCCGCTCGATTCGCTCAAACGCGACGGCGTGACGAGCTGCCCCGTCGACTACCTGTCGATGGCCCCGCTGGCCCGCGTGGCAGCCAACTACTCCGGCACCGGGTACCTCAGCTTCGACGGCTGGGGATGGGAGAGCGACGACAAACGCAGCCGCGGCCCGGTGACCCGGTACGTGCCGTTCGGCAACATCCACACCAGCGGCAGCCCGTTCGTGGCCCCCGGCCCGGACGGCGCGGCCCCGAGCCCCCAGCTCGAGAGCTTCCGCGAGGGGCTCCAGATGACCGAGGCCGCGCTCCAGCTTCGCGCCGCCGTGACCAACCCCGAGCGCCGCGTCTCCCCCGAACTTGCCCGGGAGGCCGAGGAGACCATCCAGACCCTGATGGACCAGCTCGAGAGCAACCGGAAGGTCCGCCCGACCGGCACCGCCGACCTCTGGCCGACGGTCTGGCGGCTGTACGCCCTCTGCAGTCAGGTCCTGCGCTGACCGCGAGGCGCCGGCCACAGCATGCCCTGGCCTGCGGACGTGGCCTGCTCCGGCGCCGCCGCACAGCGCTCGATGAAGCGGACGTTCACCCCACAGGCCTTTCCGGCAGACAGGCCGCAAGGGCCCGACGAGTCACACAGAGCAGATGGCCCGAGTGAGCGGGCCGTCCGTCGGTCGCATCCGCCGCGAGACGAATTGCAGCGCGCCCCTTATCATCCTTATGGCACGCATCTCAACCTGCGATTCGTTCAGCGTGCCGATCACCGCCTCGTTGCCTTCGGCCGCTTGGTCCTTAAGCCACTTCAGGATGGCCGCGTTGTGCAGCGACTGCGCGATCGTCTCCCGCCCCAGGGACAACTTGGACACTCGTTTGCGTTGGGTAGAATGAACAGGCCCGAAGGGAAAGGAGTGTTACGATGGCGAAGATGGAACCCAGGCCTTCGGGGGCTTCGCGGGGAGGACCTCGAAACGCTCTCCCGCGAGCTCGGCGTCACCGCGGCACGCCTGGCCCAGTGGCGCGATGCCTTCCTCGCCGCCGGGACCACCGGCCTCATCCCCGACCGGCCGGACTTTCTGTGGGGCACCGACCTGACGACCGCCGTCACCGTCCAGGGCGGCCAGGTCGGCGTCTTCGTCGCCGTCGATCACCACACCGCCACGTGCGTCGGCCTCCACGAACCCGAAGGCAACGGCTGCGCCGAACGGTTCATCCGGACCCTCAAGGAGAACCTCCTCTGGGTCCGCACCTTCGAGACCGTCGAGGACCTCCGCCAGGCGC
>CAYNLG010000115.1:0-7956 GCA_964397995.1 uncultured Anaerolineales bacterium
CCACGCCGAGCCCGCCCCGCTCACCGTGACCGACCCCGACGACCCCCCATAGTCCGCGACATCCGCCCTGACTGCCGCGACGCGGCCCCCCGCCGACACCGTCAGAGACCCCGTCCCGCTCGCCCCGACCTGCAGGTCGTCCGTCAGCTCCCACGCGGCGTCCGGCCCCGTCACCGCGACCGCGCCGTCCGATCCGGCCAGCCGGCCCACGGCGCCGCTGCCGCCGCTGACCTGCCCGCCGTCCTCGACCGTGAGTGTCGCGCGGCCGGCGTCGCCGACCGACAGGCTGTCACCATACGCCCAACCGGAGCCGGCCCCCGTCACCAGGGCCGCGCTCGTGTGCGGCGAGGCGCTGACGCCGAGGTTCCCGCGCTGGCTGCTCACCTGGCCCCCGTCCGCCACCGTCAGCGTCCCCCAGCCCCCGCGGCCGACCCTCAGGGCCCCGCCCACCGTCCAGGTCGACCCGGCCCCCGTCACCGTTGCGTCGCCCGACCCGCCCGGGTCCTCGCCCAGGTTGGCCTCGTCGCAGAGGACCGTGCCGCCGGATTCTACCGCCAGCGTGGCCGCGCCCGCGGTCCCCACGTACACCGTCCCGTCGCTCGTCCATGCCGACCCCGCCCCGCGGACTGCGATGGCGGCGCTCGACCCGGCGTAGACGGCCGCCTTGGTCCATGCGTTCGTGACGGTTGCCCCGTCGGCGACCGTGAGCGCGCCCGCGCCGTACAGGCCGACGTACAGGTTGTCGTCGCTCGCCCATGCCGAGCCGGCGCCCGTGACCGTCGCCCCCCCCGTCGAGTCGGCGTCGTACCCGAGGATGCTCGAGAGGCTGCCGCCGTTGAGCGCGGCCCCGCCCGAGACCGTGAGCGTCCCCGCCCCTGCCCGACCGATGTACACCCGTTCGCCGAGCGTCCAACTCGTGCCCGGGCCGTCCAGCGTCAGCGTCCCGTGGCCCCCCGCCTCGTATCCGATGAAGCTCTGGTGCGTGACCAGGGCCGCCCCGGCCTCGACGGCCAGGTGGCCCGCGCCCTTGTCGCCGACGATCAGGTAATCCGTGCACGTCCAGCCCGACCCGACGCCGGTCACGGTGGCCGAGCCCGTCGCGCCCGAGACGTCGCCGAGGATGCCCTCGTCCATGGTCACCTGGCCGCCGGCCTCGACCGTCATTGCCCCCGTGCCCTCGCGGCCGACGATCAGGTCGTGGGTCAGGGCCCACGTCGAGCCCGCGCCCGTCACGGTGGCCGTGCCGTCGCCGGCGGCGCCCGACCCGAGCCGCGCGCTGTCGTCCGCGGCCGCACTTCCCGCGTCGATCGTCAGGGCCCCGGGATGCGTGACGCCCACGTACCGCCGGCCGAAGCTCATGTAAGCGTCCCCCGTCATCGTGACGGCCGCCCAAGCGGGCAAAGCAAAGGAGGTTAGTACAGATACGCATATTACGGCAAAGACAACAGGGCGTGCGGCGCGCATGCGGTGTCCCCTCTCGCGCGGCACCCCTGGAATCGGGACCGGGCGCCCCTGTGCCGCGCTACCGGAGCGGGGCGCCGGCCGCGGGGCCGACGCCGGCAATCGACGGACGACAGACCCCTCGCTCCCCGGAAGTCTACTCCAAAAACGACGCGTGTCAAATCGTGGCTCGGTTTGTGCGCGCGAAGGCCCCGGCCGGGTCATGGCGTCGGGGGGTATCCCGATGCGTGGGGCGCCACGCCGCGTTTCGGGAGGCCGGCCCGTGCCCGCGGAAAAAAAAGTCACAAAAAGGACAAAAAAAAACAAAAGAGGGCAAAAAAAAGACAGAAGAGAGCAAAAACACGGCCACAAAGAGAAAATACACGGTCAAAAAAAGGCCACAGAAAGGCAAAAAAAGGCTGGAAAAGGGCACAAACCGCACGCTTCGCCCCCGCGGATCGACACTCCAGGCTACAAAACGATATTCCGGCATGGCGCCCCAAAGGGCGTTTCGCGCGGCTCTGGCGTCGCCCCGGGTCCGCCGATACACTGGGCCGGTGTATGGGTTCAGAAGACCAGAGCGACCCGAGCACGGAGGGAGGCGGGATATGCCGCGCACGCGGCTGGCGGGCCTCGCGGCCCTGGCGATCGCGATCACCCAGATGGCCGCGCAAGCCGCCCTGGAAACCCCTGAAGGCATTTATGCTCGCTACCGCATCTGTTTGGAGGGGGCCGCCGAGACCGGCGCGCCGCTCGTCGTGCATCTGCACGCCCGCGACGGCCGACCCACCACCGGCTGGGCCTCGCGCGGCACCGCCTTCGGCCGCGTTCTGGACCACGGCCTGCGCCGCAAGGGGGACCGCCTGATCGGCCCCGTCGACGTGCTCCTCGGGGCCGTGCGCTACCGCTACCGGCTCGACGTGCCGGTCGGCGACGCCGGGCGAAAAGGCGGCTATGAGGGCACCTGCGGCACCCTGGGAGCCGGTATCGAGGTCCGGGGATCCGTGGAAGGGCGCGTCGAACCTTTGGCCGTCCCCGGGCGGCCCTTCCGCCTCGAAGCAGAGTTTGCCAGCATGTATACCCGTTATGGCCATATGCGGCATCCGCGGGCCGAGGTTTCCGTCCGCGGCGGCCGCGTCCGCGAGGGCACCTTCGGCTCGCGCAGCACCGGACGACGGGCCTATTCCGGCGAATTACGCGGCGGAAGGGCCCTTTTGGCCGGGGGACGCCTCGAAGCCGCCCTCCAGGTCGCCGTCATCTCCGGCGATGCCGCCAAAGGCGTCTATACCTTTTCCGTCGACGAACCCGTGACCTGCAACTTTGTGCGCGGCACCTACAAGGCCGTCTCCGCCGAGGGCGACGTCTGGGGCGTCCACGGCTTTGGTGGCCGCCTGTGGGGGTTGGAGCCCGAGAAGACACAAGATACGGTATTCGCGCTGACCCTCCCCGGCGGCATCGAGGGCACGGGCGACGTCCTCCTGCTCATCCAGCGGAGCGGCTCCGCCCTCGGTCCGGCGCTGGCACGCGGCGGGAACGCGGCCGTGCATGAGGTGGACGTCACCGGCCTCCAGGTGGCCGAAAACCGCCTTTCCGGGGCCGTTAAGGTGACCTACGAGCCCGTCCCCGGGGCCGATCCCCGCCAGGACTGGCCCCCCGGCGCGCGCGACGTCCGGGCCGAGTACACGCTCGACGTGACCTTTGGCGAAACCGGCCTCAAAGGCTCGTACAAGGGCACGTACGGCGTCGTGGAGGCCCGGATGGGCGAGGGCCGGGCCGTCGAGCTGAGCGAAGAGGACCTTCGGCGGGCGTTCGCGGCGCCGCGGTAGCAACACGCGACGTAACCCCTTTTGGCATAAACCCTTATGTGAAAGGACGCACCCATGCGATCGGCTCTGACGGCTTTGGCGGCGGTTCTGGCATTGGCGGCTGCTCCGGCACGGGCGGCGGACGCCCCCGACGCCTGCGAACTGGTCCTTGTCGATGCCCTCGGCGAAGGACGCAATATGGACCTCTACCTTGCCTTCGGACCCCAAGGGAAGGTAGACCACGCCTTCGGCGCCGCCCGCCGGTTCAACCGCATGCCCCACACCGTCGAGAGCCGCACCGTGGTCCGCAGCGAGGGCGGCCTGGCGGGCATCGTCCACGTGACTATCCCGTTCGACGGGTATGTGCCGAAGGGCGGGCAGCCGCTCGAAGCCGAGATCACCCTGGACGTGGATGCCTCCGGAGCCGCCCCTGAAGGCCGGTATATGGGGGTTTTCGGCGGCGAGCGCCGCGGCGGCAAAGTCGCCGGGCGGTGGATCGAATCGCCCGGTCCCACCGTGCCGCGCCGCCTCACGCTTCACTGCGAACGCGCCGTCTACTGGGAGGCCGGCCGCGTCAAGAAGAACCGCAAAGGAGTCCGTTTGGGCGTGGAAATCGCCGTGCGCGGCGGAAAGTCGTATGCGGCGCGGCTCATTCCCGCGGGAAGCATCACCGACGTGGGCATGTCGGCCTACGCCGGCGACCACGAGTTGACCCTGGAAGGCCACGTCCTGAAAGGCACCCTCACGGGCACGGTCTACCCGCAGAACGCCGCCCAGAGCGCGATCGCGTACGCCTGGACGCTGGACGGCCTCGTCATCGGCGACCGCGTCGCCGGCACCTTGAGCGTGACGGAGAACGGAAGTCCAGTCGGTACAGGGGCTTACCTCGGCGAGGTCCGTGCCGGCGCCCCCGACCCGCGGGACTGTCTGATGAAGCTGACCTTGGCCGAGGCGGTGCCGCCGCACAACTTCATGAACGTGTTCCTCTCGGTCGCGGGCGGCCAGGTCCTGCACGGCTTCGCCACGACGCCGAGCTTCAACAACGCGATCCACGAGGTGCGGCCGGAGGCCCTGGAACTGGCCGGAGAGGCCCTGCGAGGGCGTTTGGGCGTGACCATCCGCCCGGACGGCTGGGTGCCGAAGGACCGGCAGCCCATCCCGTGCGCGTTCGAGGTGGACGCTCACCTGCTGGCCGGCGAGGTGGTCGGCCGCCATGAGGGCACGTTCGGCGAAAAGCCCGTGAAGGGCAAGATAGAGGGGGCTTTGGACCCGAAGCCGGACGTCCGGCAACTCGATGGCCTGACCCTGAAGATCGAGGACGGGCCCTTCGGGCGGGGCTTCTTCACGCTGGAATACGAGGACGGGGTCTTCAAGAAGGGCCGCGTCTGGAACAACCACAGCGACCTCACCGGGGAGATTCGCGAGGCCGCCCTGACGTGGCAGAACGAGCGCTTAGGGGGCCATCTGACCGCGTTTGTGGAGAAAGGCGGCGCGAAGCGCGGCGTCTACACGGTCCGCCCGGACGGCGTGCTCGTCGGAACGATGGGCGCCGGCTTGGCGACCACGACCGCCGAGGACGGCCGCGAGAAGACCGCCACCTTCTGGATCAGCCTGAGACCGGCCGGGGCGGCGGAGCGGTAGCGGCCTGAGGCGACCGATGAGGCGGCGTTCGTTCGGGATCGATCTTGCATCGGCTGGAAGACGTGGTATACTCCAGTAGAGGTACACTGTACGGAGTGCGCGCAACCGCGATGCCGGGGGAGGCAAGCCGTGAGGCACTGGACCGTCCGTTCACGCTGGACGTTGGGGCTCTGTGCCGCCATGGCGCTGCTGCTGGCCGCCCGGGTGGCTCCGGCGGGCGTGGTGACCACCTACGAGGCCGAATGGCCCATGTCGGGGTCTGCGCTGAAGCTGAACCTCTACACCGACCAGGCCGAGCGAGACGTCAAGCAGGACCGCCGCAACACCCAGACTTTCACGGTTACGCCCGAGATGGGCACCTTCACGCTCGACCGGTTCATCGTCGGCTACAATAAGATCAACGCGTCCAAGCCTTTCAGCCTCCGCATTCTGGAGGTGGCCGAGCCCAACGGGTCCGACTTGGACCCCGTCCTCGGCAACGGTGACGTGCTGGCCGTCCTGGTGGATATCTCTGGCCTGAGCACCCCGGCGTCGGTCAGCACCGGGACGGGCAACGGCAGCGGCGACGTGACGCCCCTCGTGTTCGACCTCAGCGGCGGCGACGAAGTGACGCTGCACGAAGGCCGTTTCTACGGCATTGAGCTCAACTGCGGCGACGACATCGAGTGCTTTGCCTGGGCCTGGGAGCAGAACGACCCGTTTCCAGACGGGCAGGGCTACTCCGGCGGCAGCACGCCCGGTTCGGACTACGCCCTGGCGCTGGTGGCCGTGCCGGAGCCGGCCACGCTGGCGCTGGCGGCCGTCGGCGGCCTCGGCCTGGCCCTCAGGCGGCGCCGCGGAACCGAGTCGGCCGGACCCAAGCAGTCTCCGCGCGCACCGAGGGCGTCGGCTACGGTTCCGGCCGCGTGTGGGAACTGACCGAGAGCGAGCGGCACGACGGCATGACCCGCTGGGTGCTGCTGCATGGCGGCACGGAGCGGACGATCGGCAAATGCAAGTACCACGCGCCGGGCCGCCCGAAGCAGCCGGACGAGGCCGCCAAGTTCATCCTGATGTGGCCCGGCCTGCCCCGATGCCATAGCATCACCTTCCGGTGCGTCGTGAACGTGGCCGAGGGCGAGTAGGCCCTTCGGCATCCGCGCGGCCGCCAACCCGCAATCCGACCCGAAGGAGGCCACCAGGCCCGTCCACCCGTGGCCGTGTGTCCTGCTCGCGCTGCTCGCCGCCAGGGTCCTCGCGTGGGCGGTTACCCCCGCCGGCGCCGCCGAGGTGACGGCCCACCCGGTGCTCTGCGGCGAGCCGACCGAGGCGTACACTGCGACGGTCGAAGGTACGGGGGTGCCCGTCCACGTGGTTTGGAAGGCCGGGGCGAGCGACGCCTGGGGCGACGGCGACCGCGCGCCCGCGAGCCTCCTCGACGGCGACAGCGAGACCACCGCCGTGGCCGAGGCCGACGTGGCGTGGGTCGAGCTGGTGTTCGAGGACGAGACGACGGTGGCCGGCCCCCGGATTCTCGGAAAGAACAAGTACGGCGCCCTCGGCGCGGGGTTACAGGTGAAGGAGGGCGCCGCGTGGCGGACGGTGGCCGGCTGGCGCCATTGCCGCAGCTAAGGCTGGAGCGAGGTCCCCCTCTCGGCGACGGCCGGCTGGCGCTTCCGCGTGACGCTCCGCAAGACGCCGCACGTCAATCGCGTACAAGTGAGCGAACTGGTGCTGTTGGAGGCGGTGGGCAGCCGCTGAAAAGAAGGAATGCTCTCATGCGACGCACGCTGCTTTGGGTGGTCCTCTTGGCTGCGGTCCTCGGGGCCGCGCCGTGCCACGCCAAGCGCGACCGGGACGAGCCGGCCGACCCGAAGGCCTATATTACCCGCGCCTACGAAGCGGAGCACGCCTTCCTGAAGGCCTTGATCGGATACGTGCAGGACGGTACGTGGCCAGTCAATGCCGCGCACCTCCTGGACCCGCGTGCGGCAATCACGAAAGCGGATCGGGACCCGCTGGACGTGATCCTTCGCCGTACTCGGGGCCTGCTGGTGATGGTCCGCGCGATGTCGGGGGCACGGGACCTGGAGCCGGAGGCCGTGGCCGTCGCGTCCGTCGCGACGCGGGCGGAGAAGGCCGCGGGCGACACCGCGGCGCGCAAGGCCCTCTTCATGGAGCTCTGCCGCGTGCGGCGGCGGATCGCGCTGGCGAACCCGATGCTCGATTTCGAGCGGCTTGTCTATATGAACGCCGGGGCCCCGTTCGCCGGGCATGTTTCCGGGGCGGGGCCGGTGGCCCATACTCGCATCGCGTGGTCCGGCTTCGAGTTCCGGTACGACGAGGGGGAACTGCCGCCGCACCTGCGTGGCGGGCGGCTGGGGTATGTGATGGACGACTGGCGGTATGCCCCCTCCGGCCGCCAGGGCGCCCCCTGGGACACGCCCCGCTTCCGGAGCACCCAGTACGCGGACTTCGGCGAGAAGCTGGGGAAGTACGGCAAGCGGCGCTCGCGCGGGGCACGGGGGAGCCGGGGGCTGGTGACCGTTACGGGGTGGCGGGAGGGCGCGCCGCGGGTCGAGGCCCTGTTTGGAGAGGACACCCGGGTCGCCGAGGGGCCGAACGCGGGGGTGCCGCTTGCCGAGGGCGTCTTTGCCCACGACTGGGACCTCGACTTCGACGGCGAGCGTGTCGCCTTCACGTGGCTCCATCGCCGCATGCCCAACGTTTACACCGCCCGCGTCGACGGCTCGGCTGTCACCCAAGTCACCGACACGGTGTGGCAGGACTTCAACCCGGTGTGGCTCCCGAGCGGGCGGATCGTGTTCCGGTCGTCGCGGCGGTTCGTTATCGACCGGTGCCAGCCCTGGGACCACGAGAACTACTCGCGGAGGCACTGCGCGACGCCGTACTCGATGAAGGCCGACGGGACGGACGTCTACCCGATCAGCTGGCACGAGACGAACGAGGCCCAGCCGGCGGTGGACAACGACGGGCGGCTCGTCTTCAGCCGGTGGGACTACATCGACCGCGGTTTCAACGCCGCCCAGCATATCTGGCACATGTACCCCGACGGGCGCGACCCGCGGGC
>CAYNLG010000116.1:0-7906 GCA_964397995.1 uncultured Anaerolineales bacterium
CCGGGCAGTAGAGACTCTCATAGCGACTGGGTCAAGTTCTGGGGAGCAGGCCACCCTCACCTCGCCGGCCCGGGCCCCGCCGGCCTTACACTCACAAGGTGTACCACGGGGAAACCATGCCACTTCCTGGTGTGCGCAGAACCGAAGTACGACTGGTGAGTGCCGCGACGATGGCCTTATGCTTGGCGGCAGCACCCTCCCTGCGCGGTATGGCGGCCGATGCTGTGCCCGCCCGGAGCATGGACGCGCTCATCGCTGACCTCGCGTCGCCCGACCAAGCCATCCAGGAGAAGGCCGAGGAAGCCCTGAAGAAATGCGGTCCGGAGGCGGTCACGGCTCTGGTCAATGCCCTGGAGGCCGACGACCCGGAACTCCGCATCGGTGCAGCCTACGTTCTCGGGACCGTCGGCAAGGACGCCTACGACGCGGCCGCGGCGCTGCTGACGGCGCTGGTCCGCACCGACACGTGGCGTGTGCGGCTGCATGGTGCCATCGCCCTCGGCCGCGTGACCGCCGGCCGCAAGGACGCCGTCCCGCTGCTGGTCGAAATGCTGGGCGACCCTCGGCGGGCGCTGCGGCAGGCAGCAGTGCAGGGCCTGATGGGCGTCGGTGAACCGGCCGCGCCGGCTGTTGTCCAGGCGATGGAGACCAAGGAGGAGCCCCGCCGCACGTGGGCCGTCATCGCCATCCGCGGGCTGGCCGAGCATGCTCCCTTTGCTGCGCCGCTCCTCGGGCGGCTTATGCACGAGGGCGACTACGAACTCTGGCGGTCCGCGGCCTATGCCGTGAGTGAGATGCGCGATCGTGGCCAAGCCGCGGTCGAGCACCTCATCCCGCTCATTGAAGACCCGGATCCGGATGTGCGGGATATGGCCCTGGTCGTGCTGGAGCAGATCGGCGCCCAAGACGACCCCCGGGTTGTGCAGGCCCTGATGGCGGCCTTCAAGAATCCGAACGAGACCGTCCGGAACGAGGCCATCGTCCAACTCCGGCTGGCGGGCCATGCCGCCAAGGAAGCCGTGGCGGATCTGGTTGAGCTCGTTCGCGGGGACGACCCGGCCGCCCGCCGGGCGGCGGCCATGGCCCTGGCGTGGATCGACCCGGCGGCGGCCGACCTGGAGGAGCCGCTCCGGATGGCGCTGCGGTCGGAGGAGGGCGACGTCCGCCGCCAAGCCGCCGAGGGGGTCGCCCGCCTCGGGGAGCGGGCCGGACCGCTGGTATCCGACTTGGTGGCCATGCTTGAGCACGAGCACCACGGTGCGCGCCAGGCCGCCGCCGACGCCCTGGGGCACCTCGGCCCTGTCGCCGACAAGGCCGCCGAGCCGCTCATCGGCCTGTTCGCTGACGAGGACGGATGGACGCGGGGCACGGCGATGTGGGCGGCCGTCGAGGTCGGCGCGACGCGCGATCAGCTCGAGCCGGTGCTGCGCCCGATGCTTGCGGACGACAACCCCGCGAAGCAGGCCAAGGCCGCCCGGACGCTACAGCGGGCCGGCGTGCCGTCGGCCGAGATGCTCCCCGTGGTCAAACCGCTTGTCGGCCACGAGGACTGGCAGGTCTGGTTGCCGGCCCTCGAGGTGGTCATCTGCGCGGGGACGGAGGCCGCCGACCTGGCCCCGACCCTCCAGCCGCTCAAGAGGCGCGCCGAGGGGTGGCGGCGGATGTTCCTGCGGACGGCGTGCGCGGCCGTGCGGCCGGAGAGCGACCCGGACTGCGTGCCGGACCTCGTCCGGAACCTCCGCCACAAGCGGTTCTGGATGCGACGGGACTCGGCCCACCTGCTCGGCCTCCTCGGGGTCCAGGCCAGGGAGGCCGTCCCCCCCCTTGAGAAGATGATCGAGGCCGAAAAACACCCGGAGGTCAAGCGCGTGGCCCAAGACGCCCTGGAGTCGATCCACGAGGCCTGCGGCGACGAGGAGGGCGACGCATGACGCGGCGCGCGGCAACGTGGCTTGCGGTGATGGTGGTGCTAGCGGCGGTATGCGGCGGGGGGCGCGCGGCCGACTGGCCCCAGTTCGGTGGATGCGACCGCTCGCACGTCTCGCCCGAGACCGGCCTCGTCCGCAGCTTCCCGGAGGGCGGGCCGCCCGTCCTCTGGCGGCTCGACGTCGAGCCCGGCTTCGGCGGCGCCGCCGCCCGGAACGGCCGCGTCTACTTCATGGGCAGCGACTACGAGGCCAAAACTGAGTCCCTCCGCTGTGTCGACCTTGAGACGGGCAAGCCTCTCTGGGAACACTGTTATGCCATCGAGCCGATAGGACAGCACGGAGGGACGCGGTCCGTGCCCACCGTCACGGAGTCGATGGTGTACGCTGTAGGCCAGCGCGGCCACGTGCATGCAATTGACCTGGAGACGCATGAGGTCGTCTGGTCGGCGCATTTGCGCGGGGATTTCCGAAGCCGCCGCATCCCGTACCCGTGGCTCCACCGGCCGCCGCAGTACGGCTGGCCTCAGCACCCGCAGATCTACGGCGACACGGTCATCCTGGCCCCGTTCCAGCCGGATGCGGGCGTGGTGGCATTCGATGCCGCCACCGGTGAGGTCCGCTGGCGGTCGCCCGGCGTCGGGCTGAACGTCTTCAACGGGGCGACGCCGTGGCTGGTGCGGCTCCGTGGCGTCGACCAGGTCGTCATCCTCGGCAACACCGACTGGCACCGCAATCCGCCAGTGGTCATCACGTCGGTTGACGCCCGCACGGGTCGCCAGCTCTGGCAGCTTGCGACGTGGCATCGGTGCAATGTCCCGGTGCCGTCACCGGTGGGGGTCGGCGCCGGGCGGTTGATCTTCTCGGCGGGCTACACGATCGGCTGCTTCGCCCTGGACGTCGAGAAGCCCGACGAGGACGGGGCGCCGTGGGCGGTCACCTATGGCTTCCGCAACAACCAAAATTTGACATCGCACATCCATAACCCGGTCTTCTACCGCAGCCACATCTTCGGCCAGAGCTTCGACACCTTCCACAACCGCGGCAATCATGGCCTCGTCTGCCTGACGACCGACGGAGAGATGGTCTGGCGCAGTGCCGACACACGCGGTCCAGACCGTGACGGCACGCCGGGCGGGGGGCGACCGGTCACCTTCGACAACGGCCACTTCCTGATTGCCGACGGCCTCATCCTTGTCATGGACGGCGACACGGGCGAGCTGAACCTGGTCGAGGCCTCGACCGAACGGTTCAACCGCCTGGCCGTCGCCAAGATTCTGGAGGCCGCTGACAAGACGGTGTGGGCCCCCATGGTGCTGGCCGACGGCTGCCTCATCGCCCGCGACCAGCACGAGATGGTCTGCGTCGACCTGCAGGCCAGCCGGCAAGCCGCAGATTGACCCTTGTAGACCGCCGTGAAATGGCAAACGGGCTTGACACGGCCCCCGCGCGCCCGTAGAGTCTCTGTGCTGCGCATGCGGCGCGCGTGCGCCATCCGACGCCGACCGACAAGGAGACCCCGCCGGGGCGCTGCCCCGGCCGCAAGGACAGGCGATGCCCGAGGTCAAGCTTCCTGACGGTTCAGCCCTGGAAGTGGCCGACGGGGCACGCGTCGCTGACGTTGCCAAGCAAATCGGTTCAGGCCTGGCCCGAGCGGCCGTCGCTGCCAGGCTGAACGGCAAGCTGGTGGACCTGCAGGCGCCCGTCGAGGACGGGACCGACTTGGAGATCTTGACCGGCAAAAGCGACGAAGCCCTCTCGATCTTGCGCCACTCCGCCGCCCACGTTTTGGCGGCTGCGGTGCGCCGCCTCTACGGCCCCGACGTCAAGTTCGGCATCGGGCCCGCCATCGAGGACGGGTTCTACTACGATTTCGACCTCGCGGAGCGCCTGACCGACGACCATCTGGATCGCATCGAGCAGGAAATGCAGGCCCTGGTCGACGCCAAGGTCGCCTTCGAGCGTGAGGCGCTGCCCTTGGCTGAGGCCAAGGCCCGCATGCTGGCCGATGGCCAGCCCTACAAGGCCGAACTCCTCGAAGACATCGAAGCCGGCCGCCTCGGCAACGTCGACCCCGACGACGCCGAGGCCGGCGAGGCCAAGCCTGCACCCGCCAGCGGGGACCATACCGTCACCCTTTACCACACCGAGGACTTCACCGACCTCTGTCGCGGGCCGCACCTCCCCAACGCCGGCCGCATCAAGGCCTTCAAGCTGCTCGCCGTCTCAGGCAGCTACTGGCGCGGGGACGAGAGGCGGCCTATGCTCCAGCGGGTCTACGGCACCGCGTTCTTCGCCAAGGACGATCTCCAGGCCCACCTCGACCGGCTCGAAGAGGCCAAGAAGCGCGACCACCGCCGCATCGGCAAAGACCTGGACCTGTTCAGCTTCCACGAGGAAGGGCCCGGCTTCGCCTTCCTGCACCCGAAGGGCATGGTGCTGCTGAACGAGCTCCTGGCCTTCTGGCGCGAGGTCCACCGCGAGGCCTGCTACGTCGAGGTCCGCACGCCCATCCTCCTCAGCGAGGCCCTCTGGCACCGGAGCGGCCACTGGGACAACTACCGCGAGGCGATGTACTTCACCGAGATCGACGACCAGCCCTTCGCCGTCAAGCCCATGAACTGCCCGGGCGGCCTGCTCATCTATCGCGACCGGCCCCACAGCTACCGCGACTTCCCCATGCGCGTGGCCGAACTTGGCCTGGTCCACCGGCACGAGAAGAGCGGTGTGCTGCACGGCTTGCTGCGGGTGCGGCAATTCACCCAGGACGACGCCCACGTCTTCTGCCTGCCGGACCAGCTCACTGACGAGGTCGTCGCCATCATCGACCTGATCGATCGCATGTACCGGACCTTCGGGTTCGAGGACGTGCGGATGGAGCTCTCGACTCGGCCGGAGCACTCGATCGGGACCGACGAACAGTGGGAGATGGCCACCGGGGCGCTCGCCGAGGCGATGAAGCGCCGCGGCCTCTCGTACAAGGTCAACGAGGGCGACGGCGCGTTCTACGCCCCAAAGATCGACTACCATATCCGCGACTGTCTGGGGCGGTCGTGGCAGTGCGGCACGATCCAGGTGGACCTGGCGATGCCCGAGCGGTTCGACCTGACCTACGTGGGTGCCGATAATGCGGAACACCGGCCCGTGATGGTTCACCGGGCGGTGCTTGGGAGCATCGAGCGGTTTCTTGGTATTCTGATCGAGCATTACGGGGGAGACTTCCCTCTGTGGCTCGCGCCGGTTCAAGCGGCCGTGCTGCCGGTGAGCGAGCGGTCCGGAGGGTATGCCGCCGAGGTCGCCGCGCGCCTTGCCGCCAGCGGCCTACGCGTGGAACTCGACGACTCGAGTGATAAGGTTGGTGCGAAGATCCGCCGCGCAACGCTTGCGAAGGTGCCGTATATGCTGATCATAGGCGAGAAGGAGGCCGTGGCAGGCACTGTGAGCGTTCGCGACAAGGCAAGGGGTGACCTCGGGGTGGAAACGGTCGAAGCATTCCTGGACCGCGCCCGGGGCGAGATCAAGGCCAAGCAACTGCGGCCGGATGCGGCGGCCCCGTAGGAGCCGCCGGCACGGCCTTTACGATACACAAGGGTTCCTGAGAAGGAGGATGGCTTGAAGACTGCCAAGCAGCGGGTGAACGACGAGATCAAACTGTCACCCCTGCGCGTGATCAGTCAGGATGGCGAACAGATGGGGATCGTCGAGCGGGACGACGCCCTGCGGATGGCCCAGGAGGCGGGGCTCGACTTGGTCGAGGTCGCTCCCAACAGCCGTCCGCCCGTCTGCCGCATCATGGACTACGGCAAGTTCAAGTACCGGCAGTCGAAGCGGACGCACAAGGGCAAGCATCACGAAGTGCACATGAAAGAGGTCCGCATCCGGCCCAAGACCGACGATCACGACCGGGACGTGAAGATCAAGCGAGCCCGCCGTTTTCTCGAAGACGGTGACAAGGTGACGGTCAATATGCTGTTCCGCGGGCGAGAGGTGACGCACATGGACTACGCCCAGCAGAACATGCAGGCCTTCGTCGACGAACTGGCAGACGTGGCCAAAGTCGAGCGATCGCCGACGCGGGTTGGCCGCCGCATGATCCTCATCCTGGCCCCGCGCCAGAAACAGGCCTGATCTCGAGGTCTTCCTGCGCCGCAAGGACGCGGCTCTGACGGCGGTCAGTCCGCCGATCGGCCGCCGCACCGGGGGGAAGCCTTTTGAATTTCAACGTATGAGGTAAAGAACGCACGAAGGAGACACGCGTGGCCAGCAACAAAATGAAGAGCCACAAGGGCATTCGGAAACGCATGAAAGTCACCCGCAAGGGCAAGATGACACACGGTCGCGCCAAGCGCAGCCACCTGATGAGCGGGCGGTCGCCAAAGACCAAGCGGCATCTCCGCCGCAAGGGTGAGGTTCTGACGTCCCAGCTTCGAACCTACAAGCGGTTGGCCGAAGCGTGAGAAGCCCCCGGGCTGCCTCGTCACGGCCGAGGGTGCTAAGGAAGGAGACTCGCTATGCCACGAACACGTAAGGGTGCCGCCCGGCGCCAAGCCAAGAAGCGCATTCTGCGGCGGGCCAAGGGCCGTTTTGGCTCCGGCAGCAAGCAATACCGCATCGCCAAGCAGTCCGTCATGCATGGTGACCAGTACGCCTACCGGGACCGCCGCAACAAGAAACGCGACTTCCGGCGCCTCTGGATCACCCGCATCAGCGCCGCCTGCCGGCAGCGGGACGTCTCGTACAGCCATTTCATGGGTGGTCTGAAGAAGGCTGGCGTTGAGCTGGACCGGAAGATGCTTGCCGACATCGCCCTGAACGACCCGGGCGCCTTCGACGCCGTCGTGGCCGAGGCCAAGGCCGCCATGGAGGCGTGAGGATGCCGTCTGTGGAGGACATCCAGGCGGTCCGTGACGAGGCGCTGTCGGCCGTGGCGGCCGCCGATTCGCCGGACGCCCTCGAACACGTCCGCATCGCGTGGCTCGGCCGCAAGGCAGGCCGCGTGACGGAGCTCCTCCGCGCCATCCCCGAGGTGGCCCAAGCCGACAGGGCCGCCTACGGCCAAGCTGTCAACGCGCTGAAGCAGGCCGTGTCGGAACAGCTCGATGCCCGCAAGGCTGAGTTGGCTGCGCCCCGGGTCGCCGGCGCTTCGTTAGACGTGACATTGCCGGGCCGGCAGCCTGATCTCGGCACGCTGCATCCGATCACCCGAGCCGAGCGGGCCATGTGCAAGATCTTTGGTCGCCTCGGCTTCGCCGTCGTCGAGGGCCGTGAGGTTGAGGACGAGTACCACAACTTTGTCGCCCTGAACATCCCTCTGGAGCATCCTGCGCGGGATCCGCTCGACAACTACTACATCCGCAACGACGTCCTCTTGAGGACGCAGACCTCGACGGTCCAGATCCGTGTCATGGAACATGCGCCGCCGCCGATCAAGGTCATCGCTCCCGGACGGGTCTACCGGCCCGACACGGTCGACGCGGGCCACTCAAACATGTTCCATCAACTCGAGGGCCTGTGGGTGGAAGAGGGGGTCACGTTCGCCGACTTGAAGAGTGTGTTGACGGCCTTCGCCAAGGGCTTCTTTGGGCCGGACGTGAAGACCCGTTTCACCCCCAGCTACTTCCCGTTTACCGAACCGAGTGCGGAACTCTACGTTTCGTGCCTGCTGTGCGGCGGGTCGGGTTGCCCGGCGTGCAAACAGAGCGGCTGGATGGAGATCGGCGGGTGCGGCATGGTGGACCCGAACGTTTTCGAGGCCGTCGGTTACGACCCGGAGTTGACAGGCTTCGCCTTCGGTTTCGGCATTGAGCGCCCGGCGATGCTGAAGTACGGGATAAGCGACATCCGCCTGCTGTTCGAGAACGACGTGCGCTTCCTGCGCCAGTTCTGAATGGCCACAGCACGATCCTGGAGAGAGGGCGTGCAGGGCGCCAAGCCCCGCACGCCCCTCTTATGGTGTGCCGGGCATGGCCCGTGACTTGGGG
>CAYNLG010000117.1:0-7782 GCA_964397995.1 uncultured Anaerolineales bacterium
GCATGAAGATCGGCGTCATGTTCGGCAACCCCGAGACGACGCCGGGCGGCCGGGCCCTGAAGTTCTACTCCAGTGTTCGTATCGACCTTCGCCGTATCCAGACCATCAAGACCGGCGACCGCGTCGTCGGCAGCCGTACCCGCGCCAAGGTCGTCAAGAACAAGGTCGCCCCGCCGTTCCAGAACGCCGAGTTCGAGATCCTCTTCGACGGCGGCATCAGCTACGAGGGCGACATCCTCGACCTGGCGACCGAGGCCGGCATCGTCGAGAAGAGCGGCGCCTGGTTCAGCTACGGCGACGTCCGCCTCGGCCAGGGACGCGAGGCCAGCCGCGACTTCCTCAAGGAAAACCCCGACCTCGCCGAAGAACTCCGCGTCAAAGTGCTCGAGGCGCGCGGCCTCTCGTCTGAGAGCGTCTCGGCCCCGCCCGAGGCCGACGACGCCGAGGGCCAGGACGAGGACGAGGGCGACGACACCGATTGACCGGTCGGCCGGGGGCCCGCCCGGGTTTACGCAGGATGGAGGTCCCCTATGCGGCGTGGCAGCCTTGTTGCGATTGGCGTGATCCTGATGGCGGCGGCGATACCGGCGGCGGCCCGTGAGGCCCTGTCCGCGCGCGACACGGCCCGCGCCTTCGAGCAGGCCATTCAGCAGACCGCCGAGCGGGTCGGCCCCTCGGTCGTCAACATCGTGGTCACGCGCGAGCCGGCGCCGATGGACGAGGGCGCCCTCGACCCCGGCGACGTCCCGCCCGACCTCCGCGACCGCCTCCGCGAGTACTTTGACCAGTTCCGCGACGGTGTCCCCTTCCGCACCCAGGGCAACGGCTCCGGCTTCGTCATCCGGCCCGACGGCTACATCCTGACCAACGAGCACGTCGTCCACGGCGCCGGCGACATCGAGGTCACCCTGACCGGCCGCAAACGCTACAAGGCCGAGGTGGTCGGCGCCGACCCGCGGCGCGACCTGGCCGTCATCCGGATCGACGCCGAGGGCCTGCCGGCGGTCCGCCTCGGCGACGCCCGCGAGCTGCACCGCGGCCAGTTCGTGCTGGCCCTCGGGAGCCCCTTCGGCTTTGGCCGCGACGGCCAGCCCAGCCTCTCGTTCGGCGTCGTCTCCGGCCTCGGCCGCGTCATCCACGGCGTCGGCGACGGCCTCGACCGCTACTATGGCAACCTCGTCCAGAGCGATGCCGCCATCAACCCCGGCAACTCCGGCGGGCCCCTGGTCACCCTCGACGGCGAGGTCGTCGGCGTCAACGCCGTCATCTCCAGCACCTCCGGCGCCAGCGAAGGCGTCGGCTTCGCCATCCCGATCACCGACCGGACCCGGGCCATCGTCGACCGCCTCGTCAAGGGCGAGGCCATCGAGTACGGCTTCCTCGGCGTCGAGATGCGCGAACTGACCCCCGACTTCGCCGAAGAGATCAACGTCGAACCCGACCGCGGGGCCTACGTCCTTCGCGTCCTGCCCGACACCCCGGCCGCCGAGGGCGGCCTCCGGACCGGCGATATCATCATCGAGGCCGCCGGCGAGACCATCGACCAGCCCGACGACCTCGTCCAGATCGTCCAGGCCACCCCCGTCGGCGAGGCCATGCCCCTGACGATCCTGCGCGGCAAGAAGACGCGGACCGTGACGGTCGCGACCACGCGCCGGCCGGCGCCGGAAGACCTGATGGCCGCCTTCCAGCCCCGGACGTGGTGGCGCGGCCTGCGGGTCGAGCCGCTGACCGAGGCCGTTCGCGAGGAGGCGGGCCTCGAGCCCCAGCAGCAGGGCGTCGTGGTCCGCGAGGTCCGCGACGGCTCCCCCGCCGCCAAGGCCGGCATCGCCCCCGGCATGGTCATCGACCAGGTCGGCGACCGGCGGGTCGGCTCCGTCCGGGCGTTCGAGGAGGCGGTCGACGAATTCGACAAGGCCGTCTTCGTCCACGTCTTCGGCCAGGGCGTCAAGGTCATACAGCCCGAATAGCCTATCGTTGCCGGAATGGCGCCGCCGGGCCTGCCCCCGCGCCTGTCGTCAGGCGGCAAGCGGGCCCGCGAGCGGCCCGGCGAACATCGGCGGGCCCCCGATCCCATACCGAGGTCTCCCTCGATGCGCACCGCACTGTTGGCTGTCAGTTATCTGGTGTTGTCCTCTTGCCCCGCCCCGGCCGCCGAGGTCCAGCGCTCGGACGGGGCCCTCGCCGTCGCGTTCCCTGACGGGCCGACCGTCACCTTCGCCCTCAAGGGCGACCTGCTGCTCGGCCTGGCCCGGGCGTCGGTCGGCGGCATCGAGCTCACGAGCCCCGACACGCTCCAGCGGCCCATGCTCGCCCAGGAGTTCGGCGACGACCGCATGGCGTGGCCCCTGATGCGTCTGAAGGGCACCCGGGCCGACGGCGCGGCCGTCCTGGTCGAGGCCGAACTCCTCGGCACCACCGACGAGGCCGCCCTCGGCTAGCTCTTCGTCATGGCGCCGGACCGCGAGGCCGCACTCGCCGAGCCGTCCCACGAGCTGCGCGAGGCCAAGCGCAAGGCCGACGCGGCGCGCCTCGCCATCGAGAAGGCCCTCCTGGCCGACACGGCCTACGCCGAGGCCCGTGCCGCCGTCACCGAGGCTGAGCAGCGCGTCGTGGCCGCCGGCGACGACCTGACGGCCCGGGCCGACGCCGAGCAGGACGTGCGGAAGGCCGGGAATACGCTCGCCAAGGCCCGGGCCAAGGCCTGGCCCGGCCTCGTCAAGCGGACGCCCGCCCTGGCCGACGCCGACCGGACCATCCAGGCCTACGAGGGCGCGCTCCGCACCGCCGGCCTGGCGCGCGGCAAGATTCACCGCGACTACTACCGCCTGGCCGTCACGCGCCTGCCCGCCGAGGTCTGCGCCCGCGCCCACGTCGAGGCCTGGGCGGACGCCCACGCCGACGCCCTGACCCCCGCCGGCACGCTCACGTGGCGCCTCCAACCCGTCCAGCGCAACATCGCCGGCTGGTCCTGGGTCGGCTGGAAACAGTCCTACGAGGTCGCCCTGGCCGATGGCCGCAAGGTCAACTGCCTGCGGCAGCTCGGCACGTGGGAGGTCGGCGGCGGGGTCGACGGCCTGACGCTCGTCAACCTCCGCTACCGCGGCCTCGGCAACCTGGAGCAACCGCTCACGGCGGGCCCCGGCGGCGGCGTCGAGCAGCCCTTCGCCACGTTCGACATGATGCCCGGGGCGTGCGGCAAGCCGATGGCCGTCTCGCCCGTCGTCCCGGTGCCCACCGACGAGGCCTTTACCGACCGGGCCTATGGCCTGGCCCACCGCGTCGGCGCCTGGATCTTCTGCATGGCCCGCGGCGGCGGACACGGCTATGTCGACTTCCAGTACCGCCCCGAGGCCACCCTCGCGAGCTACCCCGAACGCCAGGGCAATGTCCGGGCCCTCACCGAGTGCTACCCGGGCGACCCGTGCGTCTCGCAGACCGACGTCGAGTTCTTCGCCCGGGCCGACCGCTTCCGCACCACGCCGCAGGTCTATCTGGCCCTCGTGACGAAGGACGCGCCGCTCACGGAGGCCGAGACGCACACGCGCTGGCAGGAGGTGGACCAGCAGGTCCGCGACGACGTGGCCGAGGACCTGAACTTCGTCCAGTTCGAGCCGTGGCCAGGCATCGGCGTCCTCTCGGACGCCGGCTGGGCGGGGTACTACAAGGGCCTCGCCGAGGGCGGCCTCGACGCCTGGGCCGACGCCGGCGTTCGCCTCGTCGCCTACCACAACCCCGGCTGGATCAACGGCCGTTACCAGGGCCCCGACGGGCCGCCCAAGACCGGCGGCGGGGTCTGCAACATCTACGACTGGTGGCCCACGAAGGACGTCGAGGACCCCTGGACCGCCTTCCAGAAGGCTTGCGCCCGGCGCCAGGTCGCCTTCTACCCCTGGCTGGGCCAGACGGTCTGGCGCGACGCCCCGTTCGTCCAGCGCGTCGGCGAGGCCCCCGAGCACTGGTCGCTCAACACGCCCGACGACTGGCACGGCCCCGGCTACGGCTACATGAACATGAAGGGCAACGTGCACGACCCCGCCTTCCGCGAGGCCTTCCTCGGCCGCCTCGAGGAGGTCCGCACGCGCTTCGGCTACCAGGGCTGGTGGGCCGACAGTTTCCAGAACCTCTTCATGAGCCAGCTGGACTGGGCCACCGGCGGCGGGAACTCGCTCCAGCGGGCCTGGTGGGAAGCCATCGCCGCCTGGACCCGCGAGGGCGTCGGCTGGATGGCCGAGAGCCACGCCTTCCCGGGCATGAGCTGCTCCATCGAGGTCCACGGCTGGGAGGACGACGTCTGGACCTTCCAGCATGTGTGGAAGTGGTATCGCGGCAACCACCAGGCGGACTACACCGGCGAGCAACTCGACCGGACCTGCTTCCGCGCCATGGCCCGCAAGGGCTGGACCGCCCCCGACCACTCCTACAAGACCCACGCGACCTTCGCCATCCCCTCGTTCACGCGCCTGGCGAACGAGTACATGGCGGCCCTCCCGGCCATGCGCCGCAGCTACGAGCTGGGCGAGGAGCGCGGCGTCCTGTGGCTCACCTTCGGCGAGAAGGACGCCGAGGGCGTCTTCTTCGCCTTCGAGGCCGGTCCGGTTCCGAGCGGTGTGACGGCCGCCTGTATCCTCGACGAAGGGGCCGCCCCCGCTAAGGCGTTCGAGGCCGACCGGACGTACCGCGTCGGCGGGACGGACCTGCTCGAAGCCTTCGGCGTGCGGCGCGGCCCGCTGACCGACCCGCGGCGCGGCCGGTCGTATACCCCGCCCGAGTACACGTGGCTGGTGCGGTAGGGCGCTCCCGGTCGGGCCGCTCTGCGGCCCGCGGGCGTCTGAGCGACAAGCGCGGGGGCAACCCCCGCGGCGAAAAGCCATGCGCGCGTCTATGCCGGGCCGCCGACCGTCGGGCCACCCAGCGTGCCGAACGCCCAATCACAGCTTGGCGCGCCCCGCCCGTCAGGCTACAGTAACGGGCTAACCGTGCGCCGAACGACCGCGCCGACCGTGCCCACGACCCCCGAACGGGAGCCCGTGCCGTGAAGACCGACGACATCCGCCAGCGCTACCTCGACTTTTTCGAGAAGCGCGGCCACCGCGTGTTGCCGAGCGATTCGCTCATCCCGCACAAGGACCCCACGCTGCTCTTCACCGGGGCCGGGATGAACCAGTTCAAGGAACAGTTCCTCGGCCTCAAGGCCGCCGATTTCCACCGGGCGGCCACCTGCCAGAAGTGCCTCCGCACCGGCGACATCGAGAACGTCGGCGTCACCCGCTGGCACATGACCTTCTTCGAGATGCTCGGTAACTTTTCCTTCGGCGACTACTTCAAACGCGAGGCCTGCCAGTGGGCTTGGCAGTTCATGCTCGAGGAAATGGGCCTCGCGCCCGAGAAGCTCCACGTCACCATCTACGAGGACGACGACGAGTGCCATGCCATCTGGCACAAGGAGGTCGGCGTCCCCGAAGACCGCATCTGGCGGTTCGGCGAGGAGGACAACTTCTGGCCGGAGTCCGCCCCCTCGAAGGGCCCGAACGGACCGTGCGGGCCGTGTACGGAACTGCTCGTCGACACGGGCGTCTCGACCGTCGAGAACGCCACCCCCGAGAACGACTCCTCCCGCTTCGTCGAGGTCTGGAACCTCGTGCTCCAGCAGTTCGACCGGCAGGAGGGCGGCAAACTCGTCCCCTTGCCCTCCCAGAACATCGAAACGGGCATGGGCCTGGAACGCATGGCCGCCATCATGCAGGACGTGCCGACGGCCCA
Source organism: uncultured Anaerolineales bacterium (assembly GCA_964397995.1). Taxonomy (GTDB): domain Bacteria; phylum Planctomycetota; class Phycisphaerae; order FEN-1346; family FEN-1346; genus CAYNLG01. The sequence goes on from CAYNLG010000117.1 coordinate 5,764, forward strand.
CGACATCGACATCTTCCTGCCGCTCGTCCAAGCAAGTGCCGGGCGCCTCGGCCTCAGCTACGCCCCCGGCGACACCGGCGAGACCGCCCGCCGCCTCCGGCGCATTGCCGAACACGTCCGGAGCGTCTCGTTCTGCATCGCCGACGGGGCCCTGCCGGACCGCTACGGCCGGGGGTATGTGGTGCGGCGGCTGATCCGTCGCGCGGCCCTCGACGGCCGCCACCTCGGCTGCACCGAGCCCTTCCTCTGGGAGTTGGTCGGGGAGGTCCGGCGCCTCATGGGCCACGTCTACCCGGAGCTGGGCCAGCGCCAGACCACCATCCGCAACATCCTGGAGGCCGAGGAGAAGCGGTTCGCCGCCGCCATCGAAGACTCCCCCGGCATCCGCAGCTTCGAAGAGGGCATCGAGGCCCTGAAGGCCGAGGGTGGCGGCACGATGGACGCCAAGCGGCTCTTCCAGTTCTACGACACCCACGGCATCCCCCTGGAGTTCATGGAGCAGCGCCTCGACGAAGAGGGCCTCGACTGCGACCGCGAGGGCTTCGAGCGGGCCATGGAGGCACGCCGCGCCCAGTCCCGCGCCGGCACCACCATGGGCAAGGAGGCCATCGTCTTTTCTCGCGAACTCCTCGGCGACACCGCCCTCGACCGGCTCCAGCGCGAGAACCTCGACACCGACTTCGTCGGCTACGAGGCCACCGAGGCCGAGGCCAAGGTCCTGGCCGTCTTCGTCGACGACACCTGGGTCCAGGCCGCCGACGCCGGCACCCAGGCCCAGGTCCTGCTCGACCGGACGCCCTTCTACGCCCGCTCGGGCGGCCAGGTCGGCGACACCGGCCGCCTCGCCTCCGAGACCGGCGAGGCCGCCGTCTCCGACACGGTCCTCGACCACGGTTTCATCGTCCACCTGGTGACGGTCGAGCGCGGCCGCCTTGTCCACGGGCAGCGGCTCACGGCCCGCGCCGACGCCGAGAAACGCCTCGCGACCGCCCGGAACCACACGGCCACGCACCTGCTCCAGTGGGCTTTGCGCGAGGTCCTGGGCGAGCACGTCCACCAGGCCGGCTCGGAGGTCTCGGCCGAGCGGCTACGGTTCGACTTCACGCACCCGACGGCCCTCGCGCCGGACGAGCTCCGCCGCGTCGAGGACCTCGTCAACGGGGCCATCCTCGGCGGCTCAGACGTCCGGAGGGAGACGATGGCCATCGACGAGGCGCGCCGCCGCGGCGCCATGGCCCTCTTTGGCGAGAAGTACGGCGACGAGGTCCGCGTCATCTCCATCGGCGACTTTTCGATAGAGCTCTGCGGCGGGACGCACCTGGAGAGCGTCGCTCGGATCGGCCTCTTCAAGGTCACCGGCGAAGAGTCCGTTGCCGCCGGCGTCCGCCGCATCACCGCCGTCACCGGCCAGGGCGCCTTCGCCTGGCTCCACGAGCAGGAGGACCGCCTCGCCGAGGTCTGCCACGCCCTCAAGGCCACCCCCGACACCCTGGAAGCCCGCGTCGAGGCCCTCCAGAATCAGATCCGCGACCTGAAGAGCGAGCTGGCCCAGGCCCGCAGCCTGACGCGGCGCGGCGGGCTGGACGAGCTCCTCGCGGCCATCGAGGAGGTCGACGGGGCCCCGGTCCTGGCCGCCGAGGTCGAGGGCGCCGACATGAACGCCCTTCGCGAGGCCTGCGACGCCCTGAAGCAGAAACGTGACAGCCTCGTCGCCGTCCTCGCCAGCCGCGCCGGCGGCAAGGTCAGCGTCGCCGGCATGGCGACGGCGGACCTGGTCGGGCGCGGCATCCATGCGGGGAACCTCGTGTGCGAGGTGGCGAAGGTCTTGGGCGGCGGGGGTGGGGGGCGGCCCGACATGGGCCAGGCGGGCGGCAAGGACGCCGACGCCGTCCCCGACGCCTTGGCCAAGGTTCCGGACCTGGTGCGCGGCCAGCTCGGCTGAGCGGCCGGGCCGCCGGAACCGCCCGGGTGTGACTAATTTTTCTGGCGCATTCTAAATCCTTTGCTAGCCTTGTTTTG
>CAYNLG010000118.1:0-7672 GCA_964397995.1 uncultured Anaerolineales bacterium
GCCCCCATCGTCTAGCGGCCTAGGACGCCGGGTTCTCATCCCGGTAACAGGGGTTCGAGTCCCCTTGGGGGTACTTTGTCGATATCTCGATACGGTCGCAGGCTTTCGCTCGCGGCCGTATCGTTTCGCTGAGGGCCGCATAACTGCGGTTCCTGGCGGGTTTCCCCTTCGGCGGCTCCTGACTCCAGCGAAGGCTCGCGACCCTCGGCGGACGGGCGCTGCACCGGATCGCGCACCGGATGGCGCACCGCCCTCCGGTAGTGGTCCTCGGTCACCTGCAAGTAGTGCTTCTTCGCGATGGACTCGCTGTTGCCGATCCACTGGCAGACGACGTGGCTCGGGTAGGTCTCCTCCAGTTCCGTCTGCCGCGTGCTCCGCAGGTTCTGGAAGAGCTTCGGCCAGGGCGTCAGGCCCGCCCGCTCGATGATGCGGAAGAGCTGCGTCCTGAGGTTCTGGTTCGCGCTGCGGTACCGCGTGATGACATGCACCGCGCCCTCCTCGGCCTCCTCGAAGGCCGCCTGCAGGTAGGGGCGCAGCTCGGGGAAAAGCGGCACCACCCGCAGGCCCTTGCCGGCGTGGTGCTCTGTCTTCGGGCTGTGTACGGTGAATCGCTCCTTGTCCCAGTTCACGTCTGCCCAGGTCAGCCTCAGGAGCTCTGACGGGCACCGCAGGCCGCCGTACCGGCAGAGGGCGAAGATGAGCCGCCACTCGGCGTCCGGGCACGCCTCCAGGACGGCCTCGGCCTCTTCCTGGCTCACGTAGTAGTACCGGTCCGGGTTCGCGAAGGTCCCGCACTTGAGGTCGGCAAATGGGCTCTCGTCGAGCAGCTTCGCCTTGACCGCGGCCTTAAAGAACTGCTTCGCGCGCTTCAGCCGCCGCCGGACCGTCCCCTCGCCGAGGCCCTGGTCCACCTTGAGGAAGATGCGGAAACCGTCCGCGTCGGCCGGCGTCACGTCCGCCAGCCGCTTGTCGGCCCCGAAGTAGGCCAGCAGGTTCGTCCGGGCCTGGTTGTAGTTCAGCAGCGTCCGCGGCTTCACGTCCGTCCGTCCGTCAATGTACCGGGTCAGCCACGCGCCGAGGGTCATCGACGGCGCCGGCTCGCGCGGCTCGCAGAGTTCCACACGCTCCAGCCGGTCCCGGATGGTGACCGGCACCTCGTCCAGCCACTGGAGCGTCGGGCCCTTCGGGGCGCGGCCACTTGCGCGGGCGGCGTAGAGCTCTTCGATGTGGAGCTTCGCGGTCTCGGCCTGCCGCTTGGTCATCGCGCCCAGGCGGACCGGCCGCCGCTTGCCGTCCGGACAGACGACGTACACGGCCCACCGGCCGCTCTCCTTGTCCTTGCACAAGCTGGCCATCGCTTACCCTCCCTTCCTCTCGCGCGGCATCTTGCACAGCTCCAGGCCCAGCGCCGCCGCCACCTTCGAGGCGGTCGGCAACGTCAACGTCCGCTCGCCCCGGACGAAGCGGCTGAGCGTCCCCTCATCCACGCCCGACGCGCGGGAGAGCACGTACCGCGACACCGGCGCGGCGAGGATGGCGTCGCGCAGCTGCGCTTCCAACGTTCGGTCCGTGCCCATGATTGGAGTATAGCACGGCCGCCGCTACCTGTCAAGGCGCAAGTTCGCCTCCTGGCTCAGGGTCGTCCCCGGCCGCTTCCGCCGTTGGCGCCGGCTCGGGCGGCAGGAGTTCCCAGTCACCGCGGTCACTGGGGTTCAGCCGCATGTGTCGTCCCGGCGATACTTCGACGAAAACGCCCCCGTTTCGGAACTGGATCGGACCTCGGGCGTTCGTTGTCCTATTGCGGGCGTGCGTGAAACCTCCGGCGTCGATCTCCTGCCGGAGCGCGCGGACGGGCTCAGGGACGCCGTCGTCGTCTGTAGGCGGGCGGCCGGGCCCGTTACAGCCCGGGCCGGCCCGCCGCATCTTCTCGATCTCTCTCTCGTGCGCCGGCGCCTCGTCGGCGCTCGCGCCGGCGTTTCCTCGGCGCCCCGCCAACAGGTTGTCGGCGCCGGCGCCTGCGTTTCGTCGGCGCTGGCCTCTGGGCGGGCGGCCAATAAGCCGCAGCCCCGGCACTTCGTCGGGGAACACCGTGCGCAGCTCCGTGGCGCGGCCCCTGTGCCCCCGTGAGGCCATCTGCCCGGGCTTCACCAGCTTGAGTAGTCCGATGCGGATCAGCTTCCTCGCCGACTTCTTCGCGGTTTCGTCGTGGACGCCGATACGCCATGCCCGATCTCCGACGCTCGCGGCCCGCTTCTCGCTCTCATGGCGACGGACCCTGGCCCAGACTAGTTTGTCAGTCGCGGTGAGGCGAAAGACCTGCACCCGACCGTCGGCGTGGACTTCGGCCCCAGCTGCGGCAGCGAGTTCCTCATCCAGGATGAGGAAGCTCCGGCCTCTTGGCATTCTGATCGCCATTGGCCCGTCCTTCAACTCCTCGGTGGGCTGGCGCGGCCGCCGACAAGCATCCGGCAGTACGCGCGGGCCTCGGGACTGGGGTGAGCTAGTTTGCAGTCCGCGGGCCGCCGCCCTGGCGGTTTGCGCGGATGAACGCCGTGAGGTCGGCCGGATCGTACAGCACGCGCTGCCGCACCCGGACGCAGGCGACCTCGCCGTCCTTCGTCAGCTGCCACAGAGTTCGAGGACTGACGCCGAGCCGCCGGGCGGCGTCGCGGGCGTCGATCAGTAGTGCCTCCGTCTTCATGTCACTTGCCATCTTCTGCTCCTCGCTCGCCCCCCGCATTCGCCTGTCCGCCGCTGCACGGGATGGGGCGGAACCGCGCGCAGCCGCGATAAACCGCTCCATTTTTCACGGCGGAGGGGTGGGCGGCAAACCGTGGAATCCGCGGAATCCACGCGAAAATCTACGCGCTTATCTACGCGCAGGGGCGAAATCCCTTGCGGAGGCTGTCCAGCGCTCCAGGTGTCCAGCGAGGGCCAGAGCTCACCAAATCCGGCGCGAAAACTGGATGTGTGGAAGATGTGCTACGCGCGCCGGCTCTTCAGCGAGGACTTTAGGTACCAGCACCGCGAGTTGGGCGCGCCGAGCTTGCGCCAGACCCGTCCGTCTCGGTCTCGTCCCAGAGTCCCGTCGCCTGACTTGATGCCGGCACTGCGATAGCGGCGAAGGGTACCCGTCTCGCAGCCCTCGATGCGGGCAGCTTCAGGCGGTTTGATCCAGTCGCCGGACTCCGTGTTGAGTGGGGGTGTCCGGCAGGCCAACGCCTCGATCTCGCGATGGCCGTTCTTGGAGTCCACGGGGTCGGCCTCTCCGGACGCCGGCGCCGGTGCGGGCTTGGGCGAGGTCTCCGCGGCCGGCTGTGGGGCGGGCCGCGGCGGCGCTTCGGGTGCGGCCTCGGTGGACGCGCTCCGCACCTGCTCAGTCCAGGACTCAAGCTGGTCCAGCCACGGGTGGCTGCCCCGCGCCGCACGGCCCACCTCCCGGAACTCCGAGGCGAAGTGGCCTTCCATGGTGTACGGGTCCGACCCCTCAGTCCGAGCGGCCCACTCCTCAACCGCCTCGAGGATGGCCCGGGCCTCATGGCTGCAGCCGTACTCCCGCCTGCACGCGTCGAGCCGTTCCAGGTGGTCCGCCGCGAGGCCGAACGCGACCCGGACGGCTTCGGTCCGCGTGCGCACGGCCTCGGCAAGCTGGCGTGGCGACCGCGTGCCCGGAGACCCTGGCATGGCAGCCTCGTCACAGACCTTGCGCAGCGCCTCGAAGGCCTCCGCAACCTGCTCCAGGATGGCGATGTCTGTCATGCCTTGCCCCCGAGCGCCGCGTGCGTGGAGTGTCTCGGCGCGTGCGGCCAGGTACCGGTTGAGGCTATGCTCCCGGACGATGTCCCGTTGCCGGCGGCTCGAACGGGGAGTTGATGACCGGGTTCTCAATAACGACTTGACCTGGCATGGGACACCCTCGCCGGCTGCCGTCCACCCGGCCACGACCCCGGCGCCCGGCCGAGGCATGTTGGGAGCATACCACGCGGACCTGAACGGCTCAATGCAAAACGCCGCGTGGAAACGCAGGTTCTCGCCGCACGCAGCCCGTCGCGGGCGCGTCAGAGCAGGCGGGCTCACGTTCGGGCAGCATCTGATTTGACTTGTGACGATTCTTGGTGTACACTTTCAGCGTTAGTGGGGACGTGAACGCACTCGGGGCCGAGGCCGCCTGCCTGCAGGCGGTCCCGGCCCCGTGTCTATTCGGGGATAGCGGCCCGCCTGACGGAAGGGCCATGCGATAGCGCTGCGCGGATGCTGTGCGCCAGGGGGCGCGCGGCCGCGGGGCGGTCCAGGGGAGAGACCCGGCCACGCCGGGGAAAGAGAGGGACGCCGTGATTTGCCGCATTCCATGCCTGGTTGCTGCACTGCTGCTCTCGTCCGGTCTCATGGTCCCGACTGCTCACGGGGAAGTCGCCTTCGAGGGCATCGGGTGGCTGCCTCCTGGTCCAGATTACGAACCCTGGTCCAGCACCTACGCCGTCTCGGCCGATGGCAACACGGCAACCGGAAGTAGCCTTGTCAGCGGATGGTACTACGCCTACCGCTGGACGGCCGAAGGTGGCATGATGGAGCTTGAGGATCACTTTGCCGACCAGTCGTGCTATGCGGAGGGCATATCGGGCGATGGTGCCTACGTTGTAGGGAATGCCTACAATCCCTTGTGGAGCAGTAAAACCGCCTGTGTCTGGGGAACCAGCGGCACGCCGATCCGCTACTTCGTCTGGCCTGGAACAGACATGGCAGGAGGAAATGCATATGACGCTTCTTTCGACGGGTCGGCCATCGTGGGGAGCGCTACCTACAGTGACCCAAGCAGTGGCAACTCCATAGGCAACGCGTTCATCTGGACCCAGAGCGGGGGTATGCAACGGATCGCGGGTCTGACGGGCGGGACCACGACGTCTGACTGCGCTAGACACGCGTATGCCGTATCCGATGACGGCACCGTGGTGGTGGGTTATACCCTTAACGCGGCCGAGAAAAATGAGGCATACCGGTGGGAGAATGGCAGTACGGTGGGATTGGGCTTCCTTGACGGTGGCCATGGCAGCGAGGCCTACGGCGTGTCGCCTGACGGCTCCGCCGTGGTCGGTTGGAGTGCCAGCGAGCTGTCGCGCGGCGAGGCGTTCTACTGGACCGAAGCGACGGGCATGGTTGGTCTCGGGGCGTGGGGTGGGATGAGTCGTCCCTTTGCGGTGGGCGGTGACAACGCGACGGTTGTGGGGGGAGACGTCGGAGGCAATGCACCGGCTTTCGTTTGGCATGAATCCACAGGGATGCAGGACCTGCGGATGCTGCTAGAGGCCTCGGGCCTCGACATGGCGGGCTGGTCGCTGATTCACGCGAGGGACATTGCCAACGATGGCACCATCGTTGGCTTGGGTACGAACCCGGCGGGCAACCGGGAGGGCTGGCGCATCACCGGCTTGGACATGCGGGAGGTGACCGGTGGGAACGACCTGACTATCGGGGGCCCGACCGTGGAGGTGAAGGGCTCGCCCGACTTCTACTCGACGAGCGCGTCGGCCTCGCTGGATGTCGCGGACCTCCTCTCCGCATTGCTAGACGGAGCCGCCAGCGTCCGGACGGCGGCGGGTGGCGGGAACGAGCAACCCGGGGACCTCACTGTCAACGTGCCCCTCGACTACGACGGGACCGGTACAAAGAGATTGACGCTGCGGGCCACCAACGACCTGACCCTCAACGGCCGCGTCTACGACAGCAACCCGGGTGGCGACGCCGTGGCGCTCACACTGGTTGCCGACAACGCCATGACGGCGATGTGGACCCCAGTGGGCGGTGGCAACGTGGACATCAATGCCGCCCTCCAGATGGGGGGTGGCGATCTCAGCACAAGTGGGGTGGATTTCGACAACACCGGCGGCGCGATCGAGACCACGGGGCACGCGACGTTCGACCACTCGGGGACGGTGCTCTTTGGGGCCGACGTCAGTGCGGGCTCCATGCGGCTGGCCAGTGCGGTCTCGGTCTGCGTAGGCGATGGTGTCTCGGTGACAGCCGACACCGTTCAGTTTGGGGACGTGGGGGCACTGCAGTTGGCGCAGGGGGCGGTCCTCGCGGCCCAGACGATGGACCTGAACGGCGTCGGCGCCTGGCAACTCCACGGGGGCCGGGTGACGGTCTCGGACGGCCCGGCCGTGCGCGTGCGGGGGGCGATGCAGGACCACGGGGTCCTCGATGCGCCCGTGGTTGGCGAAGCCGGCTCGGCCATCACCGCGAGCGGCGCCCTGGAGCTTGGGGACGCCTCCAAGCTGAACGGTTTCCGCACAGACGGTGAACTCCATGTGGGAGATCAGACGGTCACGCTCAAGAGCCTCGGGTTCTCCGGGCTCGGAGGGCTGACGACCCTCGCCGGGGGCACGCTGCGAGCCGCCCGGGGCGTCGCGATGGAAGCGGCCGACGGCTTGATCGGGTACGGCACGCTCGATGGTCCCGTCTCAGCCGGCACCGGTTCGACGCTGGTTGTGCAGGGGGGAGACCTTCAGGTGGGGGATGCCTCGGCGCTCGATGGGTTCTTCTCCGATGGACGTCTCTTTACCGGACCGCACACGCTGTCCGTACTGGACGCCAACGAAGTGGTTCTCGGGTCTCTGACAGAGCTGGGAGACGGGGTCACGGGGGGGACGCTCACGGCCGGCGCGGCTGACCCCGAAGATGCCCACGCCCACTTCCTCCTGGAGCAGGGAAAGAACCTGGTAGGCCGTGGTCAGGTCAATGGTCACGTCAAGAACCACGGCCACGTCGTCGGCGATGGGCCGGCCGTGTCCGAACGGCTCATCTTTGGCGCTGACTGGACCGTGACTGGCAAGGGGACGTTCGAGAACACGCTGATCCTGGGAACCTTCGCGCCGGGGGAGAGTCCGGCCATCTCCGACGGTACGAACCAGGGCTTCGGCGGCACCGTCCAGATCGAACTGGGGGGCCTGCTGCCCGGCTTCGGTGACGACAACCACGACCAGATCAACGATGCGGGCACGATCCTGCTTGTCGGGGAACCGACGTTGGCGGTTGCGTCTTGGAACCAGTTCGTGCCGGCGGTCGGGGACGAGTTCGTGGTGATGACCTGGGCGTCCGGGCTGGACGGGGTGTTCGGGGACGTGTCGGTGGATTCCTGGTTCACGGGCCTCGGCATCTCGTTTGAGCTTCGGTACGGCGACGTGGCGGGGCCAGGGAGCCTGACGCTGGAGGCCGTGCCCGAACCCGCCACGCTCGTCCTCCTGGCCGTGGGCGGGCTCGGCCTCGCGATGAGAAGGCGACGCGGCGGGCGGCCGCTCATGCTATTGCTGATACTCGCCTGCCTGATGGGTCTCCCGGCTATGGCCCAGGCGGAAGTGACCGTCGAAACCGTTCCAGTGGGTAACTTGGGCAACCCCGGCGAATGGTCGGGCGAGAGTTACGGCGGCGCGGGCCCGGACCGCATCTGCGGGGGCGTGGACTACCAGTACCGCATCGGTAAGTACGAAGTGACGGCCGGCCAGTACTGTGCATTCTTGAACGCCGTGGCCCAAGCGGATCCAAACGGGTTATATGATCCGAATATGGAACAGGGGTACGAAGACACGGGAGGGGTCATTCGGGAGGGAACACCCGGTACATATGGTTCATGACCCAACACCGGGGAATGCCTGTCGGATTTTGAGGAAGAAGTAGT
>CAYNLG010000119.1:0-7513 GCA_964397995.1 uncultured Anaerolineales bacterium
TCATCAACGAGAACGACACCGTCAGCGTGGACGAGATCCGTTTCGGCGACAACGACCTCCTGGCCGCCATGGTCACGAATCTCCTGAGCGCCGACCTGCTGGTGCTGCTGACGACCGTCGACGGCCTCTACCGCGACGCCGCCCGGACCGACCGCTACGACGTGGTCGACGACCTCGAAACCGCCGCCGCGTCGGTCGACGGATCGCGGTCCGCCCTCGGGACAGGCGGCATGGCGTCGAAGCTGGAGGCCGTGGCGAACGTTCTGGCCGCCGGCGAGATGGCCGCCATCGCCGACGGACGCCGGCCGGACGTCCTGACCGACCTCCTCGCGGGCAAACCGGTCGGGACCCTGTTCCTGCCGACGACGGGCAAGGTGAGCGCGCGGCGGCGGTGGATCGGTCTGACGCGGGCGCCCCGCGGGACGCTCCGCGTCGATGCCGGCGCCGCCCGGGCCGTCACCGCCCGCAAGAGCCTCCTGGCCATCGGCGTCACCGCGGTCGAGGGCCGCTTCGAGGCCGGCGACGTCGTCATCGTGGCCGACCCCGACGGCCGCGAGATCGCCCAGGGCATGACCAACTACCCCGCCCGCGACCTCGCCCGCATCAAGGGCCTCCGCACCGACCAGGTCGCCCAGGTCCTCGGCGGCTGCCCCTACGACGAGGTCATCCACGCCGACGACCTCGTCCTCACCGGCTCGGGGGGATGACGGTCCGGGCGCGCGGCCCGTCGGGGGCGAGCGTCACCGTCACCGCGCCGACGTCCGCCGTGTTCAGGCACCGCACGCCGCGCTCCTCCAGCCACGCCGTCGCCGCCGTCCCGCTCGCCCGCCGGCCGGACGAGATAATGGCCAGCTCCGCCTCCAGCGCGGCCGCCAGGTCGGCCGTGGCCTCGGGCGCCGCGCCGTGGTGAGGCCACAGGAAGACGTCCGCCCGCAGGTCCGGCGCCGCCCGCACGAGGCCCCGCATCGCCGGCGGCTCGATGTCGCCGGTCAGCAGCAGCCGCGTGCCCCCCGCGTCCGCCACGTCCAGCACCAGCGACCCGTCGTTGATGCACTCGGTCCGCGAGGCGCGGCCGCGCGGCCACACGCAGCGGAGGGCCGTGTCGCCCGCGCCGGCCAGCCGGTCGCCCGAACCCATGAACGTCACCTCGATGCCGCGCTCCCGCAGCGCCGCCACCACCGCGTCATCGACCGACAGCCCCCGCCGCAGGAACGTCGGCGGCACGTACACCCGGCGCAGGCCGAAACGGTCGGCGATCGGCAGCAGGTCCTTGAAGTGGTCGAAGTGGGGGTGGCTGATGACGGCGGCGTCGAGGCGCTCGACCCCGCGGGCCCAGAGCGCCGGCGCGATGGCGGCCTCCGCCGCCCCCGCGTGCGCCGTCGGCGAGCCGCAGTCGTAGAGCAGCGTGTGGCCGCTGGGGGTCTCCAGGAGCGTCGCGAGGCCGCTGCCGACGGCGACGACGGTCGCCCGCACGTGGCGCGGCGGGCGGTGGCCGGTCGTCCAGACGAACCCCGCCGCCGCCACCAGCGCCGCCACCGTCAGCCGCCGCTTCGGGACCCCCAGCCGCTCGCGCGCGACCCAGGCCGCCAGCAGCGCATAGAGGACCACAAGCCAGGCGGCCCCGAAGTCGGCCACGTGGAAGTGCCCGCCCGGCACGGCCGCCAGCCCCCGCACGACGCCGGCCACCGCCCGGGCCGCTCCGTCCGGCACCGCCGCCACCACGTCCGCCACGTGCCCCGAGACCCAGCCGACGGCCACCAGGGCCATGCCGCCCGCGAGCATGACGAAGACCAGCGGCGCGAGCAGCACGCTCGCGACGGGAGCCAGCCACGCCACCAGGTGCGTGGTGTGGGCGATCAGCGGCACGCTTACCAGCGACGCCGCCAGCGTAATCGCCGCCGTCCGCCGCGCCCACCGCAGCAGGACATACCCGCGGCCGCCGGCGGCGTCCATGAGGCGCTCGGCCTCCGGGTCGGCCCGGAAGACCGACGTCTCCAGCTTCGGCACGAGCCAGACCAGCGCGAGCACCACGCCGAACGACATCTGGAACCCCAGCGAAAAGAGGTCCGCCGGCCGCACCAACAACACGATCACCGCCGCCGTCGCCAGGCTGTTCAGGCGCAGCGGCTGCCGCGCCGTCATCCACCCCGCACAGAGGACCCAGACCAGGATGGCGGCCCGCAGGACCGAGGGCTTGAGTTCGGTCATCAGGGCATAGACGAGCACCACAGCCGCCACCGCCACCGCCGTCGGTCGCCGCCCCAGCCCAAGGAGCCGCGCCAGCGCCAGCACCACGCCCGCGACGAGCCCGACGTGCAGGCCCGAGACGGCCAGGTAGTGCCCCGTGCCGCTCGCCAGGAACGCCTCCTGGATGGGCGTGGCCTGGGCGTCGCCGTCTTCGTCGCCGAGGGCCACGAGGTCGCGGCGGCCGAACATGACGGCCGAGACGACCGCGCGGCCCTCGGCGCTCGGGATGCGGTCCAGCCGCGCCAGGCCCCACCGGCGGACCGCCCCGACGGCCGCCAGCACCGGCTCGGCCCCGCGCCGCGTCACGCGGACGGCCTCCCAGTGGTCCGTCCGCATCGACGCCCCCACCCCCTGCCGCGCGAGGTACCGGCCGACGTCGAACGCCCCCGGGTTCGCGGGAGGCAGGAAGCCCCGGACGATGCCGACGACCCGCACGCGGTCCCCCAGCCGCACCGGCGGCCCGCCGCCGGCGTCGGCCGGCATCGGCCCCCGGACCGTCAGGCTGACCGTGCCCGTCAGGGGTACCGCGCGGCCGCCGACGTCCGCCCGCTCGGCCCGCAGCCGGACCGACGTCCGCTCGTAGTACGGGAGCGTCGGCAGGAAGACGTCGGCGGGGGGCGGGTAGCGGCGCGGCGACCGGATCACGATGCCCTCGAGGGTGACGATGCGCGGCCCGGCGGCGGCCAGGCGCGCGACGTCGCGCGGCCCGGGCCGCGTCGCGTCGGCATACCGCGCGGCCGCCACGGCCGCCAGCATCGCGAGCACCAGGGCCGTGCCCGCGCCGAAACGGTCGCCGCCCCGGCCGCGCCGCACGTGAAGCACCAGCCACGCCCCGCCGGCCGCGGCCGCGAGCGCCGCCCAGACCGAGGGTCCGCCCCCGGCCGCGTCCGCCGCCAAAATCCCCGCGATGACCGCCCCCGCCACGGGCACCATCGGCTGGTACCGCCACGGGGCCGGGCTCGCGGGGCCGGTCATGGCGCCGTCCGCCGCAGGACGCGGCCCGGGGTCGCGCCCGTGTGCGCCCCGGCGGCGACGACGCGCTCGCCGTTGACGAAGACGTGTTCGATGCCCGCCGGCGTCGCCCACGGGACGTCGTACGTCGCCCGGTCGGCAATCCGCGCCGGGTCGAAGACCACCAGGTCCGCCCACGCCCTCTCGGCCAGCCACCCCCGGCCGGCGAGGCCCAGCACCTCCGCCGGCAGCGCCGTCAGCCGCCGGATCGCCTCCGGCCAGTCCATCAGGCCCTCGTCGCGCACGTACGTCCCGAGGAACCGGCCGGCCGTCCCGTAGGCCCGGGGGTGCGGCCGGCCGCGCGGCACCGACCCCGGCTCGGGCAGGTCGCGCAGCCCGGCGTCCGAGCCGACCGCCACGAACGGCTCGGCCAGGAGCCTCCGCAGGTTCTTCTCGCTCATCGAGAAGTACGTGGCCGTGACCTGGGCGTCGCGGGCGACGATCAGGTCGAAGGCCGCCTCCAGCGGCGGCCGCCCCACCTCCCGTGCATACGCCGCCAGCCGCATCCCCGACGGGTCCGGGCCGCCCCCGTCCGCCCCGCCGTCCGGCCCGACGGCGGCAATCAGGATGCGGTCCGCGTAGTCCGGCTCCGGGTGCTTCGCCTCGATCTCGGAAATGAGTACGCGGCGCGTCGCCGGGTCGCGCAAGCGCGCGAGCTCGGCCTCGCGGCCGCCGTCGAACGCCCGGTTCGGAAGCACGAGCGCGTCCAGGTCCGTCATGCTGGCCGTGTACGGATACCGGTCGGCCGTGACGGCCAGGCCCTCGTCGCGGGCGGCGCGGAGCCGGGCGATCGCCTCGGCCGCCTTGGGCCAGTTGCGGACGCCGCTGGCCTTCAGGTGGCTGAGCTGGCCCCGGGCCCCGGAGGTCCGGAGCACCGCGAGGAACTCCTCGACCGCCTCCAGGAGCCGGTCGCCCTCGTCGCGGATGTGGCTCGTGTAGTAGCCGCCCGCCCGGGCCACCACCGCCGCCAGGTCCGCCAGTTCCTCGACGTCGGCGGCAGCGCCCGGCGGGTAGATGAGGCCGGAGGAGAGGCCGAAGGCCCCGGCCTCCATGGCCACCTCCACGTGCCGCCGCATGGCCGCCCGCTCGTCGGCCGTGGCCGGGCGGCCGGCGTAGCCGACGACCGCGGCGCGGATCGCCCCGTGGCCCGCCAGCAGCGCCCGGTTGACGCTGGAGGGCGCGGCCTCGGCCCGCGCGAAGTAGCCGGCGGCGGTGGTCCAGTCGAGGTCGAGACCGTGGGGCGCCCACTCGGCGCGGCGGCGCTCCAGGAACTCGCCGGCCAGCGGGAACGGGCTCGCCCCGCAGTTGCCCGAGACGTCGGTCGTCACCCCGGCCAAGACCTTGCTCTCGGCCCGCGGATAGACGAAGGCCGCCAGTTCGCTGTGGCAGTGGATGTCGATGAAGCCGGGGGCAACGGCGAGGCCCGTCGCGTCGAGATCGTGCTCGGCCGGGGGCAGGTCGGGGGCGATGCGGACGATGCGGCCGCCCGAAAGGGCCAGGTCGGCCCGGCGAGCGCCGCCGGCGTCAAGAAGCCGGCCGCCCCGGATGGTCCAGTCGGAGGCCATGCCCCCCCTTGCCCGGCCGGCGCCCGGTGGGTCAGACACGGCCTAGGCGTTCCAGGCCTCGAGCGCGGCGTTGCGGTTATTGTAGATGTCGAATACTGTGTCGAGCTTCGTGATTTGAAAGACTTCCATGATGTCGTCGTGGATGCCCGCGAGGCGAAGCTGGCCCCCCTGTTGGGCCACCCGCCGTTGCAGGCTCACCAGCATCCCCAGGGCGCTCGATGACAGGTACGTGACGTGCGAGAAGTCGAACAGGAACCGGTCGGTCTTGGCCTGGTCGATGAAGTCCTTCAGGGCCGCCGTCATCCGCTCGATGGCCACCGCGTCCAGGATCTGGGCCTGCTGAAACACGACGACCTGCACACCGTCGACCTCGCGGGTCGAGAAGAACTCGTTCGATGCCATGGCATCCTCCGTCCGGGTTCGGTGCCACTCGGGCCGCGCCGCCGGCGGGGCCGGCGACCGATGCCGTGTATTCTGCGGCGTGCGCCCCGGCGTGTCAACGAAAACGCGGGGCCGCGGGCCGGTCAGGGCGTGGGCGCCTCGGCCGCCTCGGCGCGCGCCGCCTCGCGGGCCGCCGCGAGCGCCCGCTCCGCCGGGCGCCTCAGGTGCAGCGACGACACCGGCGCCGTCTTCAGGATGAGAACGGCGATGCCGGCGGCCTCGCGGAGCGTGCCGTCGCGGCGAAGGCGGTCCATCCGCACCGCCAGGGCCGGCAGGAAGTACGGCTCGTCCGCGAGCACGGTCTCGGCCACGTCGTCGGCCAGCGCCGGGCGCCCCGCCCGCAGCGCAAAGTCGCACGTCTCGGCCCGCATCCCCAGCAGCCGCCCGTCCATCGCCCGGTTCCGCGCCGCCGCCGCCCCGCCCCCGAGGGCCCGCAGGCCCAGCTCCGGCCGCCCCAGCTTCAGCAGGTACCACGCGACCTGGCGGTAGTGCGGCCACAGGTCGGCCTCGAGTTCGCGGACGCGCAGCAGCGCCGCGAGCGCCGCCGCGTAGTCGTCCTCGACCAGCGCCGCCGCCATGGCCGCCCGGTACCGCTTCAGGCCCGCCTCGCGAGTCTCGAAGCCCTGGTACCGCGCCAGCCGCGCCCGCATATCCTCGCCCGTCACGGTCCGGAGGACGTCGAGCAGAGTTTCGGCGTCCTCGAGCGGCCCCGGCCCGAGGCGGTCGGCAACGCGGTCGACGACCGTGGCCCCGCCGACGTCGAGCAGGTGCGCCGCCTCGCGCGTCGCAAAGGCGACCCGGGCGCGGTGAAGGGCGTCCTCGGCCTCGAAGGGCGTCTCCACCTCAAGGTCCTCGCTCAGCCACCACCGCAGGTTGCAGTCGCGCTCCAGGGCGGCATGCGGGGCCGGGTCGTGGCCCGTGGCAAAGGCGTCGGCCGCCTCCCGCCCGAGCCGCGTCTCCAGCAGCCGCACCGTCATGGCACGGGCCATCCCGCCGCTGAACCACCGGACGTGCGGCGCCCGGGCACGCAGCCGCACGTTCAGGATCGTGTGCTCCACCAGTTCGTGGGTCGCGACCCCCGGGTGCGGCCGCATCTGCTCCAGCGCCTCGAAGAGGCCGTCGATGGAGGGGGCGGCGTCGCGCCCGCGCAGCCCGACCGGGATGAGCAGGTCCACGGGCCCGTCCGGAGCCTGGCCGGTGGTCTCGATGTGGAGGCCGAAGGAGACGGTGTCGGTGGCGGCGTCGTAGGTGCAGTTCGGCAGCGCTCCGCCCCGGCGCATGTGGTCCTTGATGGTGGCCGCCCGGACAAGGTGGAAGGTGACACGGCCGGCGTCGTCGCCCCAGCGGACGGGCGGCTGGAGCCCCGCGAGGAGGATCCGTCGCTGGAGGGCGGCCGCCTCGGCGTCGGGCTCGGCACCCAGGAGCCGGTTGACGTCCGCCAGAAGCCGGTCGGCCCCGGCCCGCAGGGCGTCGATCCGGGCCAGCGCCGGCCCGTCCGCCGCCAGGAACGCCGCGTATTGCTCCCGCAGGTGCGGCACCGCGCCGGCGAGGGCCTTCTCATAGAGGAGGGTCGAGCCGCAGACGGTCGTCCGCTCCAGGTCGAGCGCCGGCGCCGCCCGGGCCGCTCCTGGCGCAAGCAGAACCCCCACCGCCGCCAGCCACACGCCCCATCGCACGTCGCACGTCTTTCCCGGCCGGTTCACAGGCCCTCCTTCAGTTCGCGCAGCGTGTTCAGGGCCTCGATTGGCGTCATGCGGTCCAGGTCCAGCCGCCGCACCGCGTCGGCCAGGGCCGCCTCCGGCCCGCCGAACAGGGTCAGCTGGACCGCCCGGGGCCCGCCGTCGTCCGCGGCCGCGCGGGCGGCGATCTTCGGCCGCCCCTCCGCGTCCACGTGCGCCGCCTCCAGCTCCCCCAGCAGGTGCCGCGCCCGGTCCACCACCTCGCGCGGCACACCGGCCAAGCGCGCGACGTGCACGCCGTAGCTCTTGTCGGTGCCGCCCGGGACGATCTTGTGCAGGAAGACGACCTCGTCCTGCCACTCGCGGACGGCGACGTTGAAGTTCGCGACGCCCTGCAGGACGTCCTCCAACTCGGTGAGCTCGTGGTAATGGGTGGCGAAGAGGGTGCGGCAGCGTGTCCGCTCCGCGAGGTGCTCCGTGGCCGCCCACGCCAGGGCCACCCCGTCGAACGTGCTCGTGCCGCGCCCCACCTCGTCCAGCACGACCAGGCTCCGCTCGGTCGCGTTGTTG
>CAYNLG010000120.1:0-1675 GCA_964397995.1 uncultured Anaerolineales bacterium
ATGGACCGGCCCGTGCCCGAGGCCCAGAGCCCGATCCGGTTCTACAAGCTGGAGAACGCCAAGGCCGCCGACGTGCTGGCCACGCTCCAGAGCATCGAGGGCGACGCGGGCCTCGCGGACGTCGTCATCGACGGCGTTTCGGTCGAGACGGGCGGCCCCGCGAAGGTCGAGTACGTCAGCCGCGGGCCGACCCAGGCGGACGCGAACCGGACGGCGGCGGACGTGCTGGCCACGGCGCGCGGGGCGGGACCGGCGGCCGAGGGGGGCGTGAGCCTCGAGGGCGCCCGCGTCATGGCCGACGAGGCCTCCAACACGATCATCGTCATCGCCCGCCCGGCCGTGCACCCGGTCTACGAGAAGCTGATCCGGCGGCTCGACGTCCGCCGGCCCCAGGTCCTCGTCGAGGCCACCATCGTCACGCTCGACACCACCGACGGTTTCGAGCTGGGCGTCGAACTGATGGGCGACAAGGACACCGACGACGGCAACCTGCTCCTGTTCAGCCAGTTCGGCCTGACGACGCGCGACCCGGCCGCCGGGGCCGTCGCCCTGAACCCGGGGACGGGCTTCAACGGGGCGCTGCTCGGGGCGGACACGGCCGACTTCGTCATCAACGCCCTGAAGGAGGACGACCGGGCGAAGGTGGTGGCGCGGCCGAGTGTGCTGATCAACGACAACGCGACGGGCGTCCTCCTGAGCGAGATCGAGGAGCCGTTCTCGAGCATCAACGCCTTCACCTCCGGCACGACCACCGAGAGCTTCGCGGGGTACTCGACGGCCGGCACCAAGATCACCATTACGCCGCAGATCAGCGAGGGCGACCACCTGAAGCTGGAATACGAGATCACCCTGAGCAGTTTCAACGACGACGGGACCGACGTCCTGCCGCCCTCGCGCGAGACGAACTCGCTGACGAGTGAGGCCACCATCCCCGACGGACACACGATCGTGGTGGGCGGTCTGACGCGGGACGACATCCAGGAGTCGATCGACCGCGTGCCTTTCCTCGGGAGCATCCCGGTGCTGGAGCTGCTCTTTTCGAACCGGGATGAGCGGACCCGCCAAATGACCCTCTTCGTGTTCATCCACGCGCGGATCCTGCGCCACGATCGGTTCGAGGACCTGAAGGTCCTGTCGCGGACGGCGGCCATGGAGGCCGACCTGGAGCCCGATTACCCGTCCAGCGAACCCGTGGAGATTCACTGACGTCCGTGGTGCCATGATCCGCCCGACCGATTCCGACGTGCGGCCCGACGCGGCCGGCGGCGCGGCTGAAGCCCGCGCGGCCGAGGCCGGGGCGGCGCTGCGCGTCGACCTGGCCGACGCCCACCCCTCGGCGGCCTTCGTCAAGCGCGTGCCCATCGGCTTCGCCCGCTTCAAGAAGGTCCTGGGCCTGGCGTCCGACGCCGGGCCCCTGCGCCTGGCGATGGCCGACCCCGCCGACCACGGCACCTGCGACGTCCTCCGCCGCTGGCTCGGCACGGCCGTGGCGCCGCGGGCGGCCGACCCGCAGCAACTTGCCGCCGCCATCAACCAGGCCTACGGCCAACAGACCGGCGCCGCCCGGGAGTTCGTCGAGAAGCTCGACCGCGACGCCGTCATCGACGAGGTCAAGGACCTGGAGGCCCAGGAAGACCTCCTCAACGTCTCCAGCCGCGCCCCCGTCATCAAGCTC
>CAYNLG010000120.1:1685-7509 GCA_964397995.1 uncultured Anaerolineales bacterium
GCGGTCCAGCAGGAGGCCTCCGACGTCCACATCCAGCCCTATGAGGACCGGCTGATTGTCCGGCTGCGGATCGACGGCGTCCTGTTCGACGTCTTCGACCTGCCGGCCGGCGTCCAGGACGAGGTCGTCAGCCGCGTCAAGGTCATGGCCCGGATGAACATCGCCGAGAAACGCCTCCCCCAGGACGGCCGCGCCACCGTCCAGGTGGGCGACCGCGTCATCGACCTGCGGGTCTCGACCGTGCCCGCGAGCCACGGGGAGCGCGTGGTCATCCGCCTGCTCGACAAGAGCGTCCGCCTGTACACCCTCGGGGAGCTGGGCATGGATGCCGGTACCCTGAACCGGTTCGCCGACGTGATCGGGGTCGAGCACGGGCTGATCCTCGTGACGGGCCCGACCGGCTCCGGCAAGACCACGACCCTTTATGCCGCCCTCGGCCGCATCAACTCCACCGAGCGGAACATCATCACCCTGGAGGACCCGATCGAGTACCAGCTGGACGGCATCAGCCAGATCCAGATCAGCGAGAAGAAGGGGATGACGTTCGCGACGGGCCTGCGGAGCGTGCTCCGGCAGGACCCGGACATCATCATGGTGGGCGAGATCCGCGACCGCGAGACGGCGGTGATGGCCATCCAGTCGGCCCTGACGGGGCACCTGGTCTTCAGCACCCTGCACACCAACGATGCCGCCAGCGCCGTCACGCGCCTGCTGGACCTCGGCATCGAACCGTACCTGGTGGGGAGCTCGCTGGTGGGGGTGCTGGCCCAGCGGTTGGTGCGGCGGGTGTGCCCGGCGTGTGCCCGGCTGGACGCGCCGGACGCCGGGCGGCTCCAGACGCTGCACTACGAGCCGACGCCCGAGGAGCGGGCCCGGTTCCGCAAGGGCGCGGGGTGCGAGGCCTGCCGCGGCACCGGCTACCACGGCCGCGCGGGCTGCTTCGAACTGCTGACGGTGGACGACGAGGTGCGGCGTCTGATCCAGGCCCGGTCGACGGCCTCCGAGATCGACGCCGCCGCTCGCCGCGCCGGTATGCACAGCCTGTGCGAAGACGGCCTGCTGAAGGTCGCCTCGGGCCAGACGACGCTCGAAGAGGTCATGCGGGTCAGTGTGAGGGCCGCCTTCTGATGGCCGTTTACGCCTACACCGCGACCGGCGAAGACGGGAGCCGCGGGGCGCCCGTGCGCGGGACGATCGTGGCCGACTCGGCCCGCCAGGCGCGGGACCGGCTGCGGGCCCAGGGCCTGACGGTCCGCGACGTGGTGGCCCAGAAGCCCGGGCGGGGCCTGCCGTGGTACGCCCGATACCTCGCGGGGCGCCAGGCCGGCAAGGTGACGGGCCTGCTGCAGGAGCTGGCGACGCTGGCGGCCGCGGGCATCCCGCTGCTCGAGGCGCTCGACACCATCTGCCGCCAGCACACCGGTCGCTTCAAGCAGTCGATCCTGCTGCTGCGGGACCACGTGGCCGCCGGGGGGGGGCTGGCCGAGGCGATGGCCCTGCAGCCGGAACTGTTCGACGCCCTGTGCCTGAACATCGTCGAGGTGGGCGAGAGCGCGGGGACGCTGGACACGGTGCTCGCGCGGCTGGTGGCCTTCCGGCGCCGGTCGGCGACGCTGCGGAACCGCGTGGCGTCGGCCCTGATGTACCCGGCCATCGTGCTGCTGGTGGCCGTGGGCGTCAGCCTCTTCATGATGACCTACGTCGTGCCGAACCTGCTGGAGGTGCTGCTGGAGAGCGGCAAGCCGTTGCCGGGCGCGACGGTCGTGGTCAAGGCCGTGAGCGACTTCCTGCTGGGGTACGGGTGGGCGCTGGGGCTGGGCCTCGTCGCGGCCGCGACGGGGGCGACGCTGGCGCTCCGCACCGACGCGGGCCGCCTCGCGTGGGACCGGCTGGTGCTCCGCCTCCCGGTCTTCGGCGATTTGGTCCGGAAGCAGGCGATCGCGCGGATGGCGATGGTGATGGCGACGCTGATGGCGAGCGACGTGCCGTTCGTGCGGGCGGTGCGGATCGCCCAGCGGACGGTCCGCAACGGGGCCCTGCGCGAGGCCCTGGAGGCGTGCGAGCAGGCCGTCTTCGCCGGCCGCGACATCGCCGCCGCCCTCGAAAAGACCCGCGCGTTTCCGCCCCTGGTCATCCAGGTCTTCTCGGTGGGCCAGGCGTCGGGGACGCTGGAAAAAATGCTGGAAGACCTGGCCGAAGGGTACGATACGCAGGTGGCCATCGCGACGGGCCGGCTGGCGGCGCTGCTGGAGCCGGTCATGACCGTGTTCCTGGCGATCATCGTGGGGGCGATCGCCTTCGCGACGATCCTGCCGATTCTGGAGGCATCCGATGTGCTCTGAGCGACCCACGCGGAGCGGGCGGCGCGGCTTCTCGCTGATCGAGGTCATGGTGGTGGTCGTCATCCTCGGCCTGCTGGCCGGGGCGGTGGCCCTGAAGGTGGGCGACTACATGCGGACCGCGCAGCAGAACCGCGCGAAGTCCGACATCGCCACCATCGTCGACGCCGTCGAGACCCACTACCTGACCCACAGCCGGTACCCGACGCCCGACGAGGGCCTGGACCCACTGCCCCTCAAGAGCCGTAACGACCCTTGGGGCCGGCCGTACCTCTACAGCGTGCCCGGCCAGGAGGGGCCCTTCGAGGTCTACACCCTCGGGGCCGACAACCGGGAGGGCGGCGAGGGGGCCGACGCCGACGTCTACTCCTGGCAGCTTGGCAACGAGTCCGCGGAGGACTGACCGTGCCCCCCCGTGCCTTCACCCTGATCGAACTGATGGCCGTGGTGCTGCTCCTCGGCCTGCTGGCGGGGGCGGTGGCGTGGTCCCTGGCCGAGAACGTCGAGGCCGCCGGCCGCGCCGACGCCGTCGGACGCGTCGTCCAAGCCGACTGCCTGGCCCGGATGGCGGCCCGGAGGCTGGGGCGACCGAGCGTGCTCCGCATCGACCTGGAGGCCCAGCGCCTCTGGCGTGTGACACCGGCGCCGGGCGGCCCGGCCGGCCCGGGCGCCGAGACGTCCCACCCGGTGGACGTTCCCGCCGGGTACCGCATCGACCGCGTGGCGGTGGCCGACGCGGCCGCCACGCGCGACGCCGGCATCGTCGAGATCGCCTACTCGACCGGCGGGCGGAGCGCCAGCTATGCCTTGCGGCTGGTACGGGCGGACCGGGACGAGACCCCGGCCGGGGCCGACGCCCCGGGGCCGTGGCTCGTCGTTGCCGGCCTGACCGGCCATGTGAGCCTGAACCATGACGAAGCCGACGTCGACAACCTGCTCGCGCTGTTGG
The DNA here is from genome assembly GCA_964397995.1 of uncultured Anaerolineales bacterium. Classification (GTDB taxonomy): domain Bacteria; phylum Planctomycetota; class Phycisphaerae; order FEN-1346; family FEN-1346; genus CAYNLG01. Next base: position 4,974 of record CAYNLG010000120.1, read on the forward strand.
CGGCGGGCCGGCCTGACGCTCGTTGAGGTCGTTGCCGCCATCGCCATCCTCGGCACCCTCCTGGTGGGCGTGGTGCTGGCCAAGGCGCGGCACACGCGCCAGGCGGCGCTGGCGGTGCGCACGCGGTCGGCGGTGCGGGAGGCGGACGCCCTGATCGCCGGCTGGTGGGCCCGGCCGGAGGGCGTGCCGGTGGGCGAGGCGGGCACGCTGGAGGAGGCCGAGCCGCCGTTCGCCTGGCAGACGCGCGAGGTCGCGAACCCGGAGGTCGAGGCCCTCGGGGCCCGGGTCGTCCGGGTGGCGCTGCGCCCGGCGGGCGCGGCCGAGGGGGGCGGCGCGGTGGCGCCGTTGGTGGTCGTGGACCTGGTCCTGCCGCCGCCGGAAGCGGACGCGGGCGCCGCCGATGACGAGGCGTCCGCCGCCGCGGAAGGGGGGCGGCCGTGACGCGACCCGCCCCCGGGTTCACCCTGATCGAACTCCTGGCCGCCTCGGCCCTGACGGCGGTCCTGATGGTCGGCGTGCTGGCGGTGATTGCCGACCTCGGGGCGGCGGGGATGGAGCCGACCCGCGCGCTGGAGGCCGACGCGACCTTCGAGGACGACGCCCTGGCCGCGTGGCTGTCGCTCCTGCGCGAGGACCTGGAGCACGCCATGGACGTCGATGTGCCGCGCCCGGGCGTGCTTGTCCTGACCGGTTACGGGGCGCTGGACGGGTCGCGGCGGGAGCGGACGCATCGGCCGGTCCGGGTGCGGTACACGGTGGAGGAGGTGGGGGGCCGCGCGTGGCTCGTGCGGCGCCAGGCCGCCCTGGACGTCCTCTCGAACCGGCACGTGCAGCGGGACCTGGTGTGCTCGGGTGTGGTGCGGTTCGCGCTGGAGGCCGTCGGGAGCACCGCGACGAGGCGGGGGGTGGCGTCCGCGCCGACGGCCGCCGAGGCGACGCGGACGGGCGGGGCGGATGCCGCCTCCGAGGCGGCCCCGGGCACCGGAGCCGCGCCGGCGGGGGCCGTCCGGGCGCCAGCCGCCGGGACCCGCGCGCCGCCAGCCGACCCGGCGACGCCCGAGACCCCCGCGCCGCAGGGCGCGGAGCGCCCCGAGGGCGTGGTCATCAACCACCTGCACTACTACCTGAAGTACGCGCCGCACCTGTATGAGGGGGGCCCCGAGAGCGCCCCGGCGGAGACATCCGAAGCGCCGACCGCCCCGGCGGCCGATACAGCTATTGCCACGGCGGGCGCCTCCGGTGCGCCCGGCGCCGGGGGGGCGGTCGCGCCGACCGAGGCGCCGGCGGCGCGCCGCCGGCCGCGGCCCCGCGACGTGCCGTGGTGGCTCCGCGTCTGGACCGACCCGGCGACAGAGGCCCCGACGTACGAGCGGCTGGTGACCATCCGAACGGACGAGCCCCTATGAGGCGACGCGTGCGGCAACCCGGCTTCGCGCTGCTCCTGGCGCTGGTGCTCGTGCTGCTGGCGGGCGTTGCGCTCGCGGGCGTGGCGCGCCGCAGCCTGGTCGGCGCCGTCGAGGCGCGGCAGGCCGTCGAGGACCTCCAGCGCCGCTGGGCCGTCGCGAGCCTGCGGAAGACGTTCCTTCCGCGGACGGAGCGGTTGCTGGAGGCGGCGGAGCGCGGCGACGCGCCGGCGGGGGCGGACGCGCACGGGCACCCGCCGCGGCCCGAGCGCCGCGAGCGGTTCCGCCTGGCGGGCCTTCGCGTCGAGCTGGTCGTCACGGACGAGCAGGCGAAGCTGAACGTGAACCCGCTGGTGCGCCAGGCGGGCCGGGCGGAGGCCCAGAGCCTCGTTCGCCGCCTCGTCCGCGAGGTTTGCCGCGTCGGCCCGCGCGAGGCGCGGGTCGCGCTGCGGCCGCTGGCCGCCGAAGTGATCCTGTCCGACGCCGAGGAGGCGATGCCGCCCCTCGGCAGCTATGGCCAGGTCTTCGAGGCGGCCGGGCCGGAGGTGCTTCTCGGCAGTGCCCGCCGGCCGGGGCTGGCGGCCGCGGTCACGTGCTGGGGCAGCGGCACGGTCAACATCCGCCGCGCGCCGCGCGAGGTCGTCATGCAGGCGTGCGCCCGCGACGTCGGGCGCGCCGTCGTCGGGCGGCTGCTGGCCGAGCGCGAGAGCGGCCCGTACCGGCCGCTGGAGGCCATGCTGAAGGCCTGCGACGATATCGACGACCGGGACGCGAACCGGCTGGGCGACCGGCTGACGGACGTCTCGACGTGCCATGGGCTATGGATCGTGGTCCGCGGGGCGCAGCGGACGTACACGTCGCTGGCGGTGGCCGCGACCGCGCCGCCGCGGCCGGCGTCCAAGGGACGGGAGGAGAGCGAGGACCCCGGCGAAGCGGCACGCGAGGCTCCGCTGCCCGAGGTTCTGGACTGTGCGACGTTCGAGTGGTGACCGGATGACGGTACGGCAAAGCAAACGGGTGCTGACGGTGGCGGCGGTGGTGGTGGCCGCCGGCGCCGCGGCGGTGGTGGCGGCGGGGCTGGCGGCACCGGTCCGCGTTGAGGCGGAGGCGTCCGCGCCGCCGGCCGGGGCGGA
>CAYNLG010000121.1:0-1909 GCA_964397995.1 uncultured Anaerolineales bacterium
GGCCCCCCCGGCCCGACCCACTCCCCCACCTCCGTCCGCTTCTCCGTCACGTACCCCGTGAACGGGGCCCGGACCGTCATCCGCTCCAGCCGGTCCTCCAGCGCCGCCGCCTGCGCCTCCAGCGCCGCCACCCGCGACCGCGCCGCCTCGACGTCCTCCCGCCGGTACCCGGCCGTCACCAGGTCCACGTGCGCCTGCGCCTCGGCCACCTGCTCCCGCGCCTGACGATAGGCCGCCTCCACCCGCTCCATCTCGGTCGGCGGGCTCGCCTTCTCCGCGAAGAGCTGCTTCGTCCGCTCGTATTCCAGCCGCCAACGCTCCAGGTCCGCCTCCGCCGACGCCAGCCGCGCCCGCGCCTGGCGAATCTCCTCCGCCCGGTACCCCGCCTCCAGCTTCCCAAGCTCGGCCCGCGCCCCCGCCAGGTCCGCCCGCGTCCGCTCCAGGTCGATCTCCGCCGGCCGCGTCCGCAGCCGCGCGAGCACCGCCCCGGCCTCCACCCGGTCCCCCTCCTCGAACGTGACGGCGTCGACCCGCCCCGCGACCTCCGCCCCGACCAGGCTCTCGCGGCGCGGCTCCGTTGTGCCCACCAGCTCGACCGACCGGCGCACCGTCTCCCGCGTCGACGGCTCCAGGTACACCGGCGCCGGGCCGAACTGCGCCCCCGCCGGCCACGCGAGCGCCCCCACCGCCAGCGCCACGATCGCCACAACCGCCGCCGCCTGAAGAAGGCGGGACCGCGGCCGGGCTGGGCATGCGGCCCATGGCGCACCAGGCCCTGTGGCGGGTCGCATGGCAGGCCGTTTGGTGGGTTGCGTCGCAGGGCGCACGGTGGGCCTTACGGTGGGCCGGGTGCGGGTTCGGGTCGCGGGTAGCGCAGCAGGTAGCGCAGCAGGTCGCGCGGCGGGTCGCATGGCGGCAGGTCTCCCAGGCCCCCGGGCCGGGTCCGGGCCGGCCCTCCGCCCCGAGCGCCGGCCGCCCTGACCGCTCACTATAGACCCCGACCCAACCCGGGTCAACGCTGCATCGCGCCTGCCTTCACGTGGCAGGCGCGCGTGCGGCGCACTGACAGCGGCCCTCAGTTCCCATCGCCCACGCCCCACTTCAGGCCCATGGCCTCGACCTTGTGGATCAGGGCGTCCGTCTTCATAGGACCCGCGCCGACATCGAGGTCGTCGGCCAAGACGGACAGGCCCTCCTCATAGGTCTTCGTGCCGTCGGCATCCACCGTGTGGAACACAAGGCGGTCCAAGCCGGCCATTCGGGCCGCGAGGACCTGGAGCACGGTCATCAGCACCCGGTTCCCGCCATAGGCCCCGCCGCCCCAGAAGCCCGTGTGAACGCAGACGTCCGACGCCCCCTCAGCCACGCGCCGTGACTCGGCCCGAACGGCCAGGAAACCGCTGTAGGCCGTCCTCAGGATGAAGCGAATCTGGTCGAGCGTGTAGCGCCCGGTGCCGAAAGACGGCGCCTCGACGGCCAGAATATGCGAGACGGTCGGCGGCTCCAGGATGGTGACGGCCCGCGCCACCGACGCGGTGTCAGCCGCCGCGAACCGGTTGCCGTACAGGCCGCACGGCCTCCCCTCGTCCAAGTTGGCTTCGGTCGCGATCCGGCAGCGGCGCTCGGCGCTCGTGACCAGGATCGGCGTCGGCATCGCGCCACCGGAGCACCGGCGCGTCGATGTAGCGCGGCGACCAGACCCACTGGACCTTGAATGTCGTGGCCACGGCCTCCTTGTCGCCCTGGCCGGCGGCGAAGCGTTCCTCAAGCGCCTGCCACCCGGCGCTATAGTAGAGGTCGGTCCGGTCCCAGTTCTGGCCCGAGGGGATGAGTTTCACGGTCCGCCGCCCCAGGCCGTCGTAGCGGTACTCGGCCACCAGGGCGCCCGGTTCGCCGTCGTCATCCGCAT
>CAYNLG010000121.1:2009-7352 GCA_964397995.1 uncultured Anaerolineales bacterium
TGGGGTCGAGCCAGTTGGCCGCGCCCGAGCCGGTGATCGTGTTGCCGGGCGCGTTCGCGTGGTTGTCGTCGTCGATCTCGTGCACGGCGTTATGGTCGCGGGTCTGTTCGGTCCAGCCGGCCGAGCCGGTCGGGCCCCACTTGAAGGTGGCCCAGTTGCCGAGGGCGTTCGAGGCCCTCAATCCAACGTGCGCGACACGAGGTGCCATCCACGGCCGAGTTTCTGCTCAACCTGTGCCTCTCCGACCTTCGGGGGCGCACCCGTTACTGGCAGAATGCCGCTGAATACCAGGGCTCCGGTGGAGGAATCGCGCCATAGCATCGCCCGGGATGGCTTGGCGAGATATAGGTACCCCCTTAAGTTTGACCCTTTGCCCAGCCAAGAAGGAAACAGACAACCTTGAGCGCCGTCACTGGCGCGTGTTACGTACACCGCCCCATCAACCGAAAGGCCGGCAGCGCCGTCTGGTAGAACAGCGCGGCCATCCTTCGCTACAGGCAGCCTCCCTGCCTTGATGTCGGCAACCACATGCTCAGCGACTTCGATGTTGAAGGCCTCTTCTTGGGCACGCATTTGGCGCAGCACCTCGCTCTCGATTTGCTGAAGTTCCTTTGCCATCGACACCCTGCCCAGCCCCGCGCGCCCGCCGCTGTTTTCCCGCCCAAAGACGCCGCATAGAACGACGGCGACTACGGCAAGAACCAGCACCAGTAGCAGCAATCCCACAAAAGCGCGTGTATAGAGCATGACCCTCCCTCCGGATCAATTCCAGCCGTGAGGCGCCCAAAAGAACTGGAATGCACCATCGCCATAGTTCACAGGACAACCAACAGCGCAATGCTTGCGGTCCGAAGCAGGAGTCCCGATGTCAAGGTCGGGCCACCCATAGTACCCTGTTAGCGCCCATTCGACCGAAGGCTCAAAGTTCTGCGCCTTTGGTCTGCCTGGCACGATGCCGCCCTTATATAGTTTTATGGGTGCTTCCACCAACTGCTGCCGGTGGCCGCACAGCCGGTTTATCCAGCCCCAGAGAACGTAGTTGACGGACCCGGAGTAGAAGCACTTGCCGTCCACCTCAACCGTGTCCCGGCAGTTCTTCTCGCCCGTTTGTGGCACGGCACAGGGCGGGCAGTAGGGAGTACGGTTGATCCACGAATTCCCCCCACGCCAGAGCTTGTCGATGTCCCATGCCATGAGCCATGTGGGCGGCGGCTTCTGGCCAGGCTGGGCTCTCTCGGGGAGGGGGTCCGAGCTAAAGATTGCCTTACATGCTTTCCGTTGCTTCTCGATACTCCATGAATTCCACTTCTGCTTCAGTTTCCCGTATACCGCGATGACCTCGTCTGTCACGCCCGGGCCACATCGCGGCTCGCATTCCTCATCACCACCAGTTGCATCCTCGCCGCCGCGTTGCTCAGCTTGGCCGCTTCCACGCGAAGAGAGCCCGGTTGAATCAAGGCGCGCGGGGGGAGAGGCGCGGGCAAATTGATAGCCGTTCAGCCCGTCCACATAATCGTCCGGATCCCGCGAACCCCACCGCCCCAGCGTCGGATGGTACGGCCGGCGGCGGACGTGGTAGAGGCCCGTTTCGTTGTCGAAGCGGTAGCCGCAGAACAGGACCTCGTTCTTCTTCGAGTCCGCCCAGGCCACCTCGGCCCACGTCGTCGGGTGGCGGACCGTCGCCTTGCCGTAGGGGTCATACGTGTAGCGCTCGGCAACGGCGCCGTCCGTGCCGACGAGCGCCGTGACGTTCATGTTCGCGTCGTTGCAGTAGTAGAGCCGCTCGTCCAGCGTGCCGTTCGCGTCCGTGTCGCGGTCCCTCAGCACCGGGGCGTCGATGTAGCGCGGCGACCAGACCCACTGGACCTTGGGAATCGTGGCCACGGCCTCCTTGTCGCCCTGGCCGGCGGCGAAGCGTTCCTCGAGCGCCTGCCACCCGGCGCTATAGTAGAGGTCCGTCCGGTCCCAGTTCTCGCCCGCGGGGACGAGTTTCACGGTCCGCCGCCCGAGCCCGTCGTAGCGGTACTCGGCCACCAGGGCGCCCGGTTCGCCGTCGTCATCCGCATACACGGCCGCCAGGCGGTTCCACGCGTCCCAGGTGTAGTGATGGCGGGCCGTCTCGGCGCCGGGGACGGGGGCCTGGGTCATGTTGCCGGCCGCGTCGTGCGTGGGGTCGAGCCAGTTGGCCGCGCCCGAGCCGGTGATCGTGTTGCCGGGCGCGTTGGCGTGATTGTCGTCGTCGTCGATTTCGTTCACGGCGTTATGGTCGCGGGCCTGTTCGGTCCACCCGGCCGAGCCGGTCGGGTCCCACTTGAACGTGGCCCAGTTGCCGAGGCCGTCGAGGCCGAAGGCTTGCTTGTAGTTCGTGCTCGCAAGCGTGGGCGGCGTCGAGAACGTGCCGCGCTCGGCGAGCGTCAGGCGGTCGAGGCCGTCATAAGTATACTTCCAATCCTGCCCCGACGCCAGGGCGTTGTCGCGCCAGGTGCGGTTGGAGGCGGCGTCGTAGCCGTAGCCGTGGCGGTCGAGGACGGTGCCGGAGCGGTGCCATTTCTGGTCGACGACGCGGCCGAAGCGGTCCCACCCGGCATAGGTGCCCCACGTGCCGCCGTAGTAGTCGAGTTGGGCGACGGCGGAGCCGCCGCTTTTGTGGGTCTCGGCGACGAGGCGCCCGGCGCCCGAGTAGGCGAACTCGGCCAAGGCGTCGCCGGGGTCGCCGCCGCTGTCTTCGTTCAGGGCCGCCAGGCGCGAGAGGGCGTCGCCGGGCCCGCCGGCCGCGCCGTAGGTCCGGTGGACGAGCCGGCCGCCCGGGTAGCCGAGGGCCGTCGGCCGCGCGGCCTTGAGGAAACAGGTCAGCACTTCCTCACTCGCCAATGTCAATACTGAAGGGATACCGCGCTTCGCCTACCTCACACAAACGTATCTGGAGTCGCCCGCCGGAGAGATTCTGGCCTACGTGAAGCACCCCAACTATGCTCATCGGCGTCACTGCTGTCGACTGAAACGCACATGGCAGTATCGCCTTGCCCGCTTTGTCATACGCGGTGACTCCGAGAAGCTTCAGTCTGCGCATGCGCCGAACCGTCGCCTTAGCCCATAGGCCTTCGGATTCGTCGAGTGGTGCGCCAGCGGCTTGCCCGACGCAAAACTTGCGCAATTGTTCTTCTTCGCCTGGAGCAAGGCCGGTCTTCCATGTAAGTGACAGTTGATAACGTGTTTGGTGGTGAGTGCCTGTGCCACGCACCGCGTTAGCCTCTTGGATGTCCAGCAAGATGTCGGTGTCGCCCACCCGCCCCTGCCCAAGGTGTTGGACGGTGATCTTGAGGAATGCCGAGAACACTGTCGCCTCAACCTCGCCCCGTATACGGAAGCGCTCGGCACCAAGGCCCTCTGGCATGGGCGCCACCCACGTGGGGGGCATCTCGCCATAGTCCCTCGCCAGAGGCACCTGGGAAGCATTGCCATTCGGCGGCCGTACCTCGGCACCGGCGAGCGCGTCACCGAGCAACTCGACCTCGTCCGTACTATAGTACACGCGAAGGACTATGCGGCCCTTTAGGTTTCCTTTGCGGCTACGCCCTTGCGGGTCTTCGGCCACGATCAGCAGGGGGCCAGAAACGCAGTAGTACTTTACAGGGGCGACACCCGGGCCCAAGGGAAGCGACGCATCTACGCCTTCAATTCCGAGTCCCGATGCCTTGGATATCTCGGCGATGGCGACCAAGGGAGGCTGCTTGTCGATTGTCACGGATACCGGCTTGGCTTTTTCTGCCTCTGAAACCGAATGATAGAACCGCATGGGCAGCGCGGCGTGCTTGTTATATAGGTCTGTACACTCAGTGAGGGCGACATTATGAATGCTGAGTGACACAGACCCCTCGCTTGGGGCCGCAAGGCGACGCGCGGAGAGCGTACCGGGACCCGCTGCGAAGGGCTTGTTCACGGGTGCCCGGTGGACAGCAGCCATGGAACCAATGGCCCCGGCGCCCATGAGCACGGCAAAGAGGGAAGCCTTGTGCACCATCACGGCACTCCTCAGTCCAAGACGACCTGAAAGGTCGCGTCTATTTGTAATTGAACATATGCCTCGGCCCCGACATAGAGTTCGGCGCCCAGCCGAATGCCGTAATCCCAACTGGCGCCCTGCCTAATGCTATACGTGCCACTGATGTAAGGATTGGCCGTAAGAAACGCTCCCCCCTTGACCCCGCCCTCGATGGTGAACTGGCCATCCGTGTTCCCCCACTCGCATAGCGGAAGCGGCTTTTCGCGGGCCCGGACATAGTGAACACCACCCGGCCACCGCTTGCCGTGCCTGGGGTTCTTCGCAAAACGTCCTGTCGAGGAATCGCGAACATTCGTGCCGCCATGTGGTGGCCTATCGCCACGCGGGACTCGATCCAGACCGCGGTTTCCACCAGCGCCAATCCCCACGGCCACGCGCCCAAGGCCGCTAACGCCAACTCGGGCCATGAAGCCCTCTCGCCCCGAGTCTCCGTGGCAGCACTTTAGCACTTTTGTCTCTGCAAGTCCGACCTCTACCGCCAGATAGCCGGCGGGGTGAGGCATCCAAAACCAACAGTAGCGGTACGAAGGTAAGTGCACCTCTTCTCTGGGGATGATTGCTTTGATAGAGTCCAGCAAAGACGGGGCACGAACGCTTTCATGTCGGGCCGGCGACCCCGGCGCGGGCCGATATGGCTCAATCCCAGCCCATTCGTGGTATTGGTCAAGGGTCTCTTGCGAATACTCATAGAGACCATAGGGATCGAGCCCCGCCGCAGGGCCGCCCCCGACGTATTCATACAGAGCCAACCCATCTGAATACTCACCAGGATCCCGCGACCCCCACCGCCCGAGCGTCGCATGCAGCACCCGGTGCCGCACGTGGTACAGGCCCGTCTCCGGGTCAAAGCGGTACCCGCAGGTGAGGACCTCGCTGTCAACGTCGCTGGCGCCGTCGGCATCGGCGGACCCGTCGGCATCCAGAACCGTCACCGCCCCGTACGGGTCGTAAACGTACCGCTCGACCACCGACCCGTCCGAGCCGTCCACCAGGGCCGTCACGTTGAAGCTCGCGTCCTGGCACGCGAAAAGGTGCGCGTCGTCGTGGGCCGGCCACCGGGTTCGGGCAAAGGCCACCATGCCCCCAAGTGTACATGCCCGACCGCGCCGAGGCCAACCGAAAACCGCTCGCCGCGCCCCTTCGTCATTTCGTACCTCATGCCCGCACTCCCCGCCACCGACGCCCGGGCCCTCCGGCCATCTCTCAGTCACGCGGTCACTACGTCACTTCGTTACTCCTTAATGCAACGCCGCCCTTCGGGCACCGACGTGGCCGGCACC
>CAYNLG010000122.1:0-7213 GCA_964397995.1 uncultured Anaerolineales bacterium
GCCAGCACCATGTTCGCGAAGAGCGGCCCGTGGACGAACCGGAAGACGCGCTTGCCCGTCGTCCGGTCCTCCTCCAGCACGTCCGTCCCCGTGATGTCCGAGGGCATCAGGTCCGGCGTGAACTGGATCCGCTTGAACGTCAGGTGCAGCAGCCGCGACGTCGTGCTGATCAGCAGCGTCTTGGCCAGGCCCGGCACGCCGACCAGCAGGGCGTGGCCGCGGCAGAAGACCGCCACCAACACCTCCTCGATGACCGCCGCCTGGCCGACGATGACCCGCGCCAGCTCCTCGGTCATCGTCTCGTACGCCTGGTTCAGGGCCTTCACGGCCGCCAAGTCGTCGTCCTTCGGGATATGCGACTCGGGTGCGGACGAAGCGGGATCGGTCATGGGCATCTCCTCAGCGCGGCGTTCGTGGGGCGCCGCCCGCCCCGGGGGTGCTCTCGGACCCCGGGCGCCATGGACGTGCGGCAGCGCCGCCCCCTGAAACCCGGCCTCCCGGCCCGGGTACCGGATAATGTCCCGCCGGTTTTCCTTGGCGCGGACCCCTTGCGGCGGGACGATGCCCCCGGCCGTTCACGGACGACGAAAGGACTTCCGATGCACCACGCGGCACGGCTGGCCGTTGCCTTCGTCCTTCTCCAGGCGGCCCCGCTCGCCGCCGCCGAAATCGAAATCAACCTGCCCCCGGACGCCGGCGTCCTCAACGTCAAGGCCGACTTCGGCGCGAAGGGCGACGGCCGCACCGACGACACCGCCGCCATCCGCGAGGCCATCCGGCACGCCCTCGGCGAACGACGCTATGCCGCGCCCCCCTTCGTCTACTTCCCGCGCGGCACGTACCGGGTCAGCGACATCCTCTGGAGCCGCGTGGCCGAGGAGGGATGGTCCGCCGGCTGGCGCGCGGGCATGCACCTGGTCGGCCAGAGCCGCCAGGGCACCGTCCTCCGCCTCCGCGACCGGTGCCCCGGCTACGCCGACCCGACCGCCCCGCGGGCCGTCCTCATGACCGGTTCCGAGAGCGACAACCGCGAGAATGCCGGCGGCGGCGGCAACCGCGCCTTCCGGCACGTCGTCTGGAACCTCACCGTTGACACCGGGCGCGGCAACCCGGGGGCCGTGGCCGTCGATTACGTTGTTAGCAACCGCGGCGCCATCGAGAACGTCACCCTCCGCTCCGGCGACGGGGCGGGGGTGTGCGGCCTGCGCCTCCAGCGCCACTGGCCCGGCCCGGGACTCATCAAGCACGTCCGCATCGAGGGATTCGACCACGCCGTCCGCGTCGGCCATTACCAGTACAGCATGACCTTCGAGCACGTCCACCTCACCGGCCAGCGCCTGGCCGGCATCGTCTGCCCCAGGAATGTCCTCGCCATCCGCGGCCTGCACAGCACCAACGCCGTCCCCGTCCTCCAGGTCGCCGGCGGCCACGGCCACGTGGCCCTGCTCGACGCGGTCCTCGAGGGCGGCGCGCCCGACCGCGCGGCCATCGAAGGCAAGGGCAAGCTGCTCCTGCGGAACGTGACGGTGCGCGGCTACGGCACCGCCGTCGACGACCAGACGGAGGCCGATCGCGACGTGCCGGGCGGGCCGGGCGAGACGCGCATCGGCGAGTACGCCACCGAAGCCCACGGCCTCGGCGCCCCGGCCGCCGGCCTCCGCCTCCCGGTCGAGGAGACGCCGACCTTCCACGCGCCGGACCTCGGCCTGTGGGTCGGCGCGGGCCGCTTCGGCGCGACGCCCGATGACCCCGCGGACGACGACGCGGACGCCCTTCAGAAGGCCATCGACACGGGCGGGCCCGTCGTCTACCTGCCCGCCGGCGTCTACCACGTGGGCCGCACCGTCATCGTGCGCGGGCCGGTCCGGAAGATCACGGGCCTGCACAGCGCGATCATGCCCAGGAAAGGGACGACGGTCGAGCCGCTCGTGCGCGTCGAGGGCACCGGCGCCGACGCCGTCGTCCTCGAACACCTCCGCCTCCAGGGGCTCGTCGAGCACGCCTCCGCCCGGGCCCTGGCCCTGCGCCACCTGGACTTCCGCGGCTACCGCAACACCCCCGACGGCACGGGGCCGCTCTTCCTCGAAGACACCATCGGCAAGCCCATCCGCATCCTCCATCCCCAGCCCGTATGGGGGCGGCAGGTCAACTCCGAGTTCGGCGACGCCCCCCTCATCGAGAACCACGGCGGCACCCTGTGGCTCCTCGGCTTCAAGACCGAGGGCCACATGGTCTGCATCCGGACTGTGGGCGGCCGGACCGAACTCCTCGGGGCGCTCCTCTACCCCACCCGCAAGCCCCCCGCCACGGCCACGGCCTTCGTCAACGAGGGCGGCAGGGTGGGCCTGACCTACGCCTGGAACGGCCACGCCTACCCCGTCCATCTCCGCCAGACGGGCACCGGCGCGGACGCCACCTTCACCCAGAAGGACACCACGCGGCGCGGCCCGGCGCTGCTCGTCGGCGACGCGTCGCAATGAGCTCCGGCCGAGAGGGAAAGCACCGCGCGGTCGGCCGCGCTGGCCTCATGTGCCGATGCACCAGAGTTCGTCGTTCGACCGGATGTACAGCCGGTTTCCGAAGATCGCGAACGGGCACCCGTAGCTGAAGCCCCACGCCGGGTACCCCGTCTGGCAGATGACCTGGTCGGCCTTCTCGCCCTTGACCTCGGCCGTCGGCAGCATGTTCTCCGCCACCTTCTCGCCGTCCAGCCCGAAGACCTGGCAGGTGGCGACGTTGTCCTTGCGGCCGCTGACGCCGTAGACGTGGCCGCCCGCGATCCACAGCAGGTGCCGCGTCGCCGGTGTCGCCCCGCGGCCGCGCCGACCGGTCCCGGCCAGCACCTTCCCGGTGGCGGCGTCCAGAATGTAGCCGTGGAAGTAGACCTTGCCGTCGTGGTAGACGATGCCGGTGTGGCCGAACTCGCGGGCGCCGTTGATGCCGGACCAGAGGGCCTCGCCCTTGAGGACCGTCCCCTCGAGGGTGAACCGGACCGCCAAGGGCGGCTCGTGGGCCGCCTCCTTCGGCCAGTTCCCGTGCTGCCCGCCGCCCGTGAAGAAGACCACGTTCGGTTCGTCGTACTTGACAAGCCGCGTGATCCCGTGCAGGCCCACGCCCTCGACGGTGAGCGGCGTGCCGTCGGGCAGCCGGTACGCGCCGCCCTTGCTGAGGAGGACGTCCGTCTTGCCGCACGTGATGACGGCCGGCAGGACCATGCTGGTGCACTTGTGGCCGAAGCGCTCGTGGGCCCACTTGAGGGCCCCGGTGCGCTTGTCGAAGGCCCGGACCATGTCCGCCAGGTCGCTGATCAGCAGGTCCTTGTGGAGCAGGGGGGAGCGGCCGAACTTGCAGTAGTCGACGCCCCAGAGGCCCCCGTAGCTGCCCGGCGAGAACTGCATCCATTTCACGTTCCCGTCGAAGTCGTAGCACGCGAAGGCCATGAACGCCGTCGCCACGTACACGTGCTCCCCGTCGGTCACCGGCGTCGGGAACGCCTGCCCCACGCAACTGATGCTGTAGCCGCACCCGTGCTGCCACGTCTCCGACTGGAACCCGGCCTGCTCGAAGCGGAAGTTCTTCCAGGGGAACTTGGCGCGGCGAAGGACGCCGTAGCTGGCCTGGAACCGCTCCGGGTCGAACTCGATGCCGAAGTCGAGCATCCGCTCGACGGCCTGCTTCTTGGCGGCCTCCCCCTCGGCCGTGTGCCAGGCGTGGAAGCGGCGGTACGACTCCCGCCACTTCGCGAGGATGTCGCGGTACGTGGCCAGCGACGCCTGTTGCTCGGCCTCCGTCAGGTTCGTCGCCGGGAGCTGGTTGACCTCCCGCTGCCAGAGGAGCCCGCCCGTCTCGGCGTCGTAGCAGTTCAGAACGGGGAAATCGTGCTTCCACCCCGGCTCGGACATCAGGAACACCCGCGCGCGGCTCACGACGGGCGAACTGTAGCCCCAGTTCGGGACCGGCGCCCGCCAGGCGACGTTCGTCTCGGTGCCCCAGGTGACCGGCGGGGTGCCCTCGGCGACGCACGACCCGTCGCCGCGATAGCCGACGACCTCGTCGGCGGCCCGCACAGGCGCAGCCAGGGCCGGGATCGTGGCAAGGCTCAGCAGGAGGAGAGTCAGTCTGCGCATCGTCAGCGTCCTTTGTGGGCTCGCGGTGCTCGGATGAAATGGCGTTCGTTCGGGCGTCGCGGTGTCCCGGCCGCGCGCCGCCCCCGCGCTCTCTCTAACCCGGAAAGCGGCCGGGGGGACCGCCCGGTCCGCCACGACTTTCACAGGGGGGCAGGGGGAGGGCAACAAAGGATTGACACGCGGTGGGCGCGGGGGATAATGGCGGGGCCATCTGAGCGGGCGTAACTCAGTGGTAGAGTGTCAGCTTCCCAAGCTGAACGTCGTGGGTTCGAATCCCATCGCCCGCTCCACTGCCTGCAACCGCCTTCCGGTGCCCCACGTTGCCTCTTGGCGTCTTGGTCTGCCAACTCCGCCCCCGTCAAAGGCTTGTGACGCCACCGCGTCCGAGAGGCCGTCTTGCCAGCGATGGACAGAGTCGGCAGGGGTTGCCTGTGGCGGTACGCCTTCCTGCACCAAGACGGTCACCCGCGTGCCTCGAGAGCACCGAGTTGGTCACCACAAGACCGCATGGGATGCCCAGCCGAGGGGATTGTTTTTCCAAAGGCCGCTGGAGATCGCCGCCGTTCAGATAGCGGGAAGCGCTGCCACCGCGCCCGCCGTGTCGGCCAGATCGAGGTGCGTGTAGGTGTTCATCGTCAGGCGGATGTCGCTGTGCCGCATGAGCTTCTGGGCGATGCTGGGCGAGACGCCGTTGCGGGCAAGCAGCGTGGCGAAGGTATGCCGCAAGCAGTGGACGTCCACCGTCCGGCCTTGAGCATCGCGCTTCGGAATGCCCGCTGCCGCCAAGTCAAGGTTGAACGTCCGGAGAAGGTTTCGCCAGTCGATGTCGAATAGCGGCGTATCAGGTGAATCGTGACCATCGTCCGCCTTCGCGGAACGTTCGATGTGCTTGCGAAGGTCGCCGGCCAAGTCGGCCCGCAATGGCAGCGTGGCGGCCCGGCCGCTCTTGGCATGCTTGCCCTCGACGCGAACGTACGGGGCCGTCTCGTCAAGGCAGATCGCGCCGATGGTCAACGAGGCCACCTCGCCGCGGCGAAGGCCAGTGAACATCATGAACTTGTAGATCAAAGCACGCTCTTGTCCGACCCTTTGCAGCCGGTGGCGCTCGTGGTCGCTCACCTTGGCCAGCGGCTTGCCCTTGTTCTTGCCCCGGCGGATGGTCAGGGCGTCTTGCAGCGGGCGCTCCTTCGCCGCAGTCAGCAGCCGTGCGATCTCATCCTCCGTCAGGGGCCTTCGCTTGCGGGCGGGCTCAGCCTCCATGGCCTTGGGCAGGCCCGTGAGCGGGTTGGCGGTCAGCCTGCCCTCGGAGACGCACCAGTTGCAGAACGCCACGATGGCCGAACGGTGCATGTTGATCGTCCGGGCCGACAGGGGCTCGGAATCGGGATCGTTCGGGTTGCGGGGCGAAGTCGCCGTCTTACCCATCCACCGCTGCACCACCCGGCGGTCGATGTCCCGAAGCGTTCTGAACCCGCACTCGCTGATGAGGCGCGTCAGCCCCTCCCGCACGTGTCTGACGTGCTTCGGCGAGACTCTGCGGCCACGAACATTCTTGGCCGCCAAATCCGCAAGGTAGTGCGCCGTGTGCTTCGTGAGCGGGGTATCCAGGTGGCCGGCGGCCGCCATCTCCGTGGGGCTGATGACGCCGACCTTGACCTTCTCCACGTTGCTCAGGATGTCGGCGAGGGCCCGCTCCGCCGCCCGCTTGTCCCGGCAGCCCGTGGACTCGCGCCGCATCTTGCCCGAGGCATCGGTGTAGCGAACGTACCAGCAGTCCGATACGAACTGCACGCGCCCGTCTTCGAGGACCTCGGCCATGCGCTCTTGGCACTTTCCGTTTGTCCACCGGGCCATCCTTCTGCCTCGGCGCTCGATGACCTCGGCCCCCTCGGGCATCGGGATCGGGTACTTCTTCTTGTAAACTGCTGCCATGATTCCATTCCTTCCTCGGGGTCGTGGGCACATGGCCCGACCCGGCCTGTCGTCCATGACACTCAGCGGCCGGTCGCCAAACAGCTCAAGGGCTTTCCGGCCAGAATCTCGCGCATGTGCTCGACGAAGTGACGGAGTGCCAAAAGTGCCAAAAGCCCTCCCGGATCAGGTGATCGCCTGACCTTCTGTCACTTTTGGCACTGCGCGCCCCGGGGTCCATGTTCAGACCTGCATGCCCCGGGCCGCTGGGTTGATGTGGTGGACCACCTTCGGCCGCCCCTGGGTCGTTTGGGTCTCCACCCGCAGCCAATCGAGCTCGACCAGCTCTCCGACAGCGAGTTGCACCTGCTGCTTGTCGCTGAGCAGCGACCAGTGGTTGCGGTAAATGTCGCGTTCGGTGAAGCCGTCGGCCACTTCCCCCGTAACGATCTTCTTGGCCAGCGCCCGGGCATGAACGACGCCCGGCTCAATGCCCACCGCGTAGATTCGCCGGGCATGGGTTTCCAGCAGGTCGCCCCAGGCAGCCGCCCGGGCGATCGCGTCGTTCCCGACCGGGCCCTCCCGAGCCTCGCTCAGGTGAATGATCAGCGACAGCGCCGGGATCAGCTTGCGGTACTTGATCAGGTGGCTTTCCATGGCCGGGTGTTCCTCCGTCCGGCGAAGGCGGTTCTCCCGGGCGGTCATCCAGGCGTTGAACCTCTCCTGCCCGGCCGGGTCGAAGTGGAAGAACGGTACCCCCGACTCATCGAAGATGTCCGACTCCGCGCCCACGGCCATCGGGTTGAGGTTCTCAAGGCGCTTGAAGACGTCGAACGCCAGGTCGCGGGCCTCCTTGTCCGGGTAGCGGTCCACGACCCGCCACTCGCCCGGGTCGTCCGGCCAGACCGACAGCTGGAACCGCTGCATGAATCCGTCGTCGCCCCGGCCGCCGCGAATGGCCTCGCTGAGGTACATGCCCAGCGGGCCCGGCTGGATGCTGCCGAGGATCGACGTGCACGCGCCGGTGACGCTGGTGTTGCCCCGACCGATCCGGTCCGACTCGAAGCAGGCATTGCCGGCCCAGGACTCGAGGTAGAACTCCCGCGCCCCGTTCTGTCCCGGCCGCTCGAGCGACTGGAGGAACCCCATCATCTCGTCGCGCTCGACCAGCACGC
>CAYNLG010000123.1:0-6920 GCA_964397995.1 uncultured Anaerolineales bacterium
CGCCACGCCCAGGTCCAGGGCGTTCTGGCTCGTCCACTTGCCCGTGCCCTTCTGGCCCGCCTTGTCGAGGATGACGTCGACGATCGGCTTGCCCGTGTCCGGGTCGGTCTTGGTGAGCAGGTCAGCGGAGATGTCCATCAGGTACCCGCCCAGATCGGCGTCGGTCCACTCCTGGAAGACCTGGCCGATCTCGGGAGCGCTCATCCCGAGCATCCGGGTCATGATGTCGTACACCTCGGCGATGCACTGCATCATCCCGTACTCGATGCCGTTGTGGACCATCTTGACGTAGTGGCCGGCCCCGCGCGGGCCGATGTAGGTGCAGCACGGGCCGTCGACCTGGGCGGCCGCCTCCTCCAGGACGTCCTTGACGAGGGCGTAGGCCTCTTCGCTGCCGCCCGGCATGATCGACGGGCCCTTCAGGGCGCCCTCTTCGCCGCCCGACACGCCCGTGCCGATGTAGAGGATGCCGTCCTTGGCCAGGGCCGCCAGCCGCCGCTCCGTGTCCGGGAAGAACGAGTTGCCGGCGTCGATCAGCAGGTCGCCCTTCTCGAGGTGCGGCCGCACCTTGTCGATGAAGGCGTCGACGGCGGCGCCGGCCTTGACCATGAGGATGATCTTGCGCGGCGTTTCGAGGGCGGCACAGAAGTCGGCGAGGTCCTCGTAGCCCTCGATCTTCTTGCCCTGGCAGTGCTCCTCGACGAAGGCGGTCATCTTCGAGGTGGTCCGGTTGTAGACCGCCACCGAGTAGCCCCGGCTCTCGATGTTGAGGACCAGGTTCTGGCCCATCACGGCCAGGCCGATCAGGCCGATGTCTTGCTTTGCCATCTGCGATTGCCTCCCTGCGTGTACGGGGTCCTGCCCGGGCCGCGCGTGGCCAACGGCCGTGGTGGGCGATTGAGCGACACATTCTACCAGACGCGCCGGGCGTGTCAACAAAGCGCAGGGGCGTTTGGGCGGCCGCCACACCGGCATGCCGCGGCCGCGCCTGGACTGAGGTTTGAGGCCCTGCCTCGGCCTCGCGGCCTTAGCGCATGTACTTCCTCGTCAGGCAAACGACGAACGTGGCCAGGAGTGCTGCGCCGACGAAGGCTTCGGCATCCGCCAACCACCGCCACGGCGGCTTCGGCTGAAAGTCGCCGTACCCCAACGTGGTGAACGTGACCACGCTGAAATGCAGGCACTCGGGCAAGTTCGCTTGGTATGCGGTCCGGGCCGCAGCCGACAGGCCCGGCTCGTTGGCGACGATGGCCGAACCATGGCAATAGAGGCCCGCGCAAAGGACGATGACCAAGAGGCCCACGAGCAAGGGGTGCCATGGCCTCTCGCCGTAGCCGAAGACCATCCGGCCAAACACGAACCGTCCCAGCCAGAGCCAAAACGCCTTCCGCCAAGGCCGATGGCCCGATTCGTGCCAGCGAGCGTCTTCGATGGCACATTGCTCAGCGTAATGGTACCGGCCGGCGGCGGCGTAGTCGCCGCGCTCGTCGGCCGCTTGCTTGGCCAGACGGTATGCACTCTCACCGTGACGACGCTGAGTGAAAGCGCCCTTGTCATCAAGGGCGATGTCGGTGCCCGTGCCGAAAACGCTTCTCTCGAATGATGCTGTTTCACCGAAGGTTGCATTGTAAAAGTCCGCGCCCTTCTTGAACTTGATGTCCTCGAACGACGCGCTGTTACTGAAAGCGGCTCCCCTGAAGACGCCCACGAACTCGAAGCGGGACTGCGTGAACCAACACTCGGCGAACTGACACGCGCCAAACTGCGCCTGCTTCTGGAATCTACACTTGCTGAAGATGGCCGCTCGTCCGAACTCCGTTCCCGTGAAATGCGCGTCGTTATTGAAACTGGCCTCACTGAACGTAACGGACGCCTTATGGCTTAGGCACATCCCCGCGAAGAAGAACTCTCCCTTGCACTTGGCCCCCGTGAAGCACGCGTCCGCATTGAACGTGCAATCGCCAAAGGTTGCCCCTCGCTCAAAAACAGCGCCGTCAAACCACGGGGTTCCGTCGAAGGTGGCCTGGATGAAGCAAGCATATCCTTGGAAGCATGTTTCAACAAAGGCACCTCGCGGCCCGTGCTCGTTCGGACAGCGATTCGCATCAGGGTCGGCCGGGAAGTGCCACCCTTTGAAGTCGATCGTATTTGCCCCGCCAGCGGCCACGATGGCTTGGTCCGTTTGCTCGCCACCGGCTGCTGCCTTCTCCCGAGCTTCTTCCCAGACCAACCGCGCAGCCGCAATCGATTGCCCATTGTGCGGCGAATGAAACAGGCACATGCCGTCCCGGCAGGAAAGCCATGCCGGACGCTGGCACTGCACCTGCTTGCAGGTGGTACGGGCCGTCTGATAGTCGGGTTCCTGTGCCATACGCAAAAAGGTAGCCGCACTTGTTCAAGCGGTCAAGGCGCCTCCGTCGGGCGCCGACCGCCCCGACGCCCCCCGCGCGCCGAATACGCGCCACCGATACCGCGTACACCCCCTCGGGCCGGCCGCGCGCCGCCGGCGCGGTGTTTGACGGCCGCGCCCCGGCCCACTATAATCCGCCCGACCTTCGGAGGCCCGTTGATCCGTGGAATGCGTCGCCCTCATCCCCTGCCTGGCGTTTCCCGTCATCGCGGCCCTGGCTGTCGTCGGCATCGTCTACGGCCTGCGCCAGGCCAAGCGGCGGCAGCAGGCCCTCCAGGCCCTCGCCTACCAGATGGGCTTCGACTTCCACCCCGACGACCCCTGGGACCTCCCGGCCCGGTACCACGGCTTCGACGCCATGAGCCGCGGCTCCGGACGCAAGGCCTCGAACGTCCTCGTCGGCGAACTGGACGGCGGCACGGCCGTCACGGCCTTCGACTACCGCTACACGACCGGCAGTGGCAAGAACCGGACGACGCACCACCGGCAGATCGTCGTCCTGGGCCTGCCGATCCACGGGCCGCGCCTGCGGCTCCGCACGGAGAACGTGCTCGACCGCGTCGCCTCCTGGGTCGGCCACGACGACATCGACTTCGAGAGCGACGCGTTCTCCCGCCGCTACCACGTCAGCGCCGACGACCGCCGCTTCGCCTACGACATCTTCCACGCCCGGCTCATCGACTACCTGCTGATGCGCGGCGACGTGCCGTCCCTGGAGATGAACGGGTCGCTGATGCTGCTGGCGACGACGCGCGGCGGGCCGGAGGACGTCCAGCGGCTCGTCGAGATCGGCGGCCATATCATCGCGACCATCCCCGACTACGTCCGCAAGAGTCGGCCTCTGCACGAGAGCGAAAGGGCCCTGCCATGACCTTGTCTGCGGCGCTGCTGGCCCAGGAAGAGTTCCTCGTCGGCATCCCGTGCTGCATCGCCATCGTCGTGCCGCTGGCGATCCTCGTCCTGATTCCCATCGGCATGTACAACAGCCTGGTGCGCGGCCGGAACCACGTGAAGGAGAGCTGGGCCGGCATCGACACCGAGCTCAAGCGCCGCTACGACCTCGTGCCGAACCTGGTCGAGACCGTCAAGGGGTACGCCGCCCACGAGCGCGTGGTCTTCGAGCGGGTCATCCAGGCCCGCAACCAGGCCGCCTCCAGCACGGGCTCCGTCGCCGACCAATCGAAGGACGAAAACCAGTTCGTGGGCGCCCTGAGGCACCTGTTTGCCCTGAGCGAGGGGTATCCGGAACTCAAGGCCAGCCGCAACTTCCTGGAGCTCCAGCGGCAACTGGCCGAGACCGAGGACCGCATCCAGGCCGCCCGCCGCTTCTACAACGCCAACGTCCGCGACTACAACGACCGGTGCCAGATGTTCCCGACGAACCTGTTCGCGTCGCTCTTCCACTTCCAGCAGGCCGACTTCTTCGAGTGCGGCTCGGCGGTGGAGCGGGCGGCCCCGCAGGTCGACCTCGGCAGCTGAGAAGCCGGCCCGGTGGCGGCCCCCCCGCGCCGACGCGGACACAACCCACATGCCCACCCCAAGGAGACGCCACGTGACGACGCACCGCCGGGCCGATGCGCGGCCCAACATCATCTGGATCATGTCGGACGACCTGGCCTGGGCCGATTGCGGTTTCATGGGCCAGCACAAGATCCACACGCCCCACATTGATGCCCTCGCCTGCCGCGGCATCACCTTCACCCGGTGCTACAGCGGCTCGGCCGTCTGCGCCCCGTCGCGGTCCTCCCTCATGCAGGGCCTCCACCAGGGCCACGCCACGGTCCGTGCCAACATGCTGGGCGGCTACCGGCATTGCCTTCAGCCCGAGGACCGGACCGTCGCCCACGTTCTGAAGGACGCCGGCTACGCCACCGGCCTCTTCGGCAAGTGGGGCCTCTCGAACTACGACCAGCCCGGCATCCCCCGCCGCATGGGCTTCGACGAGTTCGGCGGCTACCTGAACCAGCGGCACGCCCACACCTACTACCCGACACACCTCTGGCATAACGAGACGCGCATCGAGTTCCCCCAGCACGAGGGCTTCCGGCCCCGCGCCCCGAGGGTCTATAACGCCGACGGCCGCTTCACCGGCGGCGACATGGCCGACCCGTCCCGGGCGGTCTACTCGTTCGACTGGTGCGGCGAGCACTCGCGCCGCTTCGTCCGCGAGCACGCCGACGAGCCCTTCTTCCTCTACCTCGCCTACACGCCGCCCCACGGCGTCCTCGTGGCCCCCGACCTCGGGCCGTACGCGGGCCTCGACTGGCCGACCCAGGAGCACAAGGAGTGGGCGGCCATGATCACGCGGATGGACGACGAGATCGGCCGCCTTGTTCGCCTTCTGCGCCGGCTGGGCGTCTACGAGAACACGCTCATCGTCTTCTGCGGGGACAACGGCTACAGCCCGATGGGCGCCGTGCCCCAGGAGAAGCTCGACGCCGGTGCGCCCGACCTGGACGGGTTCTTCCGCCATCGCGGCCCATTCCACGGGGCGAAGGGCGACTTGCACGAGGGCGGCCTGCGGGTGCCGTGCCTGGCGCACTGGCCGGCCCGCATTGACGACCGCCGCACGAGCGACCACCCGTGGGCCTTCTGGGACTTCCTCCCGACGGCCGCGGACCTGGCCGGCGCGGACGAGGGGCCGCCCACCGACGGCCTCTCGATCGCGCCGCTCCTGGAAGGCCGCGACGCCGACCAGCCCGAGCACGAGTTCCTTTACTGGGAGTTCTTCGGCAGCAAGGGCCTGGAGCAGTCCGCCGTCCTCGGCCCGTACCGGGCGTGGCGCGCGGCCGCCGACCAGCCCGTCGAGGTCTACGACGTGACCCGCGACGGGATGGAGACGCGGGACCTGGCGGCCGAGCGGCCCGAGATTGTCTGCCGCGCCGAGCAACTCTTCGAGAGCGAGCACACCGAGAGCCCGTACTTCCCGAACCCGGGCGAGACGCTGGAGCAGTGGCGCGAGCGCGCCGAACGCCAGGGCGCCGAACTGTTCGACAACATCGAGACGTTCTAGCCGGCAGCGCCGGAGGCCGCGCGCCGGCGGTACGCCGGACCGCAACCGGTACGGCGGATGGACGGGGGGGGCCGCGTTCGAGGCCACCGGTTTCTTCCGCACCCACCGGGACTCGGGCGGCCGGTGGTGGCTCGTCGACCCGGAGAGATGCCCGTTCTGGTCTCTCGGCGTGACGGACGTCCGGACGCGCCTGAACGCCGGCATCGCGGTCGCCGGCCGTGAGTGGCTCTACGAAGCGCTCCCCGCCGCCTCCTCGACGAGCCGGACGGTGAAGTCGCCCTTGCGGAGCGCCTCGATCCGTGTCTCCAGCGCGGCCTCCGATAGGTCTGGCTCGGCGGCGTTCCCGGCGACCTCGGGAACGCCGCTCGCCCTGGCGCCGGAGGTACTCGAGGGCGCACCACCGACCCGACGATCCGACATCTGGTCGCTCGGGACCCTGCTGTATCGGCTCGCCACGGGCGACCACCCGGTGACGGCGGCGTCACTGGCGGAGCTGCGGCGGCGGCACGACCACGAGCGGATCCCACCCCTGCGGTCCCGGCGGCCCGATCTGCCCCGGCGGCTGGCCGGCGCCATCGATCGTGCGGTGGCACGCCGCCCGGACGCGCGGTTCGCGTCCGCGGCCGACCTCGCCCGGGCGCTCGGCGGCGGAACGCGACGAACCGGCCGCTGGCGGCGTGCGGTGGCGATCGCCGCGATGATCGCCGGCGTGGCCATCGCGGCCCAGTTCGGACGGCAAACGGCTGGTTCGCCACCGGTCATCCCGTCCGTCCTGGATGAGGTGACGCTGGTGCGCACGCGCGGCGACGGTCCCGCCGAACCG
This sequence comes from uncultured Anaerolineales bacterium, assembly GCA_964397995.1. Taxonomy (GTDB): domain Bacteria; phylum Planctomycetota; class Phycisphaerae; order FEN-1346; family FEN-1346; genus CAYNLG01. The sequence goes on from CAYNLG010000123.1 coordinate 6,247, forward strand.
CTCGCTGAGGGCGCGTTGATCCGGCCGGGCGACACCCTCGGTCTCGACCTCACCCTGGCAGGGTCGGCGCACGTCTACGTCCTCAACGAGGACCGAGCGGGCGACGCCTACGTGCTGTTCCCCTCGCCCGAGACCGATCTCGCCAATCCTCTCGCTGCCGGGTCGAGGCACCGCCTCCCGGGTGGCCGTGACGGGATCCGCGTCGATTGGCAGGTGACCGGTGGGCGCGGCGAGGAGTGGTTCCTGGTCGTCGCCTCGCCCGAACCGGTGCGCTGGCTCGAGGAGCAGCTCCGGGAGGTGCCGTCCGCGCGGTCGGGTCACCCCGTTCTCTACGCGCGGCTGGACCGGGATGACCTGAGGGGTGTGGGAGGGCTCATCCGGGATTCCTCGGGGGCGCCACCGCTCGCACCGGAACTCCTGTCGTCGATCGCGGCGGCTCTGCGCGCGGAGACGCCGCAGCCATCCTCGCTTGGGATCGAGTTCGTCCTGCTGTACAATCCGGGGCGCTGAAGCCAGCGACGCGGTACTCCACCGCGACAAGCTGCAGCAGGAAGACACCATGACGGCACGACGGTGTACGGCGGTGGCTCTGGTCCTGCTCCTCGGCATCTGTTGCCTCGACCTCCGCGGCCAGACGACCAACGATCCCGCGTTCGCGCTGGGGCTGGCCTTCG
>CAYNLG010000124.1:0-6694 GCA_964397995.1 uncultured Anaerolineales bacterium
CCGAGTACGGCATCGCCTACCTGCACGGCAAGAGCATCCGCGAGCGGGCCCTGGCCCTGATCAACGTCGCCCATCCCAAGTTCCGCAGGGACCTCATCCAGGCGGCCAAGACCCGCAACTACGTCTACCCCGACCAGATCGAAATCGCCTGGGACGAGGTGCCGTACCCCGAGGACCTCGAGCGCTACGACACCCTCCGCGACGGCACCGAGATTTTCTTCCGGCCCATCAAGCCGGCCGACGAGCCCGCCCTCTCCGAGATGCTCTACTCGCTCTCCAGCGAGTCGGTGCGCAGCCGTTACTTTGCCCACACCATGGCATTCCCCCACCGCGACGTCCAGCGGCTGACGAACATCGACTATCGCCAGGACGTGGCCATCGTCGGCATCGTGCCCGGCCCGCATGGCGAGGAGGAGATCGTCGCCCTGGCTCAGTACTTCCTCGACCCGAAGACCATGGCTGCCGAGGTGTCGTTCATCGTCCAGGACGAGTGGCAGGCCAAGGGCCTCGGGACCTTCCTGCTCTCGTATGTGACGCGGATCGCCAAGGACCGGGGCGTCAAACGCTTCTACGCCAAGGTCCTGGCGTCCAACAAGGCCATGCTGTCGATCTTCCACAACTCCGGCTACCAGGTCAGCACCGAGTTCGACGGCGAAGTCTATGACATCAAGTACGACTTGGTGAAGCCCGAGGAGAAGTAGGAGGCCGACGGCATGGCGCCCGACGCCGTCTTCGTCCATGACGATGCGCTCGACCGGTTCGCCTATCCCCCGGACTGCCCCTTCAAGACGTGCCGCGCGGGCGAGACCCTCCGCCGGCTCGGGTCCATGGGGCTGCTGACGGGGGACGGCCGCCGCGTCGTGGCGCCCGAGCCGGCGTCGCGCGAAGCGATGGAGCGGCTCCATACGCGCGCCTACCTGGACGTGCTGGAGGCGGCATCGCGCGGCCAGTGGGACCACGAGGCCCTGTTCATGGGCCTGGCGACGCCCGATTGCCCCGTCTGGCTCGGTATGTGGGACTACGCCCGGCTGGCCGTCGGCGCCACGCTGACCGGCGTCCGCCTGGTGCTCGACGGTGAAGCCCGCGTGGCCTTCAATCCGTCGGGCGGCTACCACCACGCGTTCCCGTCCCGCGCGGCCGGGTTCTGCTACGTCAACGATGTCGCCCTCGCGTGCGATGCTCTGGCCCGGGCCGGGCGGCGCGTTCTCTACCTCGACGTGGACGTCCATCACGGCGACGGCGTCCAGTCGGCCTTCTACGACCGCCGCGACGTCATGACCATCAGCCTCCACCAGAGTGGCCGCACCCTCTTCCCCGGCACCGGCTTCGAGGACGAGATCGGCGCGGGGGAGGGCGTCGGCCACAGCGTGAACATCCCCTTGCCGCTCGAGACGTATGACGCCGCCTGGTGGCGGGCCTTCGAGACGGTCGTGCCGCCGCTCGTTGAGCGGTTCGGGCCGGACGTCGTCGTCTTCGAACTCGGGGCCGACGGTCTTGCGGGCGACCCCCTGGCGGGCCTCAGCCTCACCAACAACGTCTACGCCGATGTCGTCGAGTATCTCCTGAGCCTCGGCACGCCCGTCGTCGCGACCGGCGGCGGGGGGTACCACGAAGAGAATACCGTACGCGCGTGGGCCCTGGCGTGGACCGTCTTCACCGGCCAGTCGCGTCAGACCGAGGACTTGGCGTTTGGGATGGGCGGCGTCATGCTCGAGAACACCGACTGGCAGGGCGGTCTGCGGGACCGCGTCCTTCCGGTCACGGAGGACCAGCGGGCGAGCGTCGACCCGGCGATCGACGCGACCCTCGGGAATCTCCGCCACCTGGTCTTTCCGCACCACGGGCTCTAGCGCGGCTGCGGCCTGCTGCGTTTCTCGGCCTCCAGGCGGACCTGACCGGCATGTGCCGCGCCAGCATTCCGTCGCCCGAGGTGCCTGCCTGGATGGCCCCTAAGTCCATGTGGCGAAAAGACTTGTGCGCCCCCGTGATCCCTGGCCTGCCCGAGCGGGCCTCCCGCCGCTTGACCGCCCCGTGAAATGCGGCTAGGTTTCCTTTGCTGATCGCCGCACCCAACGCACGTCGAAGGGGAGACCCGCCGCATGAACGAGCTCACGCCGGACTCCGGGGCTGCCGGAGGCAACTCGGCCGCTCTCAAGTCGCTGATCGAGGTCGGCACGAACCTGTCCACCCAGGGCGACCGCCGTAAGGTCCTCGACCGCATCCTTACGGAGGCCCGGTCGCTGGCTCGCGCCGAAGCGGGAAGCCTTTACGTCGAGCGCCGCGACGCGCTCCACTTCGTCGTGGCCCAGAATGCGGCCCTGCCGGCATCGGTCATGTGCGAGGTCTTCACCGATCGCGAGATGCCTGTGGCTGCCGACTCGCTCGCCGGGTACGTGGCCGCGACGGGCGAGGCCATCAACATCCCGGACGCCGACGCCATTGCTGAGGATGCGCCGTTCCGGCTGAACCGTTCGTTTGACGAGCGGACGGGGTTCCACACGCGGAGCGTCCTGGCGCTGCCGCTCCTGGCGCCCGAGGGCGAGTGTGTCGGGGTGCTCCAGCTCATCAACGGACGAGATGGCGCTGGCCGCGTCGGCCCCTTCGATGAGGCCGACCGGCCCCCCCTGGAGTCGCTGGCGTCGATGGCGGCTCTGACGGTCCAGAACCTGCTCCTCCAGGAAGAGGTCCGCCGCGCCCACCTCGATACGATCATGCGGCTGTCGGTGGTGGCTGAGATGCGCGACGACGAGACCGCCACGCACATCCGCCGCCTCAGCCGCATCTCCGGCCTCATCGCCCGGGCCTTAGGCCTCGCGGAGCGGGAGGTCGAGCTCATCGAGTGTGCCGCCCCCATGCACGACATCGGGAAGATCAGCGTGCCGGACGACGTGCTCCGCAAGGCCGGGCCGCTGACGCCGGACGAGATGGCCATCATGCAGGAGCATCCGCAGATGGGCGCTGAGATCCTCGGCGACCCGCAGTGCGACCTGATGGACGTGGCCCGGACGGTGGCCCTCGGCCACCATGAGCGCTGGGACGGCACGGGCTATCCCAAGGGGCTGAAGGAAACGGCCATCCCGCTGCCGGCCCGCATCGTGGGCCTGGCTGACGTGTTCGACGCCCTGATCCACAAGCGCCGGTACAAAGTGGCCTATCCGCTCGATCTGGCGGTGGACCTGATCCGACGGCAGGCGGGGCACCATTTCGACCCCGACGTCGTGGCCGCGTTCCTCTCGGCCCTGCCGGAGGTGGTCGACTGGCTGAAACGCGAGGGGAGCCTCGGTCCGGCGCCCGAGCCGGAGGTTTAGCCACGATTCTTTGTTACCTCTTCGGCTCGGCCCCGGGCGTGCTGCCGGCGCCGGGTTCGTTCGCCCGCGGACCGAGGCCCGGTTCCTCAAACGGAACCTAGAACCCGACCCCGGACGGACGGGCCGGCAGACCCTGAGGGCGGACCGGCGTGCGGCGGCCCCGGCCGGGGGGGTCGGCCGGCGGCGCCGACGGTGGTTCCTCGGCCGCGGCTGGCGATGCCTCCGATGCCTCTTCCGCCAGATTGGCCCGGATGTCGCCGGTCGTCGTGTTGTACCACCACCCGCCATCCTCCGCGGGCGCGACAAAGCCTTGGCCGCCCTCGCTGAAGCGGACTTGGCCCGAGCCCGAGACCGGGTTGACGGGCCAACTCATCAGGTACGGGCCGAAGGGGTAACCGGGGTCGTCCTTGGCGTCGGTCGTGTCTCCGTCCACGTTCGACTTCAGGGTAAGCTGGTTGACGAGGTCGCGGTCGGGGAACTGGCCGTCGTGCTCGGCCTTGTAGAACTGGAGTTGCCTGCGGAGCACGTGGAGCTGGACCTGCAAATTGGCCTGCTTGGCCTGGCTCGACGCGTCGACGGACGCTGGGATGGCGATGGCCGCCAGCACCCCCAGGATGATGACGACGATCAGGATCTCGACGAGCGTGAAACCGCGCTGGTTGGGGCTCGTCATGAAGCGCTCCTCCGTGAAGGCACGTCTCCGGGGCCTTATCGACCGGTTCGCGATGTGGTCATGAGCGTGTGAGGCCGACGGGTGCGCCCCGCCGGCGTCAGTGGCGGTGCGGCCGGACACGGTGCGTCGCCGGGTCGTACACATACGGTTCACCGCAGGGGCACGACGGGGCCGCCGCTTCGAACAGCGGCCCTGACTCCAGGATGTGGGCCTCGAATGCCACTTGGCCGGCCGGGTACGTTCCGTCGTGGGCCTCGGCCCACGCTTCGATGCGCTCGTTGATGCGAGCCGCGGCGGCGTCGCAGACATCCTGCCGGGGGTCGAACGCACATCGGGCCAGGCGCGGAATCGCCACCGCCGCCAAAAGCCCGAGGATCACCAGAACGAACAGGGCCTCAACCCAGGCAAAGCCGCGCACCGAGCGCATCAGGACCCCCTTGCTACTGCCACGGCGCACGGGTGGCGCCGGGCGCGTCGGTTCCGCCCGTCCCAAGCAAGGGCTAGGTCGGCACAAAACCGCAAATCGCTTGAGGCAAAAGCGGCCCTCCGCGGGGCGCCGAAGTGCTACCGTGCCCCGGCCGCATGCTCAGGGACGAACCACTACCAGGACCGGCGTCGAGACGCCCTTCCGGGCGTCCGGCGTCTCCCAGAGCACGTACAGGCTGCGGGGGCCGGGCGGCCCCGCACGCCACGCCAGCTCCCACGGCGGCTCCCCGAGGCTCCCGAGCTGCCGGTCTGCGTCATACAGGTGCGCCTTGGCCACCGTCACGGACGGGTCGACGATCGCCGACAGCGTGAGCGTCTGGCCGCGCGGCACCACGAGGGTGCGGCCTTCCGCCATGGGTTGCAGCAGGCCGCCCCCGGCGGTCCGCAGTGCCAGACGCACTGGCGGGGCCTGCGAGGCAAGCGACCGCCAGACGTAGGCCAGGGCCCGGTTGGGCAACCACACGGCCCGGGCCTTGTCGCCCTCATATTCGGTCCACGGCGCGATCGTGGGATACGCATCGCCCGCCCCTGCGTCCGGGGGCTCGCCGAGCCACCCGTCGCGAGTCGCCATCGACCGCAGGCCCACCGGGCTGCTGCGCGGGTCCGGATCGGTAGGAAGACGCAGCGGCATCACGGCCTGCAGGTAGGGAAGTACGACATCCGCCGCACGCGTCGGACGGTCTGCCCCTTCTGGCGCAAGCCGCACCCATGACCACTGGGCATCGAGGCGGGCGACATAGGCCAGTTCCTCCGTTGGCGCCCCGGTGCCGTCGGCCAGGATAAGCCGGGGCACGGCGGCCGCGGTCTCACTCACGGCCGCCTCGGGGGACAGCGCTTCAGCCGAGGTAACGAACGCGGCCGTACGGTCTGTCGCGGCGCCGGCCAGCTGCGCGGCCCAATTGCCCCCCGTTTCTGGGTCGACAAGGGCCCACGGCAGATGTGGCAACTCCGGCCGACCAATCTCCCCCGCGAACCGGCTCAGTGCCGCGACCAGGGCCTCCGCGAGGCTTGGTCCGTCCAGCGCAGGGACATCGGCCAGGCGCAGGTGGGCGGCCTGCCATGCGCGGCACGCGGTGTGCCAGGCGGCCCCCGCGCCGTCTCCCAAGCCGCGCGTCACCAGCACGGCCCGCAGGACCGGGACGTCGCCGGGCGTCCACAGCGTGGCCTCGGTCGTGCCGACGGTGCCTTCGAGCGTCCAGTCGCGGGTCTCTGCCCCGGCTGGTCCCAGCAGCAGCAATCCCCCCAGTGCGGCGAGTGCGTGCGTGCGCATCGCGCCCTCCCCACCGGATTGGGGTCGCGGCTCATCCCGCGCCCGTACGGTCAGCCTACCGCGCCGCCCCCGCCGGCGCAAAGGAGCTTCTCTCGATTTGCGTCAGGCGGTAGCGCGTTCGGCGCACTCACGCGGACCTCGCCGACCGCGCGAACCAAGCCGCATCCCCCAGCACGACGCTCGTCGCCACCGGGGCTCAACGGTACTCGGGCAGGTAGTCGCCGTGGGCGTCGATCAGGTCGTCGCACAGGGCGCGAATCTCATCGATCGTCAGTTCCGCGGCGGCGTGCGGGTCCAGCAGGGCCGCCTGGTAGATGTACTCCCGCTTCCGCGTCAGCGCCGCCTCCACCGTCAGGAGCTGCACGTTGATGTTCGTCCGGTTCACCGCCGCGCACACCTCCGGCAGGTTGCCGACATGGCACGGATTCACGCCGTTGCGGTCGACCAGGCAGGGCACCTCGACACAGGCGGCACGCGGCAGATTCGTGATGAGCTCCGTATTGATCACGTTGCCGTGGATGCGGAACGGCACGTCCGTCTCCATCGCTTCCATGATGTACGAGCTGTACTCGTGGCTGCGGCGATGTTCCAGCTGTGCTTCGCCCAGCAGCGTCTCGCGCTGCCTCCTCCAGCCCTCGATCTGCGCGACGCACCGGTCCAGGTACTCGTCCAGCGGGATGCGGTACGTGTCCAGAAGGTCCGGGTGCCCCCGCTTAATGAACCAGGGGACGTACTCGGCGGCGTGGATCGACCCCTCGGTCATGTAGTACCCGAGCTGGAGCATCATTTCCAGGCGGACCATGTCCTTGGCCACGGCCGCGTCCCCTTCGCCCCAGGCGTACCGGCCGACGCGTTTGCCGGTTTCGGCCTCTTTGGCGGCCTTCCACTCCTGGTACACCTTTTGGCCTGCTCCCCAAAACTTGACCCAGGCGTTATGAGAGTCTCTACTGCCCGGAT
>CAYNLG010000125.1:0-6631 GCA_964397995.1 uncultured Anaerolineales bacterium
GGGGAAGACCTCGCTCAGGTCACCTGAGAGGTGCGCAATGAGACGGATCTTCGTCTCATCCGCCACGCACGGGGCGAGGACCATGGTGGCCGCCTCCACGAACACATCTTCGTCGTCATCAGCGGGGGCCTCCGTCGGGACGACAACAGAGGCCGGCCGATAGTCCACCCAGCCGGAGCAGACGAAATCGCTTGGAAAACGCGCGTGCAGCGCCGCGTACGCCTGCGCGTCCAAGACTAGGGACGGCGCGCCTACCTTGGCGAACCCCGGATCGGGCGAGATCACCTCGTAGCGCAGACCGCAAGCGTCCAAGGCTGCCTTGGCCTTGTCGAACTCACCACGTCGCGGGAATGTGCCTACCAGTGTCCGCATCCGGCGTCCGAGTCCCTACTCCTGCCCCAGGACTTCCTTGACCCGAGCCACGACCTGGCCGACCTGTTCGTCGGTGCAGCGGGCACCCTTGACCTTCTCGATGCCCAGGTCGGTGACCTTGATCTGCGTGTAGTTGGTGATGCCGTGACGGTCGAAGCACTTCTTGGCGCAGTCCATCGGGCAGCCGTCGATCACCAGGTTGACGTCGGCGTCACGGGCGGTCTGCACCATGCCCTGAATGTCGCCGCCCAGCCCGGCCAGGCAGAACATCGTGCCTTTGCCCTCAAACATCAGTTCGCGAGCGGCCTTGTCGGCGGCTTCGCCCACGTTCGCCCCGCCCGAGCAGGCGTACAGGAGAACGTTCGGGCCCGCCTCGCCCCCGCAACAGGACGCGGCCGCCCCGTTCCTGGGTTTCTCATTTCCGCAGCATTCCGCCATGAGACGCTCCTTACTCTCGTGTATCTTCCATGATTGATCCAGAGTCTCCAGAGGCCGGCGACGCCGGGGCGTCGACCTCTGACGCCCGACCTTCACGGTATCGCGGGCGCTCTCCTTCGTTCCTCGCGAGCACGTCCACCACCAGATGGATGCGGCTCCCGCTCATCGGCTCACCCTCGCCGACGCACCGAGACGCGGGGGCTTCACCGCCCGCCGCAATGCCGTCCATATCGCCCCCAATAGCACCAGGACCAGCGCGGCGTCGAAGACCGTGTACGACGCCCGCGTCAATGCCGCCAGCGCCGGGGCCTTAAGAAGCATCAGGGAACCCGCCCCTCCCGCCAGAGCGAGGGCGGCCAACAGGTAGACAGCGACGGCCGAGAAAGTGCGGCGCGTGGGGGTCGTGTCGGCGCCCCCCGGCCGGCGGATGCCGACCTCGCAAAGCAGCGCCACGACGCCGACCACGAAAACAAGGCCCGCGACCGGTGCGTGGTTGGCGTCCAGCGTGAACCGGGTCGGGAGCATGTAGCCCATCAGGTCCGGCTGCCGCGCCAGGGCGATGGCCGTCACGGCAATCGCCAGGGCGGCCGCCCAGGGAATCACTCGCAACCGGGGGCGGATGGGGTGGTCCGCAAAGACCCACGCCAGGTGCAGTTCGCCCGCCAGGGCCACCATCGCGGCCACCAGCGCCACCAGCAGGCCGTACAGAACGGGCTTGAGGTAGGCCTCGCGCCAGGCGCCGACCGTGGCCCAGAAGGTGCTGACGCCGATGACGCAGCACTGCGGCTCGGAGACCGGCCTGACCTCCGCGTCGAACGGGTACTTCATGGTGGAGGCGAAGAAGAAGTCGGACGACGGATGGTGGCAGTCCGTGCAGCCGCCGGAGCCAAGCGCGGCCCCGGCCGGGTATACGTCATGGGCGTACTTGTGGACGTTCCCGTAGGGGGACGCCTCCCACTCCTGCTTGGCGATCGTCCGGTACTCGGAGCCGGAAGCATACACGCGGTCGTTGTAGACCCACACGACGCGCTTGCCGTCCATCGGGTACTTCGCTTCGGCGAGCACCGTGGTCACCGAGGCGATGAGGGCGTCGATCTCCTCGGGACGGTTGACCTCGATGACGCCGTCGCCGTTGTCGTCGGTGATCTTCGGCAGGTCGGGGAACTTCGAGGCGTCCTTCTGGTGCGTCGTCCACATCTTGTAGATGTCGCTCATCTTCGGCTGCATGAGGCCGGGCTTGCCCTCGATCTCGATGCCCGGCCAAGCGGTGTGGACGCGGTTGACGGGCCAGATCTTGCCCTGGTAGCGGGCCAGGAACGGCTTGAACGGCTCGGTCGGCTTGTCGTCGTAGCCCATCATCACGAGGTAGCCGTAGTGGTTGCGGTACGCCCCGTCGGGGCCGTAGAAGGTCCAGAGGTGCTTGCCCTTGCTGGGGATCTTGGTGCCGGGGTTGAAGACGTCGCTCGCCTGGAACTGGATGGGCTTGACGAGGCGCTCCGGAACGTGGCAGGTCTCACAGGCGATGGCGTCCAGGTGCAGCGGGGGAAGCCAGCGGTGCTTGGCCACGGGCGCGCCGAAGCGGCCGGTCGTGTGACAGTCGGCGCAATCGCGCATGGTGTTGTTCAGGTCGTTGCGGACGAGGCCGCCGGGGTCGTCGCCCTTGGCGATCTGATGCTGCTCCTTGTCATTGATACGAGGGTCGTCGGCCGAAGAACCGGCGGGATGGCAATCCACGCACTTCATGCCGGCCCGCAGATGCACGTCGGTCCTGGCGCGAAAGTTCGCCCCGCGCTTCTTCCAGTCCGGCTGCGCGTGGCAGGCGAGACAGGTCTCGTTGCGCGGCTGGCGCACAATGTGGGGCGAGAGGGTGCCGTCGGCGTTGAACACCGCCGTATCGTACGCCACGCGAACCGGTTCGCCCTCCTTCACCGATCCGGTGACGTCGGCGAGGCCGGCGCCGGCGGTGGCGGCCCAGCGGAAGTTCAGCAAGCCGATCTGCTTGTGGCGTTCGGCCATGTCGTATTCGGGCAGGTGGCAGAGGAGGCAGTCGGCCTCCAGGACACCGGTCTCGCTCCAACGGGCCTGGTAGTAGTCGCCATCGAAACCGTTCTCACCCCCGGACGTAAGGCCGCTTGCCGGGTCGGCCATCCGGCGGTCATACCGCGTGCCGCCGCGGTCGTATTCGGCCGAGCCGCCGCCGGGGTGGCATTTGCCGCAGCCCGCCGTGATGAACGTGAACGAAGTCATGTCCATCGTGGCGGCGGACGCGTTCTTCTTGGGCGAAAGGTAGCGGTACAGCGGGGCGGGCGAACACCAGGTACCGCCGTAGATGCCCGGTGTCAGCGCCCACTGGCACCGGGCCGCCTGGTCGGCGGCGGGAGCCTCGCCCTTGCCCATCGTGAAGTGATAGCCCCGGGTGATCGTGTCGTAGTCGTGGCACGTGCCACAGGTCTGCTTGGGCGAGTACGGCGTGCCGGCGTTCGTGCCCTTGACGGGGTCGATGACGTTGCCCTCTTCGTCCAGGAGGTGGAAGGGCGGGCAGACACCCAAAGGAGAGGCCTTTGCCGAGACGTCGCGACTGGCGGCGGGTGTGCCGGGGTCGGCCCCGATGGCAGCAACCGCGCCGATCACCCCCAACACCAGAAGGGCCGCAACGGACCAAGACGCAAGGCGCCGCCGAAGCGCGGCGATGCGCCGGCTCAGGTTGTGGCCAGCCTTCTCCATCGGATTCTCCCAGCCCCCGGTTCTTGGTATGGCGAGCCGGCCCGGACTCGCGGCGCCTCAACAGATGGCGGCCATTTGCCGCTTCGCCTGTTCCCGAATCACCGTCTCCACACACTCGAAGAACCCGACGATGCAGGGCAACCGGAGCGAATAGAAGACCTGGTTGCCGCGCTTCTCCTGGCCGACGATGCCGACACCGCGGAGGATCGCCAAGTGCTTCGAGACCGTGGAGATGTCGGCGCCGACGAGGGCCGTCAGTTCGCAGACGCACCGCTCGCCGCGCGCCAGTTCGTCCGCCATGAAAAGCCGCGTCGGGTGGCCGAGGGCCTTGAAAACGCGGGCGCGGGACTCGTAGCGGCGTTGGGTTGGCTCGTCCATGGTCACCTCCGGCGGCGATGCTTGGCCGTTTGGCATAATAGCCAATTGTTGTCCCAGTTTCAACCCCGCCTCGTTGCTTCGGTTGCTGACGTTTTCCCGCGCGGGACCGCTGTCGAGCCGCCGACCCCTGGCGTCCGTGGCCCGGGCCGGTGCCCCGACCACGCGATACGCCGGTTCGGAAGAGCCCCCCTCGGATGCCGCGCCCCGGCCGTCGAACCGCGCGCGGGCCTTCTCGAACTCGGCATCCTGCTCAAAGGTGGTCACGACATCGCACATGCCCGCATCTCGGGGTTTTTATCTGCACGGCTGCCGTGGCTCACGATCAGGTAGAGGCACGGCATGACGAAGAGGGCCACGACGATCTCGAAGGCGAGACCGCCGATGGCGCCGATGGCCATGGGCTGAAGGAGGTCGCCGCCTTCGCCCAGGTTCAGCGCCAAGGGAACGAAGCCCGCGATGGTGCTCGTGGTTGTCATGATCCGTGGCCGCATGCGAACCATGGATGCCTTGAGGATGGCATCGAAGGGGGTGTGCCCTTGCTTTCGTCGCAGTTCCTCGGCGAAGTTGAGCAGGAGCGTGCCGTCATTGGCGATGGCGGAGACCACGATCAGCACGCGGATGGCCACCGTGGCGCCGATGGCCGTGCCGGTGACGTACAGACCGCAGACCATCCCGATCAGGCAGACGGGCAGGCAGGCGAGGATCAGCAGTGGCAGCCTCAGGCTCTCGAACTGCACAGCGAGCACGACGAACGCGAAGAACACCGCGAAGCCCAGGACCAGGTAGGCGGTTCGGACCATGCCGGCCATCATCTGGGCCTGGCCGCCCATCTCGAAGTACACGCCCGGCGGCGTCTCGAGGGCGGCGACGGCGGCCTGGGCCCGCCGGACGGCCTCGCCGACGCTGATGCCGGCCGAATCGGCCCGCACGATGACCTGTTTGGCTTGGTCCTCGCGCACGATCTCGACGGGGCCGACGGCCCGCCGCACATCCGCAATCTCGTGAAGATAGTGCTGGCTGCCGTTCCCGCTTTCCAGCACCAGTTGTTCGAGGTCGCGCTTCCCCGTGATCTGGCTCTCCGGAACCATGACGCGGATGTTATAGTATTCCGAACCGTCGCGGTATTGGGTCGCCACGGCGCCGTGGATGAGCGAGCGGAGCGTTTCGGCCACCTCCCACACCGGGATGCCCAGCGCCGAGGCCCGGGCCCGGTCCACGTACACGCGGTACTCCGGCTTCGTCATGTCCATCGAGATGTTGACGCCGGTGAGCCCGTCGACCTGCCGCAGGTCCGAGGCGACCTTCTGGGCGAAGGCGTGGACGGGCGCCAGGTCGGCCCCCTTGACCTTGACCTCGACCTCCTGTTCCCCGATCTTTCGGATGCCCTTGATCTTCATGTGCATGACGGGGGTCTTGGCGCCGGGCGCGGATATCTTCCCGACCAAGGGCCTGAGTTTTTTGATGAACTCGTCGGTCGTGACGGTGCGTTGGGCCTTGGGGACGAGTTGGATGTCCACCTCGCCTTCCTGGGCGATTTCGTAGGTATACAGCCCCCACTCCTTGCCGCCCGCCAGGGTAAAGTAACTCTCGATGGCGGGGTCGTCGGCGATGCGCCGCTCGACCTCCGCCAGGATGCGGTCCACCACGCCCACGGCCGTGCCCGCCGGCATCTTGACTTTCACCATGATGCGGCCGTCGTCGATGTTGGGCAGGAACTCCGAGCCCGTGCGGTGGGCCAGGGCCACCCCGGCCACCAGGGCGGCGACGGCGGCCAGGGCCACCAGCCACCTCAGCCTCAGCAGGGTCCGAAGAACCCACCCATAGGCGGCCGTAAGGCTGTCGTTGAGCGCCTCGACGAGGCGCCCCAGCCCGCGGTCGGACACGAGGGGGGCCCGGCGGAGCAGGCGATCAACGACGAGCGGCGTGATGGTCCAGGCCATGAGCAGCGAGATCACGACGATGCTGGCCACCACCATGACCAGTTCTTTGAACAGCAACGTGATGAGGCCCGGGACCATCAGGAACGGGAGTACCAGCGCCAGGAACGAGAGGGTGGCGGCGAGGATGGGCGTGCCGACCTGTTCCAAGCCGCGCAGCGCGTACTGTACCTCGCCTTCGCGCTTCAGGCGTGTGATGTTTTCCACCGCGACAATCGAGTTGTCGAGCACGACACCCATCGCCACCACGAGCCCGCCCAGCGAGAAGACGTTGAGCGAGAACCCCGCCACCCACATCACGACGAAGTTCGCCACCAGCGTCAGCGGCAGGGCCACGACCATGACCACAACCTGCCGCCATTGCCCCAGGAAAACAAACGTCACGAGGATGACGAGGATAGCGGCCACGATGGCGGAGTCCCCGACGCCGCGGACGGCCGCCATGACGTAATCGCCCTGGTTCTCGACCACGCCGAACCGGATGTCCTCAGGCTTCTGGCTGCGCAAATCCTGCAGCCGCTCCTGGACCCTGCGGGCCACGTCGACGGTGTTGGCCTCGGCCTGCTTCAGGACGCTGATCTTGACGCAGTTCTCGCCGTTGAACCGCGTGATGACGCGTGCCTCCTCGTGGGAGTCTTTGACGGTGGCGACGTCTCTCAGGTAGACGAGCGCGTGGTCGCTGCGCGAGACGACGACGTTGCGGATCTCGTCGAGGGACTCGAATTCGCCCATGGTCCGCGCGATGATCTCGCGGTTCTCGACCGTCACGCGACCGGCGAACA
>CAYNLG010000126.1:0-6519 GCA_964397995.1 uncultured Anaerolineales bacterium
GGCGATGTCAACGGCGACGGCCGCGTCGACACCAACGACTACTTCATCATGGCCGGCCAGTGGTTCCAGTCCGTGCCGACCGGGGCGGCCCCGCTGCCCGAGCCGACCACCCTCGCGCTCGTCGTCCTGGGGGGGATGGCCCTCGTACGCAGGCGCCGGCCGTGGCAGCACCGCCGCGTTCTGCCCCGCGGCGCCGGGCGCCCGGCCGTCCGTTGCCGCGCCGCGCCCGCCCCGCTACACTCGGGGCCATGCGCGTCCTGCGGATGAGCGTTCGGTACGACGGCACGGCCTATCACGGGTGGCAGGCCCAGCCCGGCCTGGTTACGGTCCAGGGGGTGCTGGCGGCCCGCATCGCCACCATCGTCGGCCACCGGCCGGACCTGGCCGGGGCCGGCCGCACCGACGCCGGCGTCCACGCCCTCGGCCAGGTGGCGGCCTTCCCGACCGAGCACCCGATCGAGCCGGGCCGCCTCCAGGCCGCCCTCAACAGCCGCCTCCCCGCCGACGTCGGCGTCGTGGACGTGACGGAGGCGCCGCCCGGGTTCGACCCGTCGCGCGACGCCCTCGGCAAGCACTACCGGTACCGCCTCCACGTCGGCGACGCCAAGCCCGTCTTCCGCGCCCGGTATGCCTGGCACTGGTATCGGCCGCTCGAGGTGGAGCCGATGCGGGCGGCCGCGGCCCGCCTCCTCGGCCGCCACGACTTCAAGAGCTTCGAGGGCGGCGGCTCGCCGCGCGCCGCCACCGTCCGCACGCTGACGCGCCTGGACGTCGCGCGCGCCGGCGACGAGGTCCACGTCGACGTCGAGGGCGACGGGTTCCTTTACAAGATGGTCCGCAACCTCGTCGGGACGCTGACGGACGTGGGGCGCGGCCACCGGCCGCCCGAGTGGGTGGACGCGGTCCTGGCGGCCCGCGACCGGACGGCCGCCGGCCCGTGCGCCCCCCCGCAGGGACTCTGCCTGAGGCGGGTCTGGTACCCGGGCGAGGCGGACGTGCCGGCGGCGCTTGCCGCGGCCGCGCACGCGGGCGGCGGGGCCGCCTCCCCCCACGCGGAGACGCCGTGAAAATCGTCCACATTATCACGCGCCTCATCCTCGGCGGCGCCCAGGAGAACACGCTGCTCTCGTGCGTGGACGCGGCGTCGCGCGGCCACGAGGTGACGCTTCTGGCCGGCCCCCCCCGGGCGGACGCCGAAGGCCCCGAGGGCGACCTGCTGGACGAGGCGCAGCGGCGCGGCGTGCACCTGGTGCTCGTGCCGGCCCTGGTCCGCCCGGTCCATCCGGTCCACGACCCGGTGGCCGCCGCCGACCTGCTGAAGCACCTGCGGGAGCGGCGGCCGGACGTGGTCCACACCCACGCCTCGAAGGCCGGCATCCTCGGCCGCTGGGCCGCCCGCCGCACACGCGTCCCCTGCATCGTCCACACCATCCACGGCCTGGCGTTCGACGCGTACCAGCCGGCCGTCGTGCGTCTGGCGTACCGGGCCGCCGAACGCCGCGCCGCCCGATGGGGCCACCGCCTTGTCGCCGTCTGCCGCGCCATGGCCGACCGCGCCGAGGCCGCCGGCCTCGCGCCGCCGGGGACGGTCCGCGTGGTCTACAGCGGCATGGAGACCGAGCGGTTCGCGCGCCCGCCGGCGGAGGCCGCGCGCGCCGCCCTCCGTGCCGCGTGGGGCGCCGGGCCGGCCGATTGCGTGTTCGTGCAACTGGCGCGGCTGTTTCCGATGAAGGGGCACCGGCTGCTGGTGGCGGCCATGGCCGAGGTCTGCCGCCGCCACCCCCGCGCCCGCCTGGTCCTGGTGGGGAGCGGCACGCTCGAGGCCGCCCTCCGCGCCGACGCCCGCCGCCTCGGCATCGCCGACCGTGTCCACGTTGCCGGCTTGGCCGCGCGCGAGCGGGTGCCGGCGTGCCTGTGGGCGGCCGACGCGGTGGTGCACGCGAGCCTGCGCGAAGGCCTCGCCCGCGCCGTGGTTCAGGCGGCCCTGTGCAAGCGACCGGTGGTGTCCTATGATATAGGCGGCGCCCGCGAGGTCCTGACCGACGGCCAGACCGGCCGCCTTGTGCCCCCGCCGCCCTCGCCGCGACCGACGCCGGACGCCGTGGCGGCCCTGGCCGAGGCCCTGGCGCCGCTCGCGGGCGACGCGGCGCTGCGGCAGCGGATGGGTGCGGCCTGGGCTCCGGACCTCGCCCGGCGGTTCGATTACCGAACCATGGGCCGCCGGCTGGTCGATGTGTACGAGGGGGTCCTCGGGGGACCGCCCGACGGAGAAGGAGACGCGGCATGAGACGATCGGCCCGCCTGCTGACCATCGTGACCGTGCTCGCCCTGGCGGCAACGCTCGGGGCCGCCCCCGCGGCCGCCCGCCGGCGCGGCGCCGCAATCCCCGACGAAGGCCCGTTGCGGCCGGACCTGCGGCTGCTGACGAACCAGGCGACCGAGCTCCGCCTTGCCATCCGCCGCGCCGCCGACGCCGAGCAACGCCGCCGCCTCGCCGGCGAACTGGAGGTCGTCCTCCACCGCCTCGGCCCGGTCGACGCCGACGGCAAGCCCGTTCAGCCGCAGGCCATGTGGCACGCCGAGCGCATCGCCGCCCTGCGCGCCGAGGTCGCCCGCCTGGCCGGCGAGGACGGCGCCGCCGCCCGGGCCAAGGTCGCCTGGCGGACCCTGGCGGCCGCCTGCCTGGAGCACGCCTGGCGCCTGCCCCGGGACACGGCCCTGAAGTACCAGGTCGACGCGTTCGGCCAGGCTCTGGCCAACAGCGACCGGCTGCTGGACGAGATGGCCGGCGCGATGGCGACGCTGCGCGGCGCCCTGGACCGGCTGGAGGGCGACGCCCGGGCCCGCGCCGAGACGGCCCTGGCCGCCGCCGAGGCCGGCGCCGCCGCCATGGCCGAGGCCGCCGAGGCCTTCGAGGCGAGCCCGCCGGTCACGTCGGCGGCCGCGGTCGACGCCTTCGGCCGCTTCCGCGAGGGGCTCCAGGCCGTGCGGGACCTGGCGGTGGCCCCGGACGAGGGCGAAGCCGGCCCGGACGAGGCGACCGCCGCCAAGGCCCCGGCGATGACCGAGGCCGAGAAGGCCGCCCTGGCCGAAATCCGGGCCGTGGCGGCGTCGTTGGACAGCGAGGAGTGGCGGCCGGTGCGGACCCGGCTCGAGCGCTATGCCCGGGCCATCGAGGGCGGCTTCGGCGTGCCGAGTGCCCGGGCCCGCGCCCGCGAGTTCCTCCAGCACCTCCGCCGCGCCGCCGACCTCGCCCGGAGCCTCGCCGCCTCCAAGGCGGTCTACCCGGCGTACCTGAACGGCCGCCTCCAGGCCCTGGCCGACGCGCTGAACCGGATGGAGAGCCCGCTTCGCCGCGGCCGCGGGTTCAGCGACCTGGGCCGCGTCTGGGCCGGCGACGCCTTCCGGCGCCGCCTCGAAACCGCCGGCCTGACCCCCGGCGGGGCCTCCGGCCTGCTCTATTGCCAGGAGAAGGTGTACCCGGAACTGCGGCGATCGGGGGCCGAGGCGACCCAGAAGCGCGCCGCCGCCCTCGGCCGCGCCTGCGCCGCCATCGAAGGCGCCGCCCGCCGCGCCGCCGACGGCTTCCCGCGCGACATGAGCCCGCGGCTGCAGGCGGCCGGGCGCCGGCTGGTCGTCGAGTTCCGCCGCGCCGCCAGCGACGCCGGCGCGATGTTCCCCTCCAACGAGGGCACCGGTGTCGAGGCCGTCTTCACCGCCGCCGACCGCGCCCGCGACCTCGATCGCCTCGTCCGCGCCGACCGCGCCGTCAAGAAAGTGGCCGCCTACCTCCCGCCACGCAGCCGCGCCATGCACGACCAGATGGCCGCCCTCCTGGAACAGCTCGCCGACCCGGGCAAGATCGGCCCCGCACGCGACCAGCTCAACCGGCTGCTGCACCCGTTCGACGGGCTGGTCGATTTCCCGGCCATCGAGCCGCGCCTCGTCCGGGCCGCCACGCGCCTCGCCGGCCGCGCCTTCTCCGCCGCCAAGGCCGTCCTCGGCCGCGACATCGCCAAGGGCATCGACGACGCGAGCCGCGGCGACCCGACCCTCTTGAACCAGGCCCTGGAGGCCCGGTGGCTCTTCGGCCTGCTCCGCACGCGGGCCCTGGCCGAGGTCGAGGGCCTGCCGGAAGCGGGAGTCGCGCGGCTGGACAGCCTGAGCCTGCCGGAGAAGGCCTGGGAGGGATACCTCGGCCGGCTGGACGCGGCCCTGAAGAGCCGCATCGCCCTCTACGCCGCCAAGGGCCGCCAGGGGTACGATTGGATGCGGGCCCCGGACGCCTGGGACGCGGTCTACCGGACCGTCGCCGCCGCCCAGCGCGAGACCC
This sequence comes from uncultured Anaerolineales bacterium, assembly GCA_964397995.1. Taxonomy (GTDB): domain Bacteria; phylum Planctomycetota; class Phycisphaerae; order FEN-1346; family FEN-1346; genus CAYNLG01. The sequence goes on from CAYNLG010000126.1 coordinate 4,334, forward strand.
TCGACGGCCGCATCGAGGGCGAGACCGAAGCCGACCGCCTGCTCCGCGTCCTCGGCCGCGCCGGTGTCGAAGACCCGCACTGGACTCGCTGGAACCCGTGGGCCGTCGGGTACCATATGGCCGAGCTGATGGAGACGACGGCCGCGGGCATCGGCCAGGCCGCCGACTACCACCGCGGCAAGGTGGCGGGCTACGGCCACCACCTGCGCCGCGAACACCGCTTGGCCGCCGACGAGTAGACCTCGCGGGCCGGTGGCACGCCACGTGTCACGCCGCGCCGAACAACGGCCCGCCCCGAGCCGTTTTGCCGTTCGCCGTCCGGAGCACGGGCTTCCAGCCCGTGAGTTTTGCCTTGCCGTTTTCGCCGTCGCCGTTTTCTATGGACTGCCGCGGCCGTGACGCCGCCATGGCTGCCGTCTGATATTCTGCCTTTGTCCGTGTTGCCGTTTCCGCTGTTCGCTGTCTTGCCGTCCGGAGCACGGGCTTCCAGCCCGTGAGTTTTGCCTTGCCGTTTTCGCCGTCGCCGTTTTCTATGGACTGCCGCGGCCGTGACGCCGCCATGGCTGCCGTCTGATATTCTGCCTTTGTCCGTGTTGCCGTTTCCGCTGTTCGCTGTCTTGCCGTCCGGAGCACGGGCTTCCAGCCCGTGAGTTTTGCCTCTTGTCTTCTTGCACCCTTGCTGTCTTGCTTTGTTGCCGTTTTGCCGTTGCCGGTAGTCCGCATTTCTTCACCCGTCACATGGCCGCTCGCCGTCGCCGCCCCAGCGCCAGCGCGCCGACGAGCGCCAGAACGGCGCTCCCCGGCTCCGGCAGCGGCGCCCCGCCCACCGGCACCGCGTCGCCCCAGTGCGCCGCGAGCGCGAAGTAGTCCGCCGTGTCCACGACGGCGTCGCCCGTGAAATCCCCGTCCGCCCAGGTGCACTCGTCCTCGAACCAGTGCCCCGTCATCGCGAAGTAGTCGGCCGGGTCGACCTCGCCGTCCAGCGTGGCGTCGCCCGGCAGGGCCGCCACAACGGCCACGTCCGGCCCGTCGTAGACCACCGCCAGCGCCAGGTCCGGCGCCGCCGCCATGCCCGCCACCTGCCTGAACGTGAACCACCGCTTTGTCGCGTCGATCAGGGCATACGTCTCGCCGTAGGTCGGCACATACCCTCCCTCGAGGCTCAGCGCCAGCGTCCCCTGGAGCCACGCGTCCCCCGACACCGTAATCGCGCCCGCGCCGTCCGGCCCGGGTCCGGCGAGGCTCACCGCCAGGGTCCCGCCTTGCCAAAGCTGCAGTTCCTCGGCGTTGATCTCTCCGCCCGGGTCCAGCTCGACGGTGCCGCCGCCGCAGACGAAGACCGTCTCGCCGACCTCCACGGACCCGCCGTCGGCCACTGTCAGCGTGGACGCCGCCTGCACCGCCAGGTCGGCCGCGCCCGCGAAGCGGCCCCCGTCGGCCACCGTCAGCGACGCCGTGCCGCCGGACCAAAGCCAGCCCCCGCCCACGCAGACGTTCCCGCCGCTCGTCCACGTCGAGCCGGCGCCCGTCACGCGGGCCGCCGTCGTCGAGCCGTCCTGGCACGACAGGAACGCCCCGTCGCACGCGAGCCGCGCGCCCTCGGTCACCGTCACGGTCGCGTCCCCCCGGCTGGTGACCAGGCGGTTGCCGAGGGTCAGCGCCGAGCCCGGCCCCGTGACCGTCAGGGTGCCCGTCGTGCCGGGGCTGACGGCGACGCCCGTGCCGTCCGACGCCCCGGAAATCGCCACCACCCCGCCGCCGGCCACCATGAGCGACCCGTCGCCGCCGATGCCGACATCCAGGTCGGCGGCCTCGCACGTGGCGCCGCCAGTCACCGTCAGCGCGCCCGACGCCCCGGCCCGGTCCCCCAGGACCATCTCCCCGGCGCAGGTCACGCGCCCGCCGTCCTCGACCGCCAGCGTCCCCGAGCCGGACTGGCCAAGGGTCAACGTCCCGGCGCTCCAGAGCGACCCCGCCCCGGTCACCGTGGCGGTCCCCGTGGCCGCGGCGGCGGACCCGAGCCACGCGCGGTCGCACGTGACCTCGGCCCCGGCCTCCACCCGCAGCGTCCCGTCCCCCCCGGACCCGACCCCCAGGACGCCTGTCATCGCCCACGCCGAGCCCGCCCCGCCCACCGTGACCGACCCCGACGACCCCCCATAGTCCGCGACATCCGCCCTGACTGC
>CAYNLG010000127.1:0-6410 GCA_964397995.1 uncultured Anaerolineales bacterium
TTGCGACGGGCCTGTTGATCGTTGCCTACGCCCTCGTCCCGTACAAGACCACCTGGTGCCTGCTCAGCTTTCTGGCGGGGTTGTGCCTGCTGGCAGGGGTCGGCGCGGCTGCCCTTGTCCGATGGATGCCGCGCCCCACGCTCAAGGTGGCGATGGCCGGCCTCCTGCTCGCGGCCGGGGCGCATCTGGCGCGCCAGGCCGTGGCCGCCAGCCACGACCCCCGGTGGGTGGCCGACCCGCGGAACCCGTACGTGTACGCCCATACGGCCATGGACGTGCGGCGGCTTGCCGAGCGGATGGAGGCCCTCGCCGCCGCGAGCCCCGCCGGGTACGACACCGTTGTCAAGGTTGTCGTGCCGACGAACTACTGGCCGCTGCCGTGGCACCTGCGGTGGTTCCGCCACGTCGGCTTCTACGACGCGGTTCCGGCCGACCCGAGCGCCCCTATCGTCGTCGCCTCGCACGACGTCGTCGACGCCATGGCCGCCCGCCTGGGGGGCGACTATCAACCCGGCCTTTACCGCCTGCGGCCGGGGGTCTTCCTGACGCTGTTCGTCGAGCGCGACCTGTGGAACCGGTTCATGGCCGACCGCCAAGGGCCGGGGGAGGCCGCGCCGTGAGCGGGCCCGCCGTCCACGTGGTCGCCCGCGACGCCATGGCCACGCGCTTCGAAGTCCGCGCTACCGCCGGAGACCCGAACTACGTCGACCAGGCTGCCGCGGCCGCCTTCGAGGTCCTGGATGCCCTCCAGCGGGCCTTCAGCCGCTTCATTGCCGCGAGCGACGTCTCTGCCGTCGGGCGCCTGGCCCCCGGCGAGACCGCCCGCGTCGAGATCGATACCCTGCGGTGCCTCCAGGTGGCCGAGGGCATGCGCCGGGCCACGGCGGGCGCCTTCGACGTCTCTCTCGGTACGGCCGGGGAGGGTGGGCTCGTGCTCGACCCGGACGCGGTGGCCGTGGGTGTCGCCCACGATGGCGTGCGGCTCGATCTCGGCGGCATCGGCAAGGGCTACGCCCTCGACCGCATGGCCGAGGTGCTCGCGGACTGGGGCGTTGCCGACGCGCTGGTACACGGTGGCTGGAGCACCGCGTTGGCGGGGGGAAGCGGTCCCGAGGGGGCCCCCTGGACCGTGGCCCTGCGCCATCCGGACGGGGCGGGGCGGCCGCTGGGCCGCGTTACCCTCGGGAACCGGGCCGTCGCCGGCTCCGGCCGAGCGGACGAGCACGTGGTCGACCCGCGGACGGGCCGGCGCATGATCGGCCGGGCCGCGTCATGGGCGCTCGCGCCGACGGCGGCCGAGGCCGACGCCCTCTCTACGGCCCTGCTTGTCCTGGCACCCGACGAAATCGAGGCTTTTTTCGTGGCACACGCCGGCCGGGGCGGTATCGTGCTCGGCGAGACCGACGCAAGGCCGCACCTCTTCGGCGACGTCGCCGGCCTGGATCTTCATGTCTGACCGGCGGCCGCCGGGTACACGAAGGAGGCCGCTATGCCGCCCCGTACGCTCACCGCCGCTGCCTGCCTGCTCCTGGTCTTCGGGATCCCCGCCGCCTGCCGTGCCGGAGGCAAGGTCGCCGACCCCGCCGACTTCCCCTACCTGGGCGAATACGCCGGCAAGTGGCTGCCCGCGACGGATGGCCGCGAACGCGCCGAGGCCGACGTTTTCCTCGTCAAGGGCGAGGTCTATTGCCGGCTCTGGATCTATCCCGGGGCGGACGAGAAGCCGGGCGCCGAGGGCGCCGTGTGCGAGACGGTCCTTCTCAAGGGCAAAGCCGAGGGCGAGGCCCTCGCCCTGGAAGGGAGCGGCTGGACCGCGACGCTGCGCGGCGACCGGCTCGAGGGCAAGGGCCCCGGGGGCGGCAGCCTCGCCTGCAAGCGTGAGGTCCGAACGAGCCCCACCCTCGAAGCCAAGCCGCCGGAGGGCGCCATCGTCCTGCTCCCCTACGAGCCGGGCAAGACGCCCTCGCTCGATGCCTGGACGAACACGTCCTGGAAGACCCACGAGGACGGCAGCATGGAGGTCGGCAAGGGCGATATCCGGTCGAAGCGGCACTTCGGCGACTACCGCCTCCACGTCGAGTTCCACGTCCCGCTGATGCCGGACTCGACCGGGCAGGGTCGCGGCAACAGTGGCATCTACAACCAGGACAAGTACGAGGTCCAGGTGCTTGATTCGTTCGGCCTCGTCTCGCGGGACAACGACTGCGGCGGCGTGTACAAGGTGGCCGCTCCCAGGGTCAACGCCTGCCTGCCGCCCGGTCGGTGGCAGACGTACGACATCGTCTTCCGCGCCCCGCGGTTCGGCGCCGATGGCAAGAAGACCGAGAGCGCCCGCCTCACCGTGCGCCACAACGGCATCCTCATCCACGAGAACCTGGAGGTGCCGCACGGCACCGGAAGTTCCAGGAAGAAGCAGGAAGTGCCCGAGGCGCCGCTCCGCCTTCAGGACCATGGCAACCCGGTCCGGTTCCGGAACATCTGGCTCGTGCCGGGGACCGGTGGCGAACCGGGCGGCGAGTAGCGGCACGGCCGCGCGGCCTCAGGCGTCCGGCTCGCGGCGGACCCGCCGCTGGATGGCCAGTAACTCCCGCAGGACGTTCGGGGCGCTCCGCCCCGGGTGCAACCGCGAGTCCAGGTCGCAGCACCACTCGACGGGGAACTCGCGGATGCGGTACCGCCGGCGCACCGCCCGCAGGATGATCTCGACGTCGAACGCGAAGCCCTCGGTCTCGCAGGTCGCGTACAGGGCCCGCCCCACGTCGCCGCGGTACAGCTTGAAGCCGCACTGGGTGTCAGTGAGGTCGCGCGGCAGGCCGAGGGCCAGGGACGTGAAGGCCCGGAAACTCCGCGACAGCACCCGCCTCGACAGCGGTTGCGGGACGTCGATGCGGCTCGCCGTCAGCCACCGCGATCCGTGCGCCAGGTCGCACTCGCCGCTCTCGATGAGCTCGATACCGCGTATCGCGTTATCCAGCGGCACGCACAGGCCGCTGTCGGCGAACATCGCGATCCGCCCCCGCGTCTCGGCCATCCCGGTCCGCACCGCGTGGCCCTTGCCGCGCTGAGGCACGTAGCGGAGGACGCGGCGGGTGACGCCGGGCGGGACGTCGGCGGCCGAGGCGGCCTCGGCGGTGTCGTCGTCGCTGCCGTCGTCGACGACCAGAATCTCCCCCGCCAGACCCTCGCCCGCCAGGAAGGCCGCGGCGGCCGTCACGTCGCGCTCGATCTTCATCCCCTCGTTGTGGGCCGGGATGACGATCGAGAGGTCCATCGGGCTCCCGAAGGGGCAGGTCAGCCGTCCGGCGCGGGCGGTTCGTCCGCCTCGTCCAGCCACGCCGGGTGGTACCGGCGGGCCCAGGCGCGGCTCACGCGGCCGCGGGCAATGGCCACGAGGCCGCCGGGCTTCGCCAGAACCGAACGGTAGATGTGCAGGATCGTGGTGGCCAGCAGCACCAGCGCCGTCCACCGGTGGGCCTCGTACATCCACAGCTGGCCGGCCGAGCCGAGGAGGTCCACCATGCTCAGCATCATCGTCAACGTCAGGACCAGTGTCGCGATGCCAGCCAGCCAGAAGTACGCCTTGCCGAGGGCGTCGAACCGGCCCGCCGGTCCGCCGGGGCCTAAGCGCGGCCGGCGGAGCCATGCCCCGTCGGCGCGGCCGAAGCGGCAGTGCCACGCCCACGTCAGGCCCATGGCCAGCACGCCCGCGAAGAAGAGCGACGAGCCCGCCGTGTGGGCCATCAGCAGCCAGCTCTCCATCCGCTCGCCCCGCAGCGCCGCCCAATAGGCCGTCACCGCCAGCGCCACGAACCCCACCGCCACGGCCGCATGCACCAACCGTTCCCACCGCGAGTAGCGCGGCACGTCCCGGGGCTCGCGGGGCGGGGCCGTGCGCCACGGCCGCGTGAGGGCGAAGTGCACCAGGCACAGCGCCGCCGTGCCGAGGATGCCGACCAGGGAGGCCGTCTGGTAGAGCGTCATGCCTCGCCTCCCCGCCCGGGCGTCGGGCTCTTCGAGGCCAGCCACCGCGCGGCCGCGCCCAGCCCCATCAAAGCGTAAAGCAAGAGCAGGGCCGTGAGCACGGCCGAAATGGCGAAGCCGGCGATCTTGAAGTACGGCCGGCCCATGAATGACAGGGCCCACGCCTTGAGGGCCAGCGGTCCCTGGCCCTGGAGGTCGTGCATGACAAGCGTCGTCGGGCCGAGGTCCGCGGGGCCCTCGACCTCGACCGTGCCGAAGAAGATCGGCGCATCGAGCGTGTGGCAGTCGCTGCAGCCGCCCGAGCCCAGCGACTGGGCCGCGGGGCGCACGTCGTGGGCCAGCGGCCACGCGTACGGCCCGGCCGCGTCGCTTGCCTCAGAAACCAGCGTCCCACGCGACTCGGCCCGGTGGACTTTGCCGGCGGCCACGTAGGCGGGCGCGCCCGCCTCGGGGTCGGCTTGGGCGAGGGCCGCCAAGGCCGCGACGATGGCTTCACTTGCAAGCGGTGGCTGCTCGGGTTCCGGCTTCAGGGCCTTGCCCGCGATGCGGCTTACCTCGTCGGGCGGGATCAGGGCGAGCGTTCCGTCGTCGGCCTCGCGGGCCCAGAACGCCGGCCACGTCGCCCGATACGGGCGAATGGCCCCGGCGTCGTCCGGCAGGAAGACCGGCTCGTAGACGAAGGGCGGCTGGTCGTCCGGGTGGGCTTTGCCGCGAAGGCCCAGCCCGTGGATCCGAGCCGTCTGGACGCGCCCGGCCTGGGCGGCCGGATACGGGCCGCTGTGGCAGGCCGTGCAGGAAAGCTTCTCGAAGTGTACCGTCGGGAGCCCGACGTGCTGCGGTACGGGCGCCCCGAGCCGCCCCTCCAGGGCAGCCGGCCCGGCGTCGGCGGCCCCGGCGCCCAGGTGGCAGCCGCGGCACGTCAGCGATGCCCGCCGGGGGACGCCCTCCAGGCCCGGATCGCGCTCGTACCCCCGGGCGATCTTGTGGTCGAGGCCGTGGCGGTGGCAGTCCGTGCAGGTCAGGCCGGCCTTCATGTGGACGTCGCGGTCGATCTGGTGCGTCTCGGGCGCGTTCGGACCGACCTCCCGGTTCGTGTGGCAGGCGTAGCACCGCTGCGCCTCCGGCCGCTTCGGAATCGGAAAAAGCACCAGCCCCGTCGGGCCGAAGGAGGCGGCGTCGTACTTGACCGACGGCGGCCGCGCCTTCGGGTCGTCGAGCAGCGCGTCCGGGTTCAGTGGGTCGTACGTGTCGGGCAGGCTGCGGACCGAACCCTCGACCACGGCCAGCCCGGAGGCGGCCGTGGCGGCCCACCGCAGGTTCTGGCGCCGAAGCTGCAGGGCCCATTCCGCCTGGTCCTGGTCCGGCGCCCCGCTGTGGCAGGCCTGGCAGTTGATCTCCAGGTCGCCCGCGACGAACCACCGGGCCTGCGGGTCGATTGTCTCGCCGGTCCGTTCCTCGCCGATGCCGCCGCCGGGCAGGTGGCGGCCGAATGCCATCAGGAAGTCCCACGGCGAGAGACCCGCTTCCGCCGGCCGGAACGCCCCCGCCCACGGCCGCGCCGTCACGGGAATCCACGACCCCGTTTCGCGGTCGACGAGCACCCAGGGCTGGGCGGGACGGCCCGCGGGCACGCCCTCATCGAACGCATTGAAGTGGAACCCCTGGCGGACCGCCGCGTAGTCGTGGCATTTGCCGCACGTCACCTTCATCGACAGCGGCTCGTCATCCCCCTGGGCGATGGGCTCGTCCAGGTCGGAGTAGAGGCGGATGCGGTGCACGGTGGGGGCGCGGCTGAACTCGGGCTCCGCCTCGGCGGCGTGGCCGAGCGCGGCCGTGAGGGCGAGCGTCAGCACCAGGGCCGCCGCGGCCGCCGGTCCCGTCCTCCCCCGCCTGGTCCCGGAGTCGGTCACGCCGTGAACTCCGCCGGGTCGAAGGTCATGGGTTTGCCTTGGGCGACCGCCTCGTTCACCTTCAGCACCGAGACGCAGGTCTCCAGGCCGACCTCGCCCGGGCAGGTCAGCGTCGCCTCGCCCCGGACGGCGGCGAAGAAGTTCTCGAGGTGCGGCAGATGGGCGGGCTTCTCCAGGGCCGGGATCGGCGGATAGTACCGGCCGGGCATCGGCACGGAGTGGCCGATTTCGATCTCGCCCTCGCCGGTCTTGACGGTTGTGGGGGCGGCTTCCTTGGCGGCCTCCGCGGCCTCTTTCTGTTTGCCGAGGGCCTCCAGCAGCGGCTTCTCCCAGTCGGCGACCGGGGCGGTCTGCTCACGGCGCAAGCCTCCGATGCCCTCGTACTCGGAGATGATGAGCGATCCGTCGGTGCCCATGAAGGTCTCGGCGAACCCGCCGTGGCTCGTGGTGGAGAGGGTCTGGTAGAACCCGCGCACGGTCTTCGTCTCGCCCTCCCAGGCGTACTGCCACTCGTAGAGG
>CAYNLG010000128.1:0-6272 GCA_964397995.1 uncultured Anaerolineales bacterium
CATGCGGGTCCAGATCGAAAAGGACCTCGGCCTGCTTGCCTTCAACAACTACGGCCTCTCGGAGGTCATCGGCCCGGGCGTGAGCGGCGAGTGCGCGGCCCGGTGTGGCATGCACATCCAGGAGGACCATTTCCTGGTGGAGTGCCTGGACCCGGAGACGCTGGAGCCGGTGCCGGAGGGCGAGCCGGGCGAACTGGTCTTCACGACGCTCTCGAAGCAGGCGTTTCCGCTCGTCCGCTACCGCACGCGGGACATCGCGACGCTGACGCGCGAGCCGTGCGCGTGCGGGCGGACGACGGCGCGGCACGGGCGGATTCTCGGGCGCAGCGACGACATGCTCATCATCCGGGGCGTGAACGTCTTCCCGTCGCAGATCGAAGAGGCCCTGCTCCGCGTCGAGGGCACCGCCCCGCACTATCTGATCGAGGTCGACCGGCCGGGCGTGCTCGACCAGGCGACCATCCACGTCGAGGTGCGGCCGCAGGACTTCAAGGACACGATGCGCGAGATGCAGGAACTTCGCGACGCGATCGACCGGAGCGTGCAGGCCGTGACGGGCATCCGGTTCACGATCGACCTGGTCGAGCCGCAGACGCTGGAGCGGTTCATGGGGAAGGCGAAGCGCGTGATCGACCATCGGCGCGAGGCCTGAGGGGCGCGGCTGGCGCGCCTGCCGTCCGAGCCATGGCGTCCGGCTTGACAGGCAGACCGACCGATCGTCTCAGCGCCTTTGGCGTTGACATTTTGTCAGCGGCTGCCGGGAATGGGGCAGGGATGCGGATCATCAAGACCAGCATGGTGCGGGCGTTCTGAGAGGGCCGTCGCGAGGCGGAGGCATCGCTCAGGACATGGGTGGGGCAGACGAAGGCGGCCCGGTGGCAGCGCTTTGCCGACGTCCGCAAGACCTTTCCCGGCCCCGACGCGGTGACCGTGAGCAGCGGGCGGGCGGTGGTGGTGTTCAACATCGCCCACAACCGCTACCGGCTTGTTGCGGCCATCCATGACAACACGCAGATCGTGTACACGCTGGTGATCATGACACACAAGGAGTACGATCGCGGGGCGTGGAAGGAGCGGCTATGAAAGCGGGAACGCAGACGCACGGCGACATTCCGGAGACCTACGCCGAACTGGCCGGGCGCTTCATGCCGCGCCCGCTCCATGACGAGGTCGACTACCGCAACGCGCTCGGCGTCTTGGACGCGATGGCCGGGTTCGACCTGAACGCCGACCAGGCGGATTACTTCGAGGCCGTGGCGACGTTCGTCGAGAAGTACGAGGCCCGGCACCACGCGATCAAGACCACGGACCTGACGCCGGTGGAGTTGTTGCGCTCGCTGATGGACGAGCACGGCATGAGCGAGTCGGACCTCGGCGGGCGGCCGGAGCCTGAGGCACCGCATCCTGAGCGGCGAGCGGGACCTCAGCAAGGCGCACATCAGCGCCTTGGCGGAACATTTCAGCCTCGACCCGGCCGCGCTGCTCTAGCGCGCCGGCCCGCGTGTCGTCACCCCACCGGCGACGTGGGTCGCGGCGGGGTGCGGAGGCGGTCGGGCCGGGGGCGCGGCGGCTCGGGCACGCGCTCGGGTTCGCCGCGGCGGACGGCGCGGCCCGGGCGGTCGCGCAGGCTGCCCGTCCAGAGCTCGAACTCGTGGGCCCCGCTGCCCTCGTGCGGCGAGTAGACCACCACGTAGCTCATCTCTTTCCACGAGGCGAAGTGCGGCGCGCCGTCGTCGGTCTCGGCGCGTTCCCACACCGCCCGCCACGTCCCCGTGTTCAGGTAGAACCGGTCCCCGCCGCGCACGCACGGCCCCAGCGGCACGCTGGCGACGCGGTGGCTGTGGCCGTAGACGACGTAGCGCGGGGCGAAGCCGTCCTCGGCCACTTCGCCGCGCGCCTCGGTGCTATACTTCGCGTCCGGCCGGCCCCACAGCGCCCGCCACGTGTGCCGCATCCGGTCCCCGAACCGCGACAGGCGGTCGAGGGCCTTGACCTGGCGGCGGCAGACCTGGTGGAACAGGAGGCGCATGTACTGGCGCTGGAGCCAGGTGAGCTGGCGAGCGGCGGCCTCGCGGACGGCGCCGCTGGCGCGGAAGTCGTGGACGCACCGGGCGAGGGCCTCGCGGGCGACGCGGGCGGTCGCGGGGTTGCCTTGGCCGAGCTTGGTCAGCACCTCGGCCACCCACATGGCGATGACCGAGTACGGGCGGACGTTGTCGATTTCCTTGAGGCGGCGGACGACCTCGCCGCCGTTCAGGTCGTCGGCCAGGTACTTGCCGACTTCCAGGGGGAAGCGGTTGAGGAGCTCGACGATGATGATGTCGCCGAGGCTGGAGGCCTCGTGGCCGAGCTCGCGGTCGTAGTTGAGCGGGTCGTAGAGGTTGCCGTGGCGGGCGAGCACGTCGTACTCGTGGGCGGGCGAGGTGTAGACGAGCGGGAACCCGCCCTTGACGTAGCTCGGGGCGAGGTCCAGGGCGTCGGACACCACCTGGCGCGTCGCCCGGTACCGGTTGATGATCCAGTCGTGGTTCCCCAGGACGTAGTCGAAGCGGACGCGCCAGTGGGGGACGCGGCTGCGCGCGGCAATGCGGTAGGGCATGTCGCGAAGGGCCTGGAGGGCGCCTCGGTTGCGGGCGACGATCCGCTGCAGGATGTCGAGCACGAGGCGGCGCTGGTCCTCGCTGGGGCGGCACCAGGGGCGGACGGTGTCCGGGGCGTCCAGCCACGAGGCGCTGCGCATCACGTCGAGCCCGTCGCCGAGGAGGACGACGCGGACCTCGTCGACGCGGCGCCGGTGGGCCAAGTCGCCGACACGGTCGACGAACTGGTCGAAGGCCTCCTCGTTGATGGTGACGCCGGAGGAGCCGTCGGTCAGATGGACGTCGCTGAAGAAGACGAGCATCGCGTGTTCCGCTGCCCCCCTCCCGGAGCGCCCGGGCCGTCCCGAGCGCAAGATACGGTACTCGCTGATGGTAGTATACCAAATCCCCTGGGGGTACGCAAGAGGCCTACATGCGCAACAATGAACGGCCAAGCATCCTTAGCGCGGCCTTCACGCGATCCGCGCAGAAACCACCCTGGCGCGGGCGCCAGGCGGCATCCGGTTCGGCGGCCGGTCGGGAGCTCGCGGCCTTTTCACCCTAGACTTGCAGTGCGCTAACCGGAAGTCAAGGTGGATTCGGGATTCGCGCGGCCCCATGGCGGCCTTCAGAGAGGCGATGGGCACCGCATGCCGAAACGCCGACGCCGCCGGCGTCCCCGCGGGTTCAATCGGGCGACCCGACGCCGGAGACCTCATGCCGCGACGCCGCCTGCCGCTTGCCCTCACGTGCGCTGCCGCCCTGCTCTTCGCGCCACCGGCCTTGGCGGGTACGGCCGAAGCCCTGCGGGCCCTGACGGGGGCGCGGACGCGCGTCGTCTGGGTCCAGGACACCGGCGACGGGCGCGACACCTTCGCCCGGGGCGGCCGGCTGCTTCTGCGCGGCTTCGACACCGACGACGGCCGCGGCGACCGCGTTCTCCTGGAGGGACCGCGCTCCTGCGCCAAGCCGCTCCTCGCCCCCGACGGCCGCACGGTCGTCTTCTCGGACCGCAAGGCGTGGACGGTCTCTGCCGTGGGCTTCGACGGTTCGGGGCTGCGCACCGTCTGCGACGGCCAGGCTCTGGACGTCTGGCGCGACCCCGCCACGGGCACCGACTGGGTCTATGTCGGGACGGAAGCGGCCAAGGGCAAGGGCGACACCTTCGCCGAGGTCCGCCGGTTCCGGCTCGACCGCCCCGGCCAGGGCGAGCTCGTGTGGAACCGGACGCGGGTCAGCATGGACGGGTTCCGCGTCTCGGCCGACGGCACACGGGCGGCTGGCCTCTGGCCGTGGTCGGCGGGCGGAGTCGCCGAACTGCCCAACACGCGCTGGGAGAAGCTGGGCGGCGGGTGCTGGACGAGCCTCGCTCCGGACAACTCGACCCTCTTCTGGATTTTCGACGGGGCGCATCGCGGCGTGACGCTGACCGACACGATGGGCGCCTCGTGGAAGGTGCAGGTCGACACCGCCCCGGGCATCAACGGGTACGAGGTCTACCACCCGACGTGGAGCAACCACGTCCGAATCCTGGCCGTCACGGGCCCGTACTTGGGCAAGGGCGGGGAGCCGGGTGGCAACCGCATCCGCGACGGCGGCAAGGCCGTCGAGGTCCACGTCGGCCGCTTCGACCCGCAGTTCGTCTCGGTCGAGAAGTGGGTCCGCGTCACGGAGAACGAGCGCGGCGACTTCTTCCCGGACGTGTGGGTGGAGGGCGGCCGCGCGACGACGGTGGCGGCGACGCGGCGGTCGGGCCTGCAGGCCGTGACGCTCTCGAAGGACGCGCTCGCCGGGTTCACCGAGTGGCCCGGCCACACCGAGGGGCTCCAGTTCCTCTGGCAATCCGCCGACGCCACCAACCAGATCGTCTATCCCGACGGGACCGTCGGCCGCACCTGCGTCCTGGCGGAGCGCGGCACGGCGCGGTACGGCCGGTTCCACGACATGCTCCTCGGGGGCGGGGCGGTGCTGGCGGAGGCCGAGGACGCGGCCGCTTTGCTCCGCGCGTGCCGGGCGACCAGCCAGATGGCCGTCGAGTGCGTCCTGACGCCGGCGACCCTGGACCAGGGCGGCCCGGCGCGGGTCGTGACGTTCAGCCAGTGCGCCTCGGCCCGGAACTGGACCCTCGGCCAGCAGGGCAAGGACCTGGTCTTCCGCCTCCGGACCACCGCGACGGACTCCAACGGCACCAACCCGCAGGTCACGCTGGGCCCGCTCTCGGCCGGCGCGCCGCACCACGTGGTGGTGAGTTTCATGCCGGGGCGGCTGGCGGCCTTCGTCAACGGCCAACCCGTCAAGGAGGCGCCGATCGGGGGGCGCCTGACGAACTGGGAGGCGATGCATCTTCTCTTCGGCGACGAGTGGGACGGCGGCCGCGACTGGGCCGGCCGCCTGGAGGGCGTGGCCCTCTTCAATCGCTTCGTCGGGGCCGAGGAAGCCGCCCTGCGGTACAGGCTGTACAAGGAGCAGCACTTGGCGGGGCGCGGGCCCGTGCCGCGAGCGGAGGTCGAGGCCGAGGTGGAGGTCGCGACGCCGACGCCGGACCCCGCGAGCCTGGACACGTACCGTCGGTGCCTGGCGGTACACGTCTACCGGGTGAAGAAGGTGCTTGCAGGGGAGCTTGCGGCGCGGAGAATCGCGGTCGCCCGGTGGGTGATACTCGACCGGGAGGTCGTCCGGAAGGCCCCGCGCGTGGGCCAGACGCACCGGCTCGTGCTGGAGCCGTGGGACGCGCATTCGGAGCTGGAGAGCGAGCGGCAGGTGACGGCGTCGCGCGAGTACGACCTGCCGACGTACTACGACCCGACGGTCCCGTAGCGGGGCCGCCCGAGCCGTCGAGGGCCCATGGTCTTCAGCAGCCACCTGTTTCTGTTCTACTTCCTGCCGCTGGTGCTGCTGACGTACTACCTGCTGCCGGGGCGGCGGCTGAAGCACCTGGCGCTCACGGTGCTGTCGTACGTCTTCTACGGGTGGGCGAACCCGCTGTTCGTCTGCCTGATGCTGTATTCGACGCTGATCGACTACGTGTGCGGCCTGGTGATGGCGGGGCAGACGTCCCGGGCCGCCTGGGGCCGGCCGATTCCCCCCCTGCCCCACGATACGCCGCGCACGCGGGTCCAGAAGCTCGCCCTCGTCGCCAGCATCTGTACGAACCTGTCGCTGCTGGGGTTCTTCAAGTACTTCAACTTCGGGGTGGAGAACTACGACGCCCTGGCCCGGTGGCTGCACGAGGCATGGGGCGTGGACGCCGTCGAACCGCTGAACCTGGCGTTTCGGATCACGCTGCCCCTCGGCATCAGCTTCTACACGTTCCAGTCGATGAGCTACTCGATCGACGTCTACCGGGGCGACGCCCGGGCGATCCGGAACCTGGTGGACTTCGCGTGCTACGTGGCGATGTTCCCGCAGCTGGTGGCCGGGCCGATCATCCGGTTCTCGGAGGTCGACGACCAGCTCCGCCAGCGGTCGCACACGACGGAGAAGTTTGCCCGCGGGGCGGCCTTCATCGCCCTGGGTCTGGCGAAGAAGGTGCTCCTGGCGAACGCGTGCGGCAAGATTGCGGACCTGGCGTTCGACGCCGGCTCCGTGGCCGCCTTCGACGCCTGGTACGGCCTCGTCGCCTACGCCTTCCAGATTTACTTCGACTTCAGCGGCTACTCGGACATGGCCATCGGCCTCGGGCTGATGCTCGGG
>CAYNLG010000129.1:0-6097 GCA_964397995.1 uncultured Anaerolineales bacterium
GGCGGACGAGGGGGGGGGGCGTCGCATGGAAGAGTCGCGAAGTAACGTAGTGACGGCGTGACGAAGAGAAGGCCGGAGGGCCCAGGCGTCGGCGGCGCAGATTACGCGCATGAGTAACGACGTGACGAAGTAACGGAGTGACGAAGGGGGGCGGACCGGGGACGTCGGGCGCGGGGGATCGAGAACTGCGAGGGACGTGTGACCGGAGTGCCGGGGGCGGCGCGGAGGAGAAGAGCAAGGGCCTGGGCCGTCCGCTCCGGAGGGGCGGCAGATCATAGCCCCGGGTGGAGGGCGGCTGGCCCGCCGGCGGCGGGCGACGCCGGACGGAACCGGGGGGTGGCGTGGCAAGCCAGGCCATTCTTCTTGTTGTTTCTTTTCTTCTTGGTTCGAGCGGCGGCAAGCGCCGCGGCGAAAAGGGCAAGCCGACATGCGCGGGCAGGATGCCCGTGCCACTGGAAACGGCCACGGGCGTGCAAGGCGGCCCGGCCTACCGGCGGCGGAGGAGGGCCAGGGCGCCGAGGGCCAGGAGGGAGAGGGTCGCGGGTTCCGGCGCGAGCATGTCGCCGGTCTCGACGCGCCAGTGGTCGTAGTCGACGGTGCCGTCGTCGCGGGCGCCGTCGAGGCCGAGGTTGGCGACGGCGTGGCCGAAGACGGTGTCGTCGAGCCAGTCCGCATCGTCGGCGGGGTCGTCGTTGGTGAAGCCGGCGCTCGCGTTGACGGTCGCCCAGGTCTGGCCGTAGGCGACGTCGGTCGAGGTGGCGCCGGTGAAGCCGTCGGTCCAGACGACGGCGCCGCCGGGGGCGGCGGCGCGCCACCCGGTGTCGTTGACGAAGATCTGGAAGGTCCGGAAGGCCTGGCCGTCCCAGTCCGGGAGGGCGAAGGTGGCCAGGTTGTCCACAAGGGCCGCGCCGGTGCCATCGCTGTCCTTGTCGGCGGCGGCGGCGACGATGGCGCCGTAGACGGCGAAGTCGGCGTCGCCGGGGCCGGTCTTATTGAAGGCGAGGCGGAGCCAGAGGCCGCCCTCGCGGTTGTGGTAGGGGACGAGGGCGTCGGCCTGGTTGTCGCCCTTGTTGCGTTCGTCGACGATGCCGAAGGTGGCGTTGAGGGCCTCACCGACGTTGGTGTGGGTCACGCCGCCCAGGACGGCGGTGGCGGTAACGCCGTCGGGGGTCCAGGCGTCGAAGCGTCCGTCCCACTCGGGCGTGTCGTCCTCGTAGCTGACGAGGCCGCCGTTGCCCCAGTCGCCGGTAAGGTTGAAGGTGAGG
This sequence comes from uncultured Anaerolineales bacterium, assembly GCA_964397995.1. GTDB lineage: Bacteria > Planctomycetota > Phycisphaerae > FEN-1346 > FEN-1346 > CAYNLG01. The sequence continues at coordinate 1,266 of CAYNLG010000129.1, forward strand.
ATGCCGCCCGCTTCGGTCATGCTGCCGTTCCAGAGGCCGCCGTTGTAGCGGCCGCCGACGCCAAGAGTGTTGGTCTTCGGGTCGCCGTCGTCGAAGGCGTCGTCGATGAGGACGGCGGCGCGGGCGTGCGTCGCGGCCAAGGCGGCCACGAGGGTGAGCAGAGCGCATAGCGCATAACGCATGGTACAGTCCCCGGGTACGATGTTCCCGGCGCGGACCCCGGAGGTGAAGGGGCCCGTCGCCCTCCACTTATAGTATAGCACGGGTTCGGCGAGAAGCAAACCGCAAGAAAGAAGCACGGAGGGCCGTGGAGGAAGAAAGAGACGGCGTGGGGGAAGAAGAAGACGGCCAAGGCAAAACGTCAGACGACCGCCATAGCGGCGTCGCTGCCGCCGCAGTCCATAGAAAACGGCGAACGACACACGCCGCGGCGAAAAGGGCAAGCCGACATGCGCGGGCCCGATGCCCGTGCCGCCCGGGACGGCAACGGCGACGGCTACGGCTGTTTCTTGTCGGCGATGAAGAGGACGAGGCCTTTGCGGGCGAGGGTCTTGAGGTAGGTCGTCAGGCCCATCTCGGCTTCCTTGTAGGACCAGTGCCAGCGGTCGCGCATCCAGGCGAGCAGGGCCTCGGTCGTGTGGTCGCCGTCGCAGCGGCGCCAGATTTCGGCGCCGATCTCGTCGAGTTCGATGCGGCGTTCGGCCGGCCCCTTGAAGACGAGCGGCTCTTTGCCGCCCGGCTGGCGCGTCGGCACCCGCAGCCGCACCCCCCCGGTCTCGGGGTCGTCTTCCCACTGGACGTGCCGGTTGCGCACGGGGCGCGACGCCAGGCTCCGGGTGCGGTCGAGGGGTTCGGGGTGGGTGCGGCCGGCGGCCTTCTTGATCCAGTCGAGCATCAGGCCCCCTCCGGCGGCGCGGCCGCGTGGCAGACGACGCGCCAGTCGGCTTCGGCGGCGGCGTCGAGGGTCTTGGCGTAGACCTGGACGGCCCAGAGGCGGTTCGTCGCGGGGCAGTGCCAGGCGGTGGCCTCCAGGGCCCGGCCCGCCAGGGCCGCGTCGCCGCGCCCCAGCCGCCCGAGGAGCCCCCCCAGGCCGCGCGGCTCGCGGGTCGCGACCAGGACCGGGTCGCCGCGCGCCTCGGCCCGCTGGACCCGGGCCGGGTCGAGCTTGACGCGTTTCGGGAGCTGGGCCTCGAGCCAGGCCTCCAGGTCGGTCTTGCGGAGGAGGACCTCGGCGGGTCCCGCGCGGCGGACGTCGGCCTGAAGGCCGCCGGGGCCGCTGAACTGGAGCCGCGCATGGCCCGGGCCGAACTCGTGGCCCGTCAGGCGCCAGGCGGCGGGGGTTTCGAGGTGGAGGCGGTAGAGGGACCAGAGGACGGGGGCCTGGAAGTCGGCGGGGTGGTCCTCGAAGGTCTCGACGAGGCGGCGGACGGTGCTGAGGCGGAGGTCGCGCTCCGGGAAGAGGACCTGGAGGGCGGAGACGCGTCGGCAGGTTTCGCAGGCGAGGAAGAGGGCCACGCATTCGACGTCGCCGCTCCACCGCACCGCCTGGCCGCGCATCCCCTCCGGCCAGGCCGCGCCGACGTCGAAGGCCTCGGGCTCACGGCGGAAGGGGCGGTCCTTCTTGGCGGCGTGTTTGAGCTGCTTGATGTAGTTCTCGGCGGCGACCTCGGCGGCGGTGTCGCGGTAGGAGCGGTCGTACTTGACCTCGAGGCACTGCATCAGAGGGTCGTCGAAGCGGAGGTAGCCGGAGGCGTCGTCGCCCTTGAGGCTGCCGGGTTCCCACGGCAGGGGGAGCTCGAAGCGGAACCCGCGCCAACCGAAGGGGTACGTGGCGTCCTGGGCGGCATCGCTCATCAGTACTCGATCCCTGGGCGCGCCGGCTCGCCGCGCTGGTGCGGGTGCTTGACGAGGCGCATCTCGGTCACGAGGTCGGCCCGGTCGCGGACGGCCTCGGTCGCGCCACGGCCGGTGAGGACGAGGTGGACCGGCGCGGGCCGCGCCTCCAGGAGCGCCAGCACGTCGGCCTCGTCGAGGAGCCCGAGGCGGGCGGCCGTGAGGACCTCGTCGGCGACGAGCAGGTCGCAGGCGCCGTCGGCGAGGAGGGTGCGGCAGCGGTCGAGGGCGGCGCGGGCGGCGGCATGGGCGTCGGCCTCGCCGGCCGGCGCGCCGGGCACGACGAAGCCGCGCCCCAGCCGCTCGATCACCAGGGCCGGGGCGAGACGCTCGGCGGCCGCGTGTTCGCCGCACGCCCGGGCCTTGATGAACTGGACGACGCGGACGGCCAGGCCGTGGCCGACGGCGCGGAGGGCCTGGCCGAGGGCGGCGGTGGTCTTGCCTTTGCCGTCGCCGGTGAAGACGAGGACGAGGCCGCCGGGGGCGGGCGCGTCGGGGGTCACGTCGGGTCTCCCGCGGGGTCGGGGCCCATTCTAGGGCGCGGGCCGCGCGGCCGCAAGGCGACCGACGCCGGGAAAAAGGCTTTGCGTCGCGTCGGCGGGGGCGCGTATACTGCGCATCCCGTCCCACGGACGCCGTCGGAGCGTGCAGAAAAAGGTCCAGCCAGCATGTCCATCGAGATCGCCGCTGAGGTCGCGCGCCGGCACGGGTTGCCGGCCGAGACCGTGCTCGCCGTCCTGAAGCTCCTGGATGCCGGGCTGAGCCCGCAGTACATCGTCCAGTACCGCAAGGCCGACAGCGGCGGGATGGACGAGGCCCAGCTCGCCCAGCTGATCGCCAGCCGCAAGCACGAGCAGCGGCTCCAGAACCTGCGGCGGGAGGTCACCCAGGTGCTGGAGGCGGCGGGGGCAGCCACGCCCGCGCTGCTGAAGGCCGTCCAGCAGTCGAAGGAGCTGGAGCAGATCGCCGACATGGCGCGGCCCTTCCGCCCGGGGCACCGGACGGCGGGGTCGGTGGCGCTGGAGCGCGGCCTGGGGCCGCTGGCCGAGTACATCCTTCGCGGGCCGGCCGACGGGCCGGAGCCGGCGGCCCGGGCCGCCGAGTTCGTCCGCCCGGAGAAGGAGGTCTTCTCGGCCGACGACGCCCTGGCCGGGGCCCAGCACATCCTGGCGGAGCGGGCGGCGAACAACTGGAACCTGCGGCACCTGGTGCGGGACTATGTGCGGCAGCACGGGGTCCTGAAAAGCGTCCAGGCGAAGAAGGCCGGCAAGGGGGCCGGCGAGTTCCGCGGGTACTTCGATTTCAGCGAACCCCTCGGCCACATCCCCCCGCACCGCGTCCTGGCGATCAACCGGGGCGAGCGGCAGAAGGCGCTGCGGGTGACGATCGCGGTCGACCGCGACGCCCTCATGGACCAGCTTTTGCCGCAGATCGCCCCGCCGGCGCACCGGTTCCGCGAGCAGCTGAAAGCCCTCGTCGTCGACGCGCTCGACCGGCTGGTGATTCCCGTCATCGACAAGGAGGTGCGGGCGGAACTCACGTCGGAGGCCGAGACGCACGCCATCGAGGTCTTCGCGGAGAATCTGCGGGGGCTGCTGATGGCGCCGCCGTTGCGGGACACCGTCGTGCTGGCGTTCCAGCCCGGGTTCCGCAGCGGGTGCAAGGTGGTCGTGCTCGCCGGCGACGGCGCCGTGCTGGCCGAGACGATCGTCTACCCCTTCGAGCCGCAGAAGAAACGCGACGAGGCCAAGGAGGCGCTGCGGACGGCCGTCCGGACCCACGCGGTGGGCGTGGTGGCCATCGGCAACGGCACCGGCTGCCGCGACGCCGAGGAACTCGTCAGCGAAATCATCGCCGAGGGCGAGCCGGACCTGCGGTACACGATCGTCAACGAGGCGGGCGCGGGCGTCTATGCCGACAGCGACCGCGCGAAGGCCGAATTCCCGACCCTCGACGCCGCCGTCCGCGCCACGGTCAGCATCGGCCGCCGCCTCCAGGACCCCCTCCGGGAACTCGTCAAGATCGACCCTCGGGCCATCGGCGTGGGCCTGTACCAGCACGACGTGAACCAGGAGAACCTGCGGCGGGAGTTGGACGAGACGGTCCGGTCGTGCGTCTGCGCCGTCGGGGCCGACACCGACACCGCCCCCGCCGAGATGCTCTGGTACGTCCCGGGGATGACCCCGGCGATGGTCCGGTCGCTGCTGGCGGCGCGGCAGGCGGGGCCGATCGCCTCGCGCGAGGTCCTCAAGGGCCTGGAGGGCTGGACCGAGGCCGCCTGGGACGAGGCCGTCGGGTTCCTGCGGGTGCGCGGCGGGACGAACCCGCTGGACGCGACGCGGCTGCACCCGAGCCAGTACGAGACGGCGCGGCAGGTGCTGGCGGAGATCGGCTTCGCGCCGGCCGACCTGCGCGACGCCGAGGCCCGCAAACAGATCCAGACGGCCCTGACCGGCCGCCCCCTGGAGCCCCTGGCCGAGACGCTGGAGGCGCCCCTGGCGGAGGTGATGGACGTGGTGGCGGCGGTGCAGCGGCCGGACCACGACCCGCGGTCGCGGAACCACGGGCCGATCTTCCGCGCGAAGATCCAGCACATCGAGGACTTCCAGCCGGGCATGTGGGTCAAGGGCACCGTCCGGAACGTCGTCGACTTCGGCGCGTTCGTCGACATCGGCCTGAAGGAGGACGGGCTGATCCACATCAGCCAGTTCTCGCGGCGGTACGTACGGAACCCGCTCAAGTTCCTCCACGTCGGCGACGTGGTGGACGTGCGGATCGTGAAGATCGACACGCAGCGGCACCGGATCGCCCTGACGCTGATCAGCGAGAAGCCGGCGGCGAAGTCGGCGGAGCCCCCGCGGCGGAAGCCGCCGGAGGCCGCCGCCCAAGCCGCCTCCGGCCCGGCGCCCGCGGCCGGGCCGCGCGCGCCGGCCCCCGCC
>CAYNLG010000130.1:0-6072 GCA_964397995.1 uncultured Anaerolineales bacterium
TTGGCGAGCCGGCCGAAGTGGTTGTTGTGCCAGTAGTCGAAGCCGACCGTGCGCGGGTAGTAAGGCTTCGTCGTCGGCCAGCAGTCGATGCCCACCTCGTAGCCGACCCGTTTGTTGAGATCGGCGATAGTCTCCAGGTGCAGCGGATGTCCCTTGTTATCGTTGCCGCCGGGCCTCGAGTAGTGGTGATTGAGGAAGTAAAACTCCTTGAACCCGCGTTCCATGAGTCTCTTGCGGAACATGGCCAGGTACTCCCCGTTGGATTTGACGATCCAGCCAAGCGACGCGCCCCTCGTGATCACGGCCTCTTTGGCTTCTGCATCGGCAGGGTCATACCGGAAAGGCGCCCCGCTGTTGCCCTGCCGCACCGTGATCATGTCGTGGTCGGGGTACTCTTCCCTGGCGATCTGCTGCATCTTGTCGAGAGTGCCTGCAGATTTGAATTCCCCCGTCTTGGGGTCCATCTGGAATTTATACGCCAGCTTGATCGGATGCACTTTGATGTGCGCAAAGCCCGCGTGGTCGAGGTGCTGCTGCAACTCCACGTGGCCGGCGTGCGAGTTGGACAGGTAGAAAATGACCTTGGGTCTGTCGTCAAGGACCTTGTACGGTTGGTCCGCGGCCGCGTGAGCAATCGACGCGGCCGCCAGCAAAGTCGGCACCAGGATGGACGAAGCAAGTCTTTGCATTGTAGTCACTCTTGTAGTTAGTCGCAGTTCTCCGGACCGTGCCCGGCGGGGCAGTTGCCGATCGCATCGGTGTGCATCAGCGCCCGCCCGGCTTGTCGTCGCCCAGGCCCAGCGCCGAAGCGCCTCGTCGCGAATCTCTTCGTGAGGCTGTGCCCTTGACCGCCGGGCCGATGCGGTACAGGTGGCTGGTGGTGCGGACGCACAGCCGCTCGCCGCCGCGATTAGTGCGCATGTCTCACCTCGTGCCAACGCATCGCTCCTTCTATTCTTTCTTGGCCGACGGCAGCACGACGAGCGTAAAGGTCCGGCAGCCGGCGGGGCCAAGCTCGTCCCGGGCCGTCATCACCTGGAGCACGTACGTGCCCGGGTGATCGGGCGTGCCGAACAGGCGGCCGGTGGCAGGGTCGGAGTCCAGGCCGATCGCGTAAAGGTTGTAGTTGCGGTTGATCAGTTTGCCGAGAGCATCGTGGCCCTGATTCTTCTCGATCTGCTTCCGCCGGTCGTTGCCGGGGTTTCCGAGTTGGAAGTGCCAGTGTTCGGCGCCCGGGGCCTTGAACTGCACCTCGTACGGCTTGCCGACGGTTGCGATCGGCAACGTGGCCGCGTCCGGCTCAACGACGCGCGGCAGGGGCTGGGCCTTAATGAAAGTGGCCGTCGCCACGCCGCTGGGCTGCATGCCGGCGGCACGGGCGATAAACTTCACGGTCGTCGTACCGGCCAGTTCGATCGGTTTGTCTGCGACGGGTGAGTCGGTGGTCGGCTCAGAGGCGTCGAGCGTGTAGTGCACCTTCGTGCCTGGCGCCGCGGTGGCAAACGTAACCGACACGGTCTCGGCGAAGAACCGCGCGTTCGGCCGTGCTTCGGCCGCGGGCGTGCGGGCTTCGAAGCCGCGCAGCGTCTGATCGAAGAACTGGTACACGCGCTCGGCTGCCGTCACCGTTCCCTCGCCGTCGGCGTTGTCGACCGGCAGGTTGTGAGGCGGCACGTGCAGCGCCCCCGGCAGCTTGCCTTTGCTCGACAGCGCCTCGGCGTTGTGCTTGCCGTAGTCCATCAGCGTCAGCATGCGTTTCAGCAAGTCCTTGTTGGGCATGTTGCCCTTGCGCGCCCACCACGCCTGCGGACTGCCGGCCATCGACAGCATCAGCGGATCGTCCGGCGAGACAGCCCCGAGGTTGTTACACAGGTCGAATACCAGGGCGTTAAGCCGGCTGGAGATCTGCGGGTGGCGCGGCTCGGCCTCGTCGTAACTGCTGAACAGGATCGTGGCGCCCTGCTTGCTCCTCGCTCGAACGTACTCCCGCTCCCACGCGTTCGGGTCGCCGACAAGGTCCGCGATGTTGTGGGTCGGTTGGCTGCGGTAGCCGAAGTCGTCGGCCGTCGTCAGCCCGGCGGACGTGATCAGCCAGCCGCCCGCCGAGGAGCCAACGGCCGCCATGCGGTTGGGATCGATCTTGTACTTCTCCGCGTTGGCGCGCAGAAACCGGACCGCTTCCTTTAAGTCGCGCTGCACCTGCGGGTGGATGCCGTTGCCGCCGAGGATGTAATTGAGCGTGACCAGCACGTAGCCCTTGCGCAGGCCCAGGGCCGCCGGGTCCACCTGCTTGCCCCTGTGGGCGCGACCGTTCCACAGGCCGAAACGTGTCGAATGCCCATCGCCGTAACCGCCACCGTGCACGTGGATGAGGCAGGGGAAAGGCCCGTCGCCGGGCGGAACCCACAGGTGCAAGCGGCTGCGGTAGGCCAGGAAGTCCTCAGGCCAGCCGCCGTAGGTCAGCGTATCGCGCGTCTCGTCCAGATACGGGACCTCGTAGTGCGTCTCGGCAGCGCCACTAATCGATTGCGGCGAGCGGGCATCCCGGGGCGGTTCGAGGCCGGGATAGTCGGCGGCCAAGGCACGGCCCACGGCCAGGACGGCAACGGCGATTGCGACGACCGGCTTCATTCGGTCCCTCCTGTCACCTTGCCGGCCCGCTCATACGCGATGCCGACCCGGCCGCGGTGCGTCCCGCGGAACGTGCTGTCCGCCTGCCGCTCCAGATCGATCTCGTAGTGCGCGGCTGTCGGGCCGTTTGTCTCAGGGTTGTGATGGTAGTGGATGTCATCGTGGTAGATGACCGTCAGCGCGGCCCGCAGGTGGTCCTTGCCGGACTCCCAGCGCTCCACCGACACCTCGTGGGTCGCCCCATTGAACCGGCTCACAGAAGCCGAGGCCGACGCGACCTTGTTGTCACGGCGGACCAGCGCGAACCAAGCCGTGCGCCGCTCAGCGGGGTTACCGAGGCTCCCTCGCGCGGCCATGGCGCCGGCCAACTCCAGGACTATCTGCGGCGAGCCAGCGTCAGGTTCACGCACCTCGGCGGCGGTGGCGGCGCCTGATACCTCGACAGGATGGTCGTAGGCCGGAACGATACGCCGGTACGTTCCCTTCCATGACCCCGCGCCATGCTCACGCCGCAGGTCCAGCTCAACGACGTTGCAGTCGCTCTGGCCGGGCGTGAGGTTGGAGCGGATGCACCCTCTCAGTTTCTCTTCGGTCAGGGTCAGCCCGTCGCAGTCCAGCGGCACGGCCGTGCCCATCTCCCCAGGGGCGCCTTCACGCCCCGCCACGGCAAGCGTCCCGTGCACCAGACGGCCCCCAACTTCGGAGGCGACGAAGTCCAGGGCGAGGTCCGGCACGGCGGCGCCGGGGATGGCGTCCCACAGCCGGACCTCGAACGTTCGTGCCGGATCGGGTTTGCGGAAATCGTAGCGCGCGACCCCCGTGCCCGTCCTCATGTATACGTTCCCGTTGATCACCGGGTTTTCCATCATCGTGTCATAACCAGTGATGATCCGCGCGCCGACCGGCACCCGCCCCAGGAACCTCCAGTCACCGGTCTCTGGGTCCATCCAGTAGTACTGGAGGGTGAAGAACCGGCCGCTGTGCCGCGTATCCCCGAACATCAGTAGGTGGTTGCGGTCCAGGAAGTAACTGGCGAACCCCAGGATCTTCTCGCCGGCCTCCTCGTTGTCGATCTGCCCCAGGATCTTGCCGTCGAGAAGCCGAATGATCACAAACTCCTTGTCGCGCTGGACCGACGCGTACTTACGGCTCATGCGCTCCCACGAGCCGCGCACCTCGCCCTTCGGCATGGTCCCGAGCAGCTTGTACGTCGGGTACGAATAGCGGCCTACCTTGATCCCGCGGATCATCACGACGGCGATGCCGTCGCCGATGCAGTCTTGCCTGATGATCCCCCCGCCGCCCGCGATACCGACGACGTTCCGCAGGTCGTCCGGCAACTCCCACAAGACCTCGGGCTTGGCGTCGGGCGATAGCCTCAGGCCCGCCGGGCGGGCGTAGCCGGGCAGCCGCTCGGACTCGGTGAGATAGGCGAGGCAGACGTCGTCGAGGAAGAGGGGGGGAGAAGCCTGTGCGAAAGCCGGGTACTCCCAGAGCAGTTTCCCGTCGCGAGGATCGAGGAGCCGGAGAAAGCCCCGCATGGTCGAGCCGTCGACACCCGAGAGGGTCAGGATGTACTCGCGCTCGCCGTGGCGCCAGCGCGTGTATTTCGAGCCGAGCCGGTTTTCGGTGTCGGTCCAGAGGACGTCCCCGGTGTCCCCATCGAGGACCTTGCCCGTAGGCGTGACGAGCGAGTCGCCGACAACCATCAACGAGGCGTCGTACATCCGGACACCGCCGTTGTGGGCGGCGCTGTACCCGAGGGGCTCGCGCGTCTTCAGTCGCTCCTGCCGGAATTGCTCGAGCCGGGGGTTCTTCTCGGTTTTCCAGAGCCGCCGGCCGGTCTGCGCATCATAGGCGAAGACCTGTTCCAGGGGGTTCATCATGAAGACCTTGCCCCCGCCGTAGGCAGGCGAACAGTGCCAGTTGTACCGCTTGCCGCCGCCGACCTGGATGCCCGAGTTCTCCTCGACGGCCTTCCAGACGACCTTGCCCGTCTCGGCGTCAAGGGCGACGAGCATGTCGTCGGCCTGGATGCCGAAGAACGTTTTGGGCGCGTTCGGGTGCTTGCCCTCATCATAGAGGGTCGTATAGGGCGGCTTGCCGACGTAGTAGTTGACGAAGATCTTGCCCTCGGCGGCGACCAGCGAGTTGGCCCCGCTATTGACCAGCTCGTCCTTATCCTTGGCGCCGTAGTTCTCGGCCCACCTTCTGTAGTCGTAGTTCAGGTGCCTCGAGCCGGTCTTGCCGATCCCCATATTGAACGGGCCGTCCCATCGCATCACGACGTTGTTTGGGTTATCCGTCAGCGGCGCCGTCGCCGGCCGCGGCCTGAAGTTGCCGTCCGGGCCCTGGTACTGCGGCCAGCCATTCTCGCCGGGCGTGGGTGCCGGGAGGCTGGGCTCCGGCGCGGGCCCAGCGCCGGTCACCGCGGTGCCCAGTGCCGCCAAGGCCAGCAGCGCTATGGGTGAGCGTCTCATGTCATGCTCATTTCCGGGACTTCGTGGGCTCCGCGGATATGCGGGCGCCGAGGCCCCTTTTCCTTAAGATTGAACACCTCCGGCCGACCGGCGGCGCTGTTGAAGAAAAGGTCCCTTATTGTATGATCTGCCCATGGCCGACAACCGCCCTGATCCCATAACGGACGCGGCTCAGCCCCACTTGGTCGCCGGGCCGTACGGTCCGTACATCCTGACCGGACAGCGGAGCCGCTATGATGCCCGGGCGGAGAACCGACGGCATCCCGAGGAATACGCGCTGTGGTACGTTCAGGACGGTTCTGCGACGCTGGTCCTCGCCCACGAAACCCGTCGTCTTGTACCCCCGGCGGGAGTGGTCCTGTGGCCGTCTCTGGGGGCCCGGGTACGGATTCCCGCCGCGAGTACCTGGTGGCACCTCCGGTTCGACCCCGTCTACCAGCCGCGCCGCCGGTTCGGTCAGCGCTTCGGTGCCTTCGTGCATGCGTCCGCGGACGTCCCGGCGCCGCCGGAACGGGTGTGGGGCATCCAGCCGTCGCCCCTGGTCCCGGAGCCACTGCTCCGAGGCTTCGCGAACATGATCCGCTTCTGCACCAGCCACTGGTGGCAGGGCGACTTGGCCTACGCCCGCGCGAACCTTCGCCTCGGCGAATGGCTGCTGTCGTGGGCGGCGTGGTACCGTGGGCAGATGTCCGGGGCAGAGGAGCACTGGATCACGCGGATTGAACGGGAGGCCGTCGAGCAACTCGGCGAGGGCCTGACCGTTGCCGACATGGCGGCCATGGCCGGGATGAGCCGAAAGGCGTTCCAGCGTCACTACCGACGGCACCGCAGGATCGGCCCCGGCCGTTTTCTCCGCCAGCAGCGGATCGAGTTGGCCTGCCACCTGCTCGAGGCAACCACCATCACGATGGCGCGCGTGGCGCGGCGCTGCGGTTTCGGGTCGCTCTCGAGTTTTTCCCAC
>CAYNLG010000131.1:0-6072 GCA_964397995.1 uncultured Anaerolineales bacterium
CTCATGGACCGTCCAGAAGAAGCCGGACCTGTCCATGGTGCTGAACGGATCGCTGGCCGGACTCGTGGGGATCACGGCGGGCGCGGATGTGGTGATGCCCATGGAGTCGGTGTACATCGGCGGCATCGCGGGCGTGCTGGTGGTCCTGGCGGTGCTCTTCATCGACGGCACGCTGAAGCTGGACGACCCCGTGGGCGCCACGAGCGTGCACCTGGTCTGCGGGGTGTGGGGCACGCTGGCGGTCGGGATCTGGGGCGACGGATTCGGGTTCCTGAGCCAGCTCAAGGGCGTGGTCGTGGCGGGGGCGGTCTGCTTCGCGTCGGCCTACGCGCTCTTCACCCTGCTCAAGCTTTCGCCGCTGGGGCTTCGGGTCTCGGAAGAGGAGGAGATGTCCGGCCTGGATATCGGCGAGCACGGAATGGAATCGTACGCGGGGTTCCAGTTCTTCACCACGCAGTAGCGGAAGACTGTTCGGGCCACGGGGCCGGCCCCGGCCGCCCCAGCCCCGGTGCGCCGGTCCCGAGGCCCCTTTGCAAGCGGATCGCATACCCCGGAACGGAGACGGAAAGGACGGTGCGGACATGAAGCTGATCATCGCCTATATCCAGCCCGAGAAGCTGAACGACGTGAAGCAGGAGCTGTACAAGAAGGACGTGTTCAAGATGTCGGTCACCAACGCCCTCGGCTGCGGCCAGCAGAAAGGCTACCACGAGTCGTACCGCGGCGCGGATATCGAGGTGAACCTGCTGAAGAAGGTGCGCATGGAGATCGCGGTGAACGAGGACTACGTCAAGCCCACGGTGGAGGCCATCGTCGCGGGCGCGCGCACGGGCAACATCGGGGACGGAAAGATCTTCGTCCTGGGCATGGAGGAATGTACCCGCATCCGGACCGGGGAGACCGGCCGGGAGGCAATCGGGTGAGGCGCGAATACGGAAGCCGCAAAGGAGGACGGCCATAAAAGCACTCGTCGTAGCAACCGCCAAGGAAACACGGGATCGGCTGGGGAAGGCCCTGCAGGCGCGCGGCGCGGAGGTGGACGCCGCGTCGGACTGCAAGGATGCGTTCGTCCGGCTGGCCCTGCAGCGCTACGACTGGGCGAGTTTGGACGGCCACTTCCCCGACGGCTCGGGGTTGGAGGTTCTCAAGGTCGTCGCGCGGTGCTATCCGGCCACGCGGGTGATCCTGGTCACGCGCCACGCGGCGGACCCGGTCTTCCGCATGCGCGCCCGGGAGCTCGGCGCGGAGGGGGTCTTCCCCAAGTCCGCGTCCGCGGCGGAGATCCTCCGGGGCGTGGAGCCGGCGGTCCCGGTCCCGGCCGCGCGCCGGGCGGCCGAAACGGTGGGGAACGCGGCGAGGACGCCGGCGTTGTCGATATTCGAACCGGAAGTCGAGAGGAGGGCGAGTTGACGGAAATCGGAACGCCCCGGGCGGCGTGGTGCCGCCCGGGAGCCTGTTTGTTTTTTGTCGGAAACGGCTGGGAGGAGGAGCGATGACACCGAAGGACTTTTTCAAGTTCGCCGAGAAGCACGACGCGAAGATGATGGACCTGAAGTTCGTGGACATGCTGGGCACGTGGCAGCACTGCTCGTACCCCATCGAAACGGTGGACGAGAGCATCTTCGAGGAGGGGCTCGGATTCGACGGGTCCTCGATCCGCGGCTGGCAGGAGATCCACCAGTCGGACATGATGGCCGTCTGCGACCCGTCCACGGCCAAGATCGACCCGTTCTTCGAGAAGCCGACCGTGAGCGTGATCGCGGACGTGGTGGACCCGGAGACGCGCGAGGAGTACGCCAAGTGCCCGCGCACGGTGATCAAACGCGCGGCCGCGTACCTGAAGGAGACGGGCGTGGCCGACACCTGCTTCATCGGCCCGGAACCGGAATTCTTCGTCCTCGACGAGGTGCTCTTCGAGCAGAACCAGCACACGGGCTACTACTCCATCGACTCGGTGGAGGGCGCGTGGAACACGGCGCGCTTCGAGGAGCCGAACCTGGGATACAAGCCGAGCTTCAAGGGCGGCTACTTCCCGGTCAGCCCGACCGACACCTACCACGACCTGCGGGGCGAGATGGTGTACTGCCTGCGGGACCTCGGCATCGTCATCGAGGCCCATCACCACGAGGTCGCCACCGCCGGCCAGGCCGAGATCGACATGAAGTTCGAGCCGCTCGTCAAGATGGCCGACCAGTTCCAGTGGTACAAGTACGCCATCAAGAACATCGCCAAGCGCCACGGCAAGACCGTCACGTTCATGCCGAAGCCCGTCTTCGAGGACAACGGCTCCGGCATGCACTCCCACTTCTCGCTGTGGAAGGACGGCACGCCCCTGTTCGCGGGCGAGGACGGCGGGTACGCGGGGCTTTCCGAGATGGCCCTGCACGCCATCGGCGGCATCCTGAAGCACGCCCCGGCCATCCTGGCGTTCGCCGCCCCGACCACCAACAGCTACCGGCGCCTCGTGCCCGGCTTCGAGGCCCCGGTCAACCTCGTGATGAGCGCCCGGAACCGCTCGGCCGCCGTCCGCATCCCCATGTACTCCGACAGCCCGAAGGCCAAGCGCCTGGAGTTCCGCTGCCCCGACCCCACGGCCAACGGCTACGTCGCCTGGACCGCCATGCTCATGGCCGTCCTCGACGGCATCTAGAACAAGATCGACCCCGGCGAGCCGCTCGACCGCGACATCTACGACATGACCGCCGAGGAACTGGCGAAGTACCCGAAGACGCCCGGTGAGCTGGGCGAGGCGATCGACGCCCTCGAGGCCGACCACGCCTTCCTCACGGCCGGCAACGTTTTCACCGAAGACCTCGTGGAGACCTGGATCGAGTGGAAGCGCGAGAACGAACTCAAGCCGCTCGCCCTGCGGCCGCATCCGTACGAGTTCGAGCTCTACTACGACTCGTAAGCCGGTCTCCCCGGGAGAAGGGAAAAGAGGGTCGTGTCCCTCTTGCGTGGCCAAGGGGGCGCCCCACCGGGGGGCGCCCCCGCGGTTTCCTCGGGACGGCCCGGCCCGGTCTTTCCCTCCTCCGGCCCCCAGGTACAATGAAGGAGTCTGACCCTTTGCCGCATAGCTGAAAGGACCGCCCCATGGTCCCCCACGCAGAACGGACACGACCGCGCGCGGCCGGGCTACCGGCCGCCCACGGACTCTATGACCCGGCCAACGAACGCGACGCGTGCGGCGTCGGGTTCGTGGCGCGGCTCGACGCCGTTGCCGGCCACCAGGTGGTCCGCGACGCCGTCCGCATCCTGGTCAACCTGGAGCACCGCGGCGCGGTGGGCGGCGACAAGGCCACCGGCGACGGCGCGGGCCTCCTCGTCGGCCTGCCGCACGCCTTCCTCGCGCGGGTCGCCCACGACGCCGGCGCGCGGCTTCCGGAGCCCGGTCGGTACGCGGCGGCGATGGTGTTCCTGCCGCAGGCGGAAGCCGTCCGCCGCCGCTGCCTCAGCACCTTCGAGAACCTCGTCTACGACGAGGGATGCGAGGTCCTGGCGTGGCGCGACGTGCCGACCTCGGACGCCCACCTCGGCGCCCTGGCCAAGGCCAGCCGCCCCGTCGTCCGCCAGGCCTTCATCGTGCCGCGCAGCGAACGGCTGGAGGCGTTCGAGGGGCGCCTCTACGTCGTCCGCCGCCGCGTCGAAAAGGCCGTCGCCGAGTGGCCCGAGGCCGAGGGCTTCTACGTCGCCAGCCTCTCCAGCCGCACCCTCTGCTACAAGGGCATGCTCGCCGGGACGCAGCTCGAGGCCTTCTACCCGGACCTCGCGGACGAGACGTTCGAGACGGCCTTCGCGGTGGTCCATCAGCGGTACTCCACCAACACGTTCCCCACGTGGAGCCTGGCTCAGCCGTTCCGGATGCTCGCGCACAACGGGGAGATCAACGCGCTGCGCGGCAACGTGAACCACATGCGGGCCCGCGAGCCGGACCTCGCGTCCGACCGCTTCGGGGCCGACGTCGAGAAACTGCTGCCGGTCATCGTCGAGGGTGGGAGCGACTCGGCCATGTTCGACAACGCGCTGGAACTGCTCGTCCGCGCCGGACGCAGCCTCCCCCACGCCGCCATGATGATGGTCCCCGAGGCCTGGGGCGGGGCCTTCCACATGGGCGCCGACAAGCGGGCCTTCTACGAGTACCACGCCGCCATCATGGAGCCCTGGGACGGCCCGGCCGCCCTCGTCTTCACCGACGGGCGGTACATCGGGGCCACGCTCGACCGCAACGGGCTCCGCCCCTGCCGCTACACCGTCACCCGCGACGGGTACGTGGTGCTCGCGAGCGAGACGGGCGTGCTGGACTTCGAGCCGGAGCGGATCCTCAAGCTCGGCCGCCTCCAGCCCGGCAAGATGCTGCTGGTGGACCTCGCGCAGCACCGGATCGTCCCGGACAGCGAGATCAAGGGCAAGATCGCCCGGCAGAAGCCGTACCGGCGGTGGGTGGCGGACCACGTGATCCACCTGCGCGGCCTGCTGAGCCCGCCGCAGATGCCCCGCGAGGAACCCGACACGCTCCACCGCAAGCAGCTCGCCTTCGGCCTGACGGACGAAGAGCGGCGGATGGTGCTCGCGCCCATGGCCGTCCACGGCCAGGAACCCGTCGGTTCGATGGGCAACGACGCCGAGCTCGCGGTCCTGGCCGACCGGCCCCAGCTCCTCTTCGCCTACTTCAAGCAGCTCTTCGCCCAAGTGACGAACCCGCCGATCGACCCGTACCGCGAAGACCTGGTGATGAGCCTGATGAGCTTCGTGGGCCCCGAGCGGAACCTGCTCGAAGAGACCCCCGAGCACTGCCGCCGCCTCAAGCTCCACCATCCGATCCTGACGCCCGAGGACATGGCCCGCATCCGCGGGGCCCATCACCTGGAGATCGTGACGGCCGACCTGGACGCCCTGTTCCCGGCGGGCGGCGACGGCGAGGCCCTGCGGACGGCCCTGGACGACCTCTTCCAGCGGGCGGAGACGGCCATCGGCGACGGTGCGACCATGCTCGTCCTCACGGACCGGAACATGAGCAAGGACCGGGCGCCGATGCCCGTGCTCCTGGCGACCGGCGGCCTGCACCACCACCTGATCCGCCAGGGCCTGCGGACGCGTGCGGGGCTGCTCGTGGAGACGGGCGAGGCCCGGGAGATCATGCACATGGCCCTCTTGGTGGGCTACGGCGCCAACGGCATCTGCCCGCACCTGGCGATGGCGACGCTCGTCCAGATGGCCGACCAGGGCCGCCTGCCCGAACCGAAGCGGCCCGAAGAGGCCGTCGACAACTACATCACCGCCGTCAAGAAGGGGCTCCTCAAGACTTTCAGCCGCATGGGCATCTCCACCATCCGCAGCTACTTCGGGGCCCAGATCTTCGAGGCGGTGGGCCTGGCGCGCCCGGTCGTGGACGCGTACTTCTGCGGCACCGCCAGCCGCGTCGAGGGCATCGGCCTGGAGGAGATCGCCCTGGAGGCCACCCGCCGCCACCGCGCGGGCTTCCCGGCGCGCGGGCGGCCCGCCCGGCTGCTGGACACGGGCGGCGACTACCACGTCCGCCAGGGCGGCGCGAACCACCTCTGGTCTCCCGAGGCGGTCTACCTCCTCCAGCAGGCCGTCCGCACCGACGACTATGCCACCTTCAAACAGTACACCGCCCGCATCAACGACCGGTCCGCCTCGCGCGTGACCCTGCGCAGCCTCCTGGACCTCGTGCCGGGCCAGGCCGTGCCGCTCGACGAGGTCGAGCCGGTCGAGGCGATCTGCGCCCGCTTCTGCACGGCCGCCATGAGCTTCGGCTCCATCTCGAAGGAGGCCCACGAGGCCCTGGCGGTCGCGATGAACCGGATCGGCGGCAAATCCAACAGCGGCGAGGGCGGCGAGGACCCCGCCCGTTTCGTCCCCTTGCCCTCCGGCGACAGCCGCCGCTCCGCCATCAAGCAGATCGCCTCCGGCCGCTTCGGTGTCACCACCGAGTACCTCGTCAACGCCGACGAGCTCCAGATCAAGATGGCCCAGGGGGCCAAGCCGGGTGAGGGCGGGCAGCTGCCCGGCCACAAGGTCGCCGACGACATCGCCCGCGTCCGCCACACG
>CAYNLG010000132.1:0-5734 GCA_964397995.1 uncultured Anaerolineales bacterium
CCATCTGGATGTACTGCTGCTCGGGGTGCTTGCGGCCGCCTTGGGGCGGGATATTCGCGATCGTCCCCTCCAGCATTTTCAGGAGGGCCTGCTGGACGCCTTCGCCGGAGACGTCGCGCGTGATGGAGACGTTCTGGGTGGTGCGGCCGATCTTGTCGATTTCGTCGATGTAGAGGATGCCCTGCTGGGCCGCCTCCAGGTCGTAGTCCGCCGCCTGGAGCAGCTTCAGCAGCAGGTTCTCGACATCTTCGCCGACGTAGCCGGCCTCGGTCAGGGTCGTGGCGTCGCCGATGGCGAAGGGCACGTTCAGGATCTTGGCCAGCGACCGGGCGATCAGCGTCTTGCCGCACCCCGTCGGGCCGACGAGCAGCATGTTGGCCTTTTCGATTTCGACCTCGTCATCGTCGGCGAAATCATCGGCGGCGCTCAGGCGCTTGTAGTGGTTGTGGACGGCCACGGAAACGGCCTTCTTGGCCTGTTCCTGGCCGATGACGTAGAGGTCGAGGAAGTCCTTGATTTCGCGCGGCGTGGGGGTCCGTTCCAGAGCCGCCCGGCGCATCCGGACGCGGCGCTGCTCCTGCTGGACCACGCTGTGGCAGAGTTGGACGCAATCGGCACAGATATAGGCCCCGTCGCGGCCCTCGACAAGCGGGCCGGCCTCGCGGTGGCTCTTCCCGCAGAAGCTGCAATGGGCGCCGCGGGGGCCGTCCGGGCCACCTCCGCCGCTGCTGCCGCTACGCTTCGCCATCGTCCTGCGTCCTTTCCGTCTCCGGGCCGTCCGGCGTCGGGCCGGTCTCGTCCGGGTCCTGTATCGACACGTCCCCATGCGGGGCTTCAGCTGCGTCCGGTTCCGCCGGTTCGCCCGTTCGGGCCGGCATGAGCCCCAGGAGGTGGTCCCGGACGGTGCGGAACTCGTCCTCCGTGATCAACCCGGCCTCGTAGTCCGCTCGAAGCCGGTCCAGGTCGATGGTGCCCCCGGCGGCCCGTTCGCGGGTCAGTTTCTGCGACCAGTACCGTACGGTCGCCAGCGCCACGAAAAGCACCAGCAGCCCCGCCGCCACGAACACCGCCATCCACATCAGGTCGCCGGTCGCCCACGTGGCCGACCGGGCCCGCTCGAAGTCGATGGTGGGCTCGGTGGCCAGCGCCGCGGCGAGCCCCATCGCCTAGACCTCCAGGGCCGACCGCTCGGGCTTGGCCTCGCGGCTCATCAGGTCCACCAGGGCGTCCGGCGCGGGTTTGCCCCGGAAGAGCACGTCATGCACCTCCCGCGTGATAGGCATGTCCACGCCGTGCCGCTCGGCCAGCGCGACCGTGCTCCGCGTCGTTTCGACCCCTTCGGGCTGGACGCGGCCCATCTCCTGGAGCACGTTGTCCAGGCTGCGTCCCCGCCCGATGGCCTCGCCCACCTTGTGGTTGCGGCTGAGGGTCGAGCCGCACGTCGTCACGAGGTCTCCAAGGCCCGCCAGGCCCGCAAACGTCTCCGGCCGCGCCCCCAGGGCCGTCCCGAGCCGCGTGATCTCCACCAGGCCGCGCGTCACGAGGGCGGCCTTGGCATTGGAGCCCAGTTCCAGGCCGTCGCAGATGCCGGCGGCGATGGCGATGACGTTCTTCAGCGCCCCGCCGAGCTCGACCCCCACGACGTCGCCGCTGGTATAGACCCTGAACCAGGGCGTTGTAAAGACCTTCTGGGCCGTAATCGCGACCTCCGGGTCCGCCGAGGCCACCACCACCGTCGCGGGGAGCTGATTGGCGACCTCCCGCGACAGGCACGGCCCGCTGAGCTGGGCGTGCGGGCGGGGGCCGGCCACCTCCTGCAGGACCTCGCTGGGCCGCTTGAGCGTCTCCCGCTCGATGCCCTTCGTGACGGCGACGTGCGGCACGTCGTCCGGCAGGTGGGGCCCGACCTGCTCCAGGACGCGGCGAAGGAACTGGGCCGGCACCGCCAGTACCACGAACTCGGCCCCCTCGCAGACGAAAGCCGGGTCGGTCGAGACCTCGAGGGTCTCGGGGAGCCGGAATCCGGCAAAGAACCGCTTGTTTTCGCCCTCGCAGCGCATCGCCTCGGCGTGCTCTTCGAAGGCCGACCACATGCGGGCATGGCCGCCCTTGGCGTCAAACAACAGCGCACTCAGCGTCCCCATCGCCCCGTCGCCTATGATGGCGATCCGTCGGTTCATGGCGGCTCCTCGCGGGGGTCCGATCCGGTCGGGTCGGCCGGCGCGCGGCCCATCCCGGCGTCCAGCGTTCACACTACGGGTAGGTTACCGTGTCGGGACGGAGGCGTCCAGCCTGTGGTAGAGCGTGTCGCGGCGAACGGGGGTGCGGCCGGCCGCGCAGATCGCCTCGACCAGCTGCGCCTCGGTCAGGGCCTCCCCGTGCGTGCCGCCCGCCAGGCGCGTGATGCTCTCCGCCAGCAGCGTGCCGCCGAGGTCGTTGACGCCCCAGGCGAAGCTCTCCCGGGCCGCCTCCAGGCCCAGTTTCACCCAAGACGTCTGGACGTTCGGAATCAGTTCGCCGAAGAAGAGCCGCGCGACCGCGTAATGCAGCATCACGTCGGCCGTGGGGACCATCCGCGTGACGCGGTCCTCGCGGGCGAGCGGCGTCCGGTAGGGCATGAAAGGCAGCGGAATGTACTCGGTGAACCCGCCCGTCTCGGCCTGCAGGTCCCGCAGAATGCCCCAGTGCCGCGCCACGTGCTCGGGCGTCTCGACATGGCCGAACAGCATCGTGGAGGTCGACCGGATGCCCATCTCGTGGGCCGTGCGGACGATCTCGACCCACCGGGCCGACGAGAGCTTCGCCGGGCAGATCTCGGCCCGGACCTCGTCCACGAGCACCTCGGCGGCCGTGCCGCAGAGGCTCCCGTAGCCGACCTCCAGGAGCCGCTCGAAGGCCTCCCGGGCCGTCAGCCCCGCCTTGTCGGCATAGGTGGCGATCTCCATCGGGCTGAAGGCGTGCTGGTGCACGTCCTGCCGCGCGTCGTAAACTGCCGCCACGAGGGCCGCCAGGTCGTCGAACGTCAGGTCCGGGTGCAGGCCCCCGACCATGCAGACCTCGTCGATCTCGGGCGTGGCCTTGACGATGGCTGCCACCTCGTCGGGCGTCAGGATGAAGGCCTCGTCCGCCCCCGGGGCCGCCCGGAACGCGCAGAAACGACACGCGGCCGTGCAGACGTTCGTGAAGTTCACGTTCCGGTTGACCACGTAGGAGACGCGGTCGCCGTTGAGGCGGCGGTTCAGGCGGTCGGCGGCGGCCCGAACCGGCTCGCGCGCCTCCGGCGGGAGGCGCAGAAGATCGGCCGCCTCCGCCTCGGTCAGGCGGCGGCCGTCGAGGACGGCGTCGAGTCGAGCGGCCAAGTTCATCGAACGCGTGGCCCCGCCGGCGCGGGGCTCCTCCTGGAGTGCAAGGACGGGGGTTGCGGGCCCATCGTGGAGTATACGGCGGGCCGCCGAAGGGGTCAACGCCGCGCGGCCGGAAGCGGGTCGCCCGCCGCTTGGGGGGCCTCGCATAGCGAGCGGGTGGTCCCGCCCGGGACCGCCCGCCGTGGCGCAACATGTTGTATCGAAAAGGGTTACTGCCGCCCGCGAGCCTCGCGGGCCTGCCGGGACCGGCTCAGCCCACCGCCCCCTCGGCAATCTCCCAGAACGTGTCCACGTAGTACCGGTAGTGCGCGAGAGGCGTCCCGTTCGGGATCCGATGGTCGAGACCGAGCACGCACCCGCCCGGCGGCCCGGTGCCCGCGGGCGGCCGCCTCCCAGTCCCCCGCCACGCGCGCCTCGCTGAACGCGTACCAGGGGCGGATGCGGAGCCAGTCGTCCATCGTCCGGACGGGATGACCGAGCGGCACGGGCAGCGTCGAGGCCCCCTTGGCCAGTTTCATCGTGCGGCCGAGAGAGTCCCGCGTGAGGATATGCTCCTCCGTCTCTTCGAGAACCGCCTCCGGCCCGCCGCCGAACTGGCCCGTCGCCACAGGTACCGAGGCCCGCTCTTCGAACCGATATCGAAAAGCCGAAAAGTCCAGTTCCCGGGGCGTGGCGCCCTGTTGGAGCCACTCCTCCTTCAGGCCGACCAGGGGCCCGAAGATCTCCGTGAAGAGCGGCCGCACGTTGGCCCGGAAGGTCATGTGGTCGAGGTATTCCTCGCGGCCGACGGTGGGGCCGCGGCGGATGGCGAGGTCGGCGTGCGTGGACCAGCGGAGCGGGCGCATGGCGCGAGCCTGGCCGGCCGGGGCCGCGCTGTCAAGCACACGCCCTTGCATCTCGGGCCCCGGGCGCGCACACTCGCGGCCGAAAGGAGCGCCTCGGCGATGCCCGAAACGGCCCCCACGACCCCGCATCGCGGCCCGGAACCCGACTTCGACCGGCTCCACCTGGACGTCGCCTTCGGCCGCGCCGGCGGCAAGGTGATCTGGCAGCCGCGCATCGAATGCTGGTATGGCGACAAACGCCGCGCGGGCGTGCCCCTGCCCGCGCCGTACACGGGAATGAGCCTGCCGGAGCTCTACCGCGCCCTGGGCGTGTCCGCCCGAATTTACGCGTTTAACCGGTGTTTCGTGGCCGCGGAGGACCCGGCCGTCCGCTACCGCGAGCGGCAGATCACCGAGACCGACGTCGAGCGCGTCTGGGAGACGCCCGTCGGGACGCAGACGGCCGTCGAGCGGCGGCGGCCGGACGTCTCGTACGCCAAGCACCTGAAATGGCCCATTGCCGACGAGGCCGACATGCGGGTGGCCACGTGGCGCAAAGCGCACGAGACGTGGCGATTCGACGAAGCCACCTTCCGCCGCGTCCGCGCCGAGTGGGCCGGCCTCGGGGCGCCGACCCTCTACCTGCCGCGGGTGAACGTCCAGCGGCTCTACATCGACGACATGGGTGTCGAAGCGGGCATTTTTGCCCTGATGGACCATCCGGACGCCTGCGCGGCCTATTTCGAGGCCCTGGAGGGGTCGACCGAGCGGCTGATCGGCGTCGTCTGCGACTCCCCCGTCCAAATTATCAACTTCGGCGATAACATCCATGCCGCCACGTTGCCGCCGGACCTCTTCAGGCGGCACGTGCTGCCGGTCTACCGGCGGCGGAGCGAGCGGCTGCACGCGGCCGGGCGGTTCGTGCACGCCCACTGGGACGGAGATACGGGCCCGCTCCTGCCCTTCGCCCGGGAGACCGGCCTCGACGGCATCGAGGCGATCACGCCCCGGCCGCAGGGCGATGTGACTCTGGAAGCCGTTAAAGAGGCCCTCGGAGACATGTTTCTGCTGGACGGCATTCCCGCCATTTATTTCGACACGACCTACGACGAGCAGGTCCTGGTGGACGGTGCGAGGCAAGTGATCGACCTCTTTGCCCCGAACCTGATCCTGGGCATCAGCGACGAGATCAGCTCGACGGGGGAGATCGAGCGGGTGCGGCTCGTGTCGGACGTCGTCAACGCGTATAACGCAACCTTGTAAACCACCACGCGAGAAGCGTACATGTGCGGAAGCCGGAATTCGTAGCGCGGGATACCGGCGATGGCAGAGCGGCCACGGCACCCAGGAAGGGGCTGTGACCGGGCTTGTGCCGCGCATACTATAGTGTCGGTTTGTATCCTATAGTATCGCCCGAACGCCCGGAAATTGGCCTTCTTTTGCCCCCTTTTGGCTCTTTTATGGCACCGGATGGCCTTTTTTTGCCCTCTGTTTTGCCGTTCTGTGTCCTCTTTTTGGTCCCTTCTGTCTTTTTTTTGCCGGTCT
>CAYNLG010000133.1:0-5704 GCA_964397995.1 uncultured Anaerolineales bacterium
CGTCCTGGAGCATCTGGCGCATGGCATGGGCGGCGCCGCGGCCCTCGGGGTCGGGCTGGACGATGTGGCCGCCGTCGCCGCTCATGCCGAAGCCGACGATCTCGGCGTAGGGCTGGGCGCCGCGGCGCATCGCGTGGTCCCACTCTTCGAGGACGAGGATGCCGGCGCCCTCGCTGAGGACGAAGCCGTCGCGGTCGGCATCGAAGGGGCGGGAGGCCCGCTCGGGCTCGTCGTTGCGGGTCGAGAGGGCCCGGTTCGAGCAGAAGCCGGCCAGGCCCATGGGCGTGAGGGCGGCCTCGGCGCCGCCCGCGATCATGACGTCGGCCTCGTCATTCTGGATGATCCAGAAGGCCTGGCCGATGGCGTTGGAGGCCGAGGCGCAGGCGTTGGCGACGCCGGCGTTCGGCCCGCGGACGCCGTAGTAGATGCTGATCTGCCCCGCGGCCGCGTTGATCATCAGCTTCGGGACCATGAAGGGGGAGACGCGTCCCGGGCCCTTGCTCATGAGGCGTTCGTGCTGCGTCTCGAACTCCGACAGGCCGCCGATGCCGCTCCCGACCGTGACACCGATGCGGAACGGGTCCTCGGCACCCCGCGGGTCAAGCGAGGCGTCGGCGACGGCGTCGACGGCGGCCGCCACAGCCATCTGGCTGAACCGGTCCATGTGGCGGGCGTCGCGCACCTCGAGCACGCGGCCGGGGTCAAAGTCCTTGACCTCGCCGCCGATCCGGACGGGATAGTCCGAGACATCGAAGGCCTCGATGCGGCTGATGCCGGACTCGCCGGCGAGCAGGCGCTGCCAGAAGCGGCCCACGTCCTGGGCGAGCGACGTGACGAGGCCGAGTCCCGTGACGACAACGCGGCGTCGGGTCATGGCCTACAGGTGCGCCTCCACGTAGTCGATGGCCTGGCCGACGGTCTGGATCTTCTCGGCGTCCTCGTCGGGGATGTTGATGTCGAACTCGTCCTCGAACTCCATGACCAGTTCGACGGTGTCGAGCGAATCGGCCCCGAGGTCGTTGACGAACGACGTCTCCCGGGTGACCTGGCCCTTGTCGACGCCCATCTGCTCGGTCACGATCTCAATCACGCGTTCCTCGGTCGTTGCCACGGCGTATCCTCCCACGTCTTCTGGCTCGGGTTACGGGCCGACCCCGGCGGGCCGGCACGGGTGCGGTCCCCCATGGGTTACATCGCCATGCCGCCGTCGACGGCCACCACCTGGCCGGTGACGTAGGCGGCCTCGTCGCTGGCGAGGAAGGCCACGACGGCGGCCACCTCCTCGGCCTCGCCCATGCGCTTCAGCGGAATGGCCGCCAGCGCCATCTCCTTGGCCTTCTCGGGCAGCACGTCGGTCATCTCGGTCCGGATAAAGCCGGGGGCAACGGCATTGGCGCAGACGTTCTTGCGCGCCAGTTCGCGGGCGACGGTCTTGGTAAAGCCCGCCACGCCCGCCTTCGACGCCGAGTAGTTCGCCTGCCCGGGGTTGCCGATCAGGCCCGAGACGCTCGCCAGGTTGACGATCCGGCCGTACTTCTGGCGGACCATGTACTTGGCGGCGTGCTTGGTCATCAGGAACGTGCCCTTGAGGTTCACGTTCAGGACGGCGTCCCACTGGTCCTGGGTCATCCGAAGCAGCAGGTCGTCGCGGGTGATGCCGGCGTTGTTGACGAGGATGTGCGGCCCGCCGGCGGTGTCGGCGACCTCGTCCATCATCGCCTCGACGGCGGCCTCGTCGGTCACGTCCAGCGTGTAGGTGAGCACCCGGGCGGCCCCGGCGAGCTGCTTGGCGGCCACGTCGAGCGCGTCGCCGAGGACGTCGGCCAGGACGACGGTCGCCCCGCCGGCGGCGAGTTGCCTGGCGATCTCGAGGCCAATGCCCCGAGCCCCGCCGGTCACGATGGCCGTCTTGCCTTCGAAGTTCATGCGGCTCCCTTCTCCTGCTGGAGGGCCTCGATGTCGGCCAGCGTGCCGACGGTCCGGGCGGCCCGACCGAGCTTCCGGTCGGTCCGCTTGAGTAGCCCCGTCAGGACGCGGCCCGGGCCGACCTCGACGAACGTGTCGCAGCCGTCGGCGATGAGCCGCTCCAGGCACGCCTGCCAGCGGGTGGCCCCGTCCACCTGGCGGGCGAGCCGGTCCTTGATGTCGTCCGGCCCGCCGTACGGGTCGCCCGTCACGTTGGCGATGACGGGCAACCGCGGCGCCCGCACCGGGAGCGCCGCGAGCGTGGGGGCCAGTTTCTCGCGGGCCGAGGCCATCAGGGGGCAATGGAACCCGCCCGCGACGTCGAGCGGCACCGCCCGCTGCACCCCGGCCGCCTCGGCCACTTCGGCCGCGCGCTCGCACGCCGCCCGTTCGCCGCTCAGGACGATCTGGCCGGGGCAGTTGTAGTTGGCGGGCCAGATTCTACCGGCCTGGCGCGCGGCCTCGCAAACCTTTTCCGCGGTCTCGGGGTCGGCCCCGAGGAGCGAGACCATGCCGCCCGGCGCGGCCTCGCAGGCCTCCTGCATGTACCGCCCGCGGAGGTGCGTCACGTGGACGGCATCGTCGAAGTCGATCGCGCCGGCGGCCACCAGGGCCGTGTATTCGCCGAGGCTGAGGCCGGCGGCGGCATCGGGCGTCCCGACGAGGGCGCGGCCGGCGTCGGTCTCCTCGAGGGCGGCCAGCACGGCGAGGCTTGTCACGAGGATGGCCGGCTGGCTGATGTCGGTCCGCGTCAGCTCCGCCTCGGGGCCGGTCCAACAGACCTCCGACAGGGCGAAGCCGAGCGCGGCATCGGCCCGGTCGTACAGGGCCTTGGCCGCGGGGTACGCCTCGGCCACGTCGCGGCCCATGCCGACGACTTGGGCCCCCTGGCCGGGGAACAGCAGCGCGGTCTTGGCCATGGTTGCTCCTTGCTCGGGGCGGCCGCCCCATGCGGCCGGTCCCGCCCATCGTGAAGCCCACAGTGTAGCGGCCGGGCGCCTCGCGTCGAGGGCAAAAACCCGGTGCGGGCGGCGCCTTGCCGCCCGGCCATCCACGGGCTACACTCACCCAGGTGCCGGCCGGCGGCCGCGCCTGGAGGTGCCACATGGACTACACGCGCTACATGGTTCGCGACCCCGCGGTCTGCGGCGGCAGCCCCGTGCTCAAGGGCACGCGGGGCACCGTGCGGACGGTCTTGGCCAGTCTGGCCGAGGGGGCGACCGAGGCCGATATCCTCCGCGACTTCCCCACGCTGACCGAGGAGGCCGTCCGGGCCGTCATCGCCTTTGCCGCCGCCTCGGCCGAGGAAGACCTGCCGGCCCCCTCGTTGCCGTCCTGGCTGTAGAGGCTGCCCCCCTTGCAATCGCCGGTACTGCTCACAGCGGCGTGAACCTCAGTACTGAATGGCCGCGCCCGCCCACGTCAGCCCCCCGCCGAAGGCGACGAGGATCGACCGGTCGCCCTCGGCCAGAAGCCCTTCGGCCCGGGCCTCGGCATGGGCGATCGCGCAACTCGCCCCGCCCGTGTTCCCGTACTGTTCGATATTCAGGAAGACCTTCTCCGGGGGGAAGCCCATACGGCTGGTGGCGGCGTTGATGATACGGGTGTTGACCTGGTGGGGAATGACAAGGCGGACGTCGTCCACCGTCCAACCGCAATGCGCCATGCACTCTTCGATCAGCTCCTGCATCTTGAGGACGGCGAACTTGAAGACCTCGCGGCCGCGGATCTTCATGTAGTGGAGCCGCTCGTCAACGGTCTCGTGCGACGTCGGCCGGCGCGACCCGCCGCCGGGCAGGAGCATCATCGCCCCGCCGGAGCCGTCGGCGTACAGGGTCGTGTAGAGGATGCCGGTGTCGGGCTGGTCGGAGGCCTGGACGACGGCGGCCCCCGCCCCGTCGCCAAAGAGGACGCACGTGCCGCGGTCGGCGTAATCGGTGATCCGCGAGAGGCACTCGGCGGCGATGACGAGGACCGTCCGGGCCTGGCCGGCCAGGATGTTCGCCCGGGCCTGGGCCAGGGCGTAGATGTTGCCGGAGCAGGCGGCCGTCAGGTCGTAGGCGCCGGCGTGGGTGAGACCGAGGCGGTCCTGGATCCAGCAGGCGGTCGAGGGCAGCGTGTTGTCGGCGGTGATGGTCGCGCAGAGGACCAGGTCGACGTCCTCCGGGGCGACGCCGGCGTCCTGGAGGGCGGCCTGGCCGGCGGCCACGGCAAGGTCGCTGGTGGCCTGGTCGTTCTCGGCGATGCGGCGCTCGCGCATGCCCGTCCGCTGGTGGATCCAGGCGTCGCTCGTCTCGACGATGCGCGTAAAATCCTCGTTGGTCATCACGCGCTCGGGCACGTACCGGCCCGTGCCTACGATGCGGGCGGAGCGGACAGCGGTCACGCGGCAGGTTCCTTCAGCTGGGCCAGAGCCTCGACGATGGCCTGATTGACGCCGGTGCGGGCGTAGGTGGCGGCGGCGCGGCAGGCGTTGGCGACGGCCCGGGCGGAGGAGTTGCCGTGGCCGATGATGATGATGCCGTCGACGCCCAGGAGCGGCGCCCCGCCGTACTCGGCCGAATCGTGCTTCCGCTGGAGTTCGCCGAGGACGGGCTTCAGGGGGGCGGCCACGTCGGGCCCAAGGGCCTTGAGCTCCGCCGTGATCATCTGGAACATGCTCTCGGCGAGGGCCTCGACGCACTTCAGCACGATGTTGCCGACGAACCCGTCACAGACGATCACGTCGAACCGGCCGTTGAAGAGGTCCCGGCCCTCGGCGTTGCCCCAGTAGTTCAGCGGCGAGGCCTCCAGGGCCGAGGCCGTCTGCCTGGCCAGTTCGTTGCCCTTGGCGCTCTCTTCGCCGATGGAGAGGATGCCGACGCGGGGGTCGGCAATGCCGATGACCTGGCGGGCGTAGATGTCGGCCATCAGGGCATACTGGACGAGGTGGACCGGACGGGAATCGATGTTCGCCCCGACGTCGATCAGCACCACCGGCCCGTGCAGCGACGGGAAGACGACGCTGATGCCCGGGCGGCGGACACCGGGCAGACGCCGCGCCACCATGTGCGCCGCCGCCACGAACGCCCCGGTGTTCCCAGCCGAGACGACGGCGTCGGCCTGGCCGGCGGCCATCAGTTCGACGGCCCGGCGCATGGAGGAATCGGGCTTGCGGCGGATGGCCTCGACGGGCGTCTCGGCCATGGCCACGCGCTGGGCGGCGTGGACGATCTCGAGACGGTCGGTCGGCGCGCCCATGTCGGCGAGTTCGGCCTCGATGGCCACCCGGTCCCCGACCAGCACGAAGACCGCGTCCGGCAGGAGGTCACAGGCCTGGACGACACCGCGCACGATTTCGCCGGGGGCGTAATCGCCCCCCATTGCGTCAATCGCGAGCCGCACGCGCTAGTCCTCCTCGACCTCCGTGACCTTGCGGCCACGATAGTACCCGCAGCTTGCGCAAACGCGGTGCGGCAAGGTCGGGAGCCCGCATTGCTTGCAGACGATGGTCTGGGCGGGCGTCAATGCGTGATGCGACCGCCGTTTGCCGCGGCGCGACCGCGGCGTCCGTCGCTTGGGTACCGGCATGGTTGCCTCCCTGGGTCTGGCCCCGCGCCCCCGCGGCCGGTTGGGGGCACGAAAGGCCGCCACTGTAGCCCCGGGGTCGGGTCGGGTCAACCCCAAAGCCTGCCGCGCGGGGCGGCGGGTGTGACTACGGATTTTGGCACTAGGCGGCCGCCTGGCGTTGGCTCATCCA
>CAYNLG010000134.1:0-5472 GCA_964397995.1 uncultured Anaerolineales bacterium
CTGGAGCGGTCCGGCCGAAGCGCCCAAGCCGAAGAAAGGCAAGAAGGACCGGCCCGCGACCGTCCCCCACCGCGTCCGCAAGGGCGCGACCGACATCGCGATGGAGCAGCGGCGCTGGTTCGTCGAGGCCGAGGAGACGGCCCCCTGGAACGAGGCCCTGGCCGCGGATGAGCACGGCGCCGGCCTGACCGGGCCCTGGGAACTCAACAGCCCGAACCACGCCTTCCAAGGCCAGAACGTCCTTTACTTGGACGGGCACGTCGAGTGGACCGTGCATCCATACTGCGGCCCGCGGTGGGACAATCTCTGGCTTCGGCGCAACCCCCTGCCCCGCATGCCCGACCCATCGAAGCTGGGCAGCGTCCGCGAGTTCAACGACACCAACAGTTACGACGGCGAGACCACGTTCGACCGCACGCGGGACGAGGGCGAGGACGGCGACGCGAAGGCCGCCGGCCCCGAAGGGCCGCCTTCCGAGAAGAAGGGCGAAGCCGAGCCGCCGGTCTGCATCGACTCGTGGCTGGTGCCCTGAGCCGCGGCCAAGCCTACTCGCGGCCGACCTCGACGAGACGGAGGCAGACGTTGTCCTGGACGAGGCGGGCCCGCCAGAGTTCGCCCCACGGGACCTCGTTCATGAGGATGGCAAAGGCAAGCGTCCGCTCGCCGCGCGTCCGCACGTAGCCCGACAGGGCGCTCACGCCGCGCACGTACCCTGTCTTGGCCCAGACGCGGTCCTCGGCGTCGGTGTGGCGCATCCGCTTCCGCAGGCTGCCCGGCCGCCCGGGCCGCGCGAGCGTCTCAGCCAGGGCCGACCCGTGCCGCCGCACCATCAGGGCCAGGGTCTCGGTAACGAGGCGGGGGGTCAGTCGATTGGCCTTGGAGAGGCCGGAGCCGTCGTCGAAGACACAGCCCTCGGTCGGCAAGCCGCGCTCCGCCAGCCACCCCGCCAAGGCCGCGCGCCCGCTCGCCCACGAGCCGAGGGCGGGCCGGTCGGCGGCCTCGGGCGCGCCGTACCGGGCGTCGGGATTCCGGGCGTAGGCGCCGAGCAGCTTCAGCAGGCATTCGGCATAGAGGCCCTGGCTGCGGGTGTTCGCGACGCGGGCGCAGAGCTCCAGGCGCGAGGCATGGATGACGTCCCAGACGATCGCCTCGGGCGCCCCCTCGGAGCCGACGACCGGCGCCCGCACCGCCTCGCCGCGCACCCGGACGCCCTCGGCCCGGAACGTCTCGGCCAGAACCGCGCCGAAGTACGCCGTCGGGTCGAGGACCGTGCGGTGATGGACCATCGGTCCGGCCTTCGCCCGGTACGTGCCGCGCACAATGAGGTCCAACCCCCCGCCGGGGCGTTCCATGCGGCGCACGCTGTAGGCGTGCGGGGCCTTCGGGGCAACGGTGCCGAGATGGTTCTCGAGGTGGACGTAAGCGGTGGCGGGGCTGACGGTCACGTGGGCGGGCCGCCCGACGGCGGCGCCGGGGCCGACGCGGACGTCGACGCAGTTGTCGTTCAGGTTGAGCGCCCCGACGGGGGCCTCGTACCAGGCGTAGAGCTGGTCCTCCGGCCAGTTCGGGTGCGGGCCGGGGGGCTCGAAGAGGCCGTCGTCGAGGAGGATGCGGCCGACGTCGGTCAGGCCGGCCGCGCGCAGGGCCTTGGCCCAGCGGCGCAGCGCGCCGGCCGGGTCGCCGCCGTAGAAGCGGCCGCTGAAGTTCGGGTCGCCCCCGCCCAGGACGACGAGGTCCGGCGGGCCGCCGCCCGGGCGGGGCAGGTGGCCGATCTGGGTGCGGATGCGCCACTCGCGGCCGAAGCGGTCCCAGGCGGCCGAGGTGACGAGCAGCTTCATCGTGCTCGCGGGGATGAGGGGCTCGTCCGCCCGGACGCTGTACAGGACCCGCGGCGCCGCCTCCGGGTCGCTGACGTCGAGGACGCGGCAGGCGACGACGGTCTTCGGGAGACCGGCCTCGGCGAAGAGGCGGTCAAGGTCCTCGCGCAGGGAGGGCGCCTGGGCCGGTTTCTCGGCCGCCGCGGCACCTGCCGACACATAAACCATTGCCAGAAAACAGGTTAACGTCGTCCACGCCACCACCGGAAAGGGCTTGCGCATCCGAAAGCCACTCCTTATCCTCAAGAAACCGGTTGCCACGCCCCGCCGCGGCCGAGTATAGTCGCAAGGGACGCGAACCGCAAGACACGGGGGACGCCCGGGCCGCCGAGCCCACTCCCTTGGGGGTAGCCATGTCCGATTCTCTGCCGCTCGGCCAGGTCGTCGCCGGTGACCTCCTCGGGATTTTGCCCGCGTGGCCGGAGGGCAGCGTCGACCTCGTCTTCGCCGACCCGCCCTTTAACATCGGCTACGACTACGACCGCTACGAAGACGATCTGCCGCCCAAGGACTACCGCGACTGGGTGCGGCGATGGACGGAGGCGTGTCTGCGGGTGCTGAAGCCGGACGGGACGTTCTGGATCGCCATCGGCGACGAGTTCGCCGCCGAGATCTGCGTCGACATGAAAGAGCGGGCGACCCTTCGCAACTGGATTATTTGGCACTATACGTTCGGCCAGAACTGTCGCCTCAAGTTCAACCGCAGCCACACGCACCTGTTCTACTTCGTCCGCGACCGGAAAGCCTTCACCTTCAACGACAACGCCGTCCGCGTTCCGAGCGACCGCCAGCTCAAGTACAACGACCGCCGCGCCAACCCCAAGGGCCGCCTCCCCCACGACGTGTGGACCTTCTCGCGGGTATGCGGCACGTTTCGGGAGCGGTGCGGGTGGCACCCATGCCAGATGCCGGTCGCGCTGCTGGAGCGGATCATCCTGGCCTGCTCGAACCCGGGCGACGTGATCCTGGACCCGTTCGCCGGGAGCGGGACCACCCTCGTGGCCGCGGCCAGGCAGGGCCGCCGGTGGGTCGGCGTGGACCTGTCGCCGGACTACGCGGTTAAGGCGGCCGAGCGCGTGGCAGACGAGGGCGTGCCCGCCGAGGACGAGGCTGAGGCGGCGGCTGGCGACGCCGCGCCCGCCCGGGCCTCGGCCTGAGTCCCTGCCGAGACCGTTGCACCCGCCGCGCCGCCCGTCTACACTCGGCGTCGGCCGGTGACGGCCGAGGGGGAGGACCGCCGTGACCCCGACGTGGACGCTCCTGGCCGCCGACGCCCCGGCGCCTGCGCCGGCCGCCGAGGCCGCGCGCCATCCCCTCGTCCAGTTCGTGATGGACAACCCGTTCCTGCTGGCGGTGGTCTTCGTCTTCCTGGTGGCGCTGGTGGGAGCCTTCATCGCCGCCCGCAAACGCGACCGGTGCCTGAAGCGGTTCCGCGGCTATCCCGTGACGCTGCTGGAGCAAGCCGGGCGCACCATCTGGGGCCGTCTCCGCGTCTTTCCGAAAGGCGTCGAACTGCTCTTCGACGGCGGCGGCGACGAGGCCCTTCCGGAGAGCGGCCCGGCGACCGACCGCGCCGCCCCGGACGACGAGGCGGCCGGACCGCCCAAGCACTCGTTCCTGATCTACGAGGGCGACCTCGGCAAGCTCCTGGCCGCCCACCGCTTCGTCGACCGCCTGGACGACGACACCGCCCGCCGCCGCGCCCGCCAGGTCCGGCGCCTCGCCCGCCCCGGGCCGCTCGCGCGCCTGGCCCGGATGCTTCGCAACGTCGTCAACACGCTCCGCGACGCGTTCGTCCAAGCCTTCAGCATGAGCGTCCAGCAGGCCTCGAAGACGACCGCGAACCCGGTCCTGCAGGCCCAGGGCGGCCAGGTCAACGCCATCGGCTCGATGCTCATCGGCGAGACGGCCAACGCCTACGAGCCCATGCTGGAGCAGTACATCGGCGACCCGGTTGTCCTGGAGCTCGTCAGCCCGGCCGACCCCGAGAAACGTGTCGTCGAGTACCACGGGTACCTCGGCGAGTACAGCGCCCAGTTCCTGCTGCTGGTGGACGTGCGGCGGCGGTTCCAGGAGAAGGCCCCGCTGGCGGGCGGGCAGACGACGCGCCTCCTGGAAGGAACCGTCATCGTCCAGGCCCGAACCGGCGAGGTGGTGGTCGAGAACCATGCCGCCGTCGAGGTGACCCTGGAAGGGCTGCACCGCGGCGCGGTGTGCACGGTGGTGAACCGGACGATCGCGCCGGGGGAAACGGCGGCCGTGCCGTTCCCGAACGCCGCCGAGGCGACCGCCGCGCCGGCCGAGGACGCCGAAGGCAGCGACGCCGAAGGGCTTGTGGCGGCCTTGAGCGTGACGCGGCAGTTCGACCTGATCGTCCCCCGGGCGTGCGGTCTGGTGCGGCACGCGAGCGCGGCCGCGACGGAGGCCTGAGGCCCTGGTAGCTCAGCCTGAGTACGGCCCGTGGTTCCGGACCGGGCCGAGGGCCCCGGGGCTTGCACGAGGCCCGGGGCCTGCTACCCTTGGGCCACAAGCATGACCCGGAGGAGGGTCGACGCTGGGCATGGCCGTCGAAGACGTCGCGTTGTGGGTGGCCGAGGTCGAGGACCGGCCCGGCGGCCTGGCGCATGGCGGACCCCTTGCGAGTGTGCCCGCAGCAGCCACCCCCGCCGAGGCCGGCGCGCTGTCTAACAGGCCGCCTCTGAACGGCCTGTCAGCCTCTGGATTTCACAGGCAGTCGATCGCCGCCGCCTGTCCTGCGTAGTCCTCGCCCTTAACGCTCTTCATCACCGACTTCTGAAACGCCGGAGGATACATCGGGTGCGCGATTTGGTCCACCACCCCGGCCATCTGGCAGGGTTATGAAGTTGGAGGCGACCAAGGCGACCATTGGCAACAGCAGAAAAGAGGCCCGTCGTGACGGATTCGAAGAAGTGTCTGACAGTGTGTCTGCCAGGTTTCTGCGTGATCGGGGCGCTGCTTCTCTCGCCGGCGACGCCCGCCTTCGCCGACGGCGGCAGCGCAACTCCCTACAAGACCGAGTTCGGCAAGCCTTGCGAGGTGTACAAGGTCACCGCCGACGGCAAGGATGTGGAGGTCAAGAACTTCTGGAAGAACCTCCGCATCGCCCGGCTGGGATTCGACGGGAAGGTGACCGTTACCATCTCGGCCAGCGATCAGCCTGTGCGGGCATACGAGATTCGCCCGTTCTGGGCGAAGTACGATGCCGAGGTGGACGGCAACCAGCTCAAGATCACGCTGGACAAACCCTGCGACCTGCGCGTGGTTGTCAACGATGGCCCGGCCCTTGCCCTGTTTACCTATCCTGCCTACGAGAAGCCTGTCGGCAAGGGCGTGCACGACTTTGCCAACGAGAAGGGCGTGGACGCCACCGGCAAGACCGACCAGACGGCCATCTTCCAGGCGGCGATCGACCGCATCCACAAGGCCGGCGGGGGCACGCTGTATGTCCCGCCGGGCGTCTACGGCGGCAGCAAAGACGCCGAACTGTTCTTCAAGAGCAACGTCACGCTGAATCTCCACCCGGAGGCGACCATCCGGCAGATTCGCTTCCTGCTCAACGACGTGGAGAACGTCA
>CAYNLG010000135.1:0-5224 GCA_964397995.1 uncultured Anaerolineales bacterium
ATCGGGAAGTCCACGCCCGCGACCTCGGGCAGCTTCTGGGCGAGGTTCGCCGTCAGGCGGCCGAACCGTTCCAGGGCCGCCGGGTGGACCGACGCGACCACCACGGGCACCGGGCGCCCGTCGCCCGGGGCGGCCTGGGCGAACCCGTCGCCGAGGGCCTCCAGCCGGTCGAGGGGCACGCGGAGGACCGCGCCGAGGCCGTTAGGTCCGACGGCCGCCAGGGCCGCGCTCGTGTTGCCGAGGCTCGCGACGAGGAAGTCCGTCACGGGCGGCCCTCCCCGGCGGTCTCGCGGGCGTCCAGCGCGTCGAGGCCGCGCAGCATCGTGCCGACCAGCTCGTTCAGCCCGGTCCCGGCGGCGCTCGAGATGGCGAGCACCGGCTTCCCGACGGCGGCCTCCAGCTCGCGCCGGGTCGTCTCGTCCCCCGGCAACAGGTCGGTCTTGGTGAGGCAGACGATCTCGGGCTTGGCGGCCAGCGCGGCACTGTAGGCGACGAGTTCGCCGCGGATCGACCGGTAGGCCTCCTCGGGCGTCTGGCCGGTGTGCGGCTGGATCTCCACGAGGTGGACGAGCAGGCGGGTCCGCTCGATGTGCTTGAGGAAGGCGTCGCCGAGGCCGACGCCCGCGTGGGCGCCTTCGATGAGGCCGGGCAGGTCCGCCATGACGATCCGGCGCTCGGCCCCGGCCCGGACGATGCCCAGGTGCGGGTCAAGCGTCGTGAACGGGTAGTCCGCCACCTTCGGCCTCGCCGCCGACAGCCGCGCGAGCAGCGTGCTCTTGCCGGCGTTGGGCAGGCCGACGAGACCGATGTCGGCAATCAGCTTGAGCTCCAGATGGAGCTCGCGCTGCTCGCCGGGGGTGCCGGGCTCGGCGGTGCGCGGCGTCTGGTTGGTGGCGGTGGCGAAGGCCTTGTTCCCCTTGCCGCCCTTCCCGCCGCGCGCGACGATCACGCGCTCGCCGGGGGTGTCGAGGTCCTTGATGAGGAGGTCGTGGCGTCGGTCGTAGACGAGGGTGCCGGGCGGGACGTCGATGACGAGGTCTTCGCCGGCGGCGCCGAACTGGTCCTTGCCGCGCCCCGGCTCGCCGTGGCCGGCCCGCCAGTGGTGGCGACCGCGGAAGTCGAGGAGCGTGTCGAGGCCGGGCCGCGCGTGGAGGACCACGTCGCCGCCATCGCCGCCGTCGCCGCCGTTCGGCCCGCCGCGCGGCACGCCGGCTTCGCGTCGGAAGCTGGCGCACCCGTTGCCGCCGTCGCCGGCCTTGACGAGGATGTCGGCTTCGTCGATGAACATGGAGCGTCCCCGGCCGGGGCCGCCGTCGGCCCGGGCGCTGCGTCAGGGTACCAGCGCCGGGCGCCGGGGGCAAGCCGGCGCGGGCGGCGCACGGAAACGGCCCGCGGCGCTCGCGGCGCCCCGGGCCGTGGTAAGCTCTCGTGGCAGCGTCAGTTACGGACGTGGACCTTGCGGCCCTGGAACTCGACCGTGCCCTCGGCCAGCGAGAACAGCGTATCGTCCCTCGCCCGGGCCACGTTTCGCCCCGGGTGGAACTTCGTCCCGCACTGCCGCACGAGAATCGCCCCGACCTTCACGGCCTCGCCGCCGAACCGCTTGACGCCGCGGAACTGCGGGTTGGAGTCGCGTCCGTTGCGGCTGCTGCCCTGTCCCTTCTTGTGTGCCATGGGTGGCTCCTTGCCCGTCTCGTCTTCAGGGGACGGGGGATTATACGCGCGTCCGGGGCGGATGCAAGCCCCTACCGCCAGGTCCAGTGCTTCGAGACGAAGGTGACTTGGTCGAGGTTCAGCCACCACTTGTCGCCCGGGAGCGTGTACGTCAGGACGAGGGCCTTGCGGAGGATGACGGGCTCGGCCTTGGGCGTGGGGGCCTCGGCGGGGGCCGCCTCGGCTTCGCCGGCGGCCTCGCCCTCGGCGGTCTGCGCGGCTGCCCCGGCGGGCGCTCCGAGGGCCGCCTCGGCCAGCGCCGTCCCCGGCGCGGGCCGCTCGATGTACTGCCCCGAGATGCCCTCGACGATGATGCGGAAGCTGTCGGCCTCGCGGTCGATGGGCGCGAAGATCGCCACGCCCGTCCGGGCGTTGTCGATGCCCGGGTGAATCTTCCCGTGCAGTCGGCCCGCGTTCTCCAGGAACCGCACGTCGCGCGTCATCTTGATGGCCTCGTACGCCTTCGGGTAGAGGCCCGCGCGGCAGACCTTGGCGGTGTCGGTCACCAGCAGGAAGCTCGGGACGTACATTTTGGCCTCGTCCGTCGGGTTCGCCACCGTGTACAGGACGTACCAGTAGACGGCGCGGCGGCCGTCGGCCTCCTGGACCACGATCGGCTCGGGGTGCGAGAACTGGAAGTCGAACGTCCAGTCCTCGCCTTTGACGAGATTCGGGTCGACGTCGTCCGGGTCGGCCTGCCGGACGGCCTTGACCCCGGGCTCGGCCTTCGGCGCGTCGGCGTTTGCCGCCCACGCCACGCCCGCCGGCAGCATTGCCGCCAGCGTCAGCACCAGCATCCATCGCGTCATGGTTCGCACTCCGTCTCCGGGCCGCCCCCGGCCTCTCAGGCCGGCTGCGGCGCCTTGGCCTTGGCGCCCCCGCGGGGGCTTTTCGGGCGGAGGTGCCGGAAGGTTCCGATACACCCCACCGGGCACGCCCGCACGCACTTCCCGCACGAAATACATTTATCGAGATCGACCCGCGCGAGGTTCCCCTCCACGTGGATCGCGCTTCCCTCCACGGGGCATACCTTCTCGCACTTGCGGCACGCGATGCAGCCCGCGCGGCACACCTGCCGCACCGCCTTCGCGGCGTCCCGGTTGCGGCAGAGCACGTGAACGTACCGGTCCTTGGGCAGAATCTCAATGATATTCTTCGGGCAGACCTCCGCGCAGGTCCCGCACGCGGTGCACCGGTCCTCGAGGACGCGCGGCAGGCCGGTGGCCTCGTCCATCACCATTGCCCCGAACGGGCACGCCGCCACGCACGTCCCCAGCCCCAGGCACCCGTACACGCACGCCGCCTGGCCGTACTGCGTGGCCGTGGCGGCGCGGCAATCGGCGGCGCCCTCGTAATGGAAGCGCTCGCCGGTGGCCTCGCGGGAGCCCTGGCAGAGGACCACGGCCACCTTCGGTGCCATCGCCCCGGCCTCCAGGCCCATGACCGCGGCAATGGCCTGGGCCGTCTCCGGCCCGCCCGGCAGGCACTGGCTCGGGTCCGCCTTCCCCGCCACCACCGCCTCCGCGTAGGCCGCGCACCCCCCGTACCCGCAGGCCCCGCAGTTGGCCTTCGGCAACAGCTCCTCGATGGCCGCCTGACGCGGGTCCACCTGGACCGCGAAGAACCGGTTCGCCAGGGCCAGGACCGTCCCAAAGACGGCGGCCAGGCTGCCCAGCACGAGCAGGGCCGGGAGGGTATGGCTGAGGACTTCGCTCACGGCGTCCGCCTGCATCCTTCCGTTCGGGTCAGAACCCGCCTGATTATACGCGTCCGGGCCGGAAATCGCCACGCGGCCCGGCTACATGGTGATGCCGAAGAGCTTCGCGAACCCCATGAAGGCCAAGGCCATCAGGCCCGCGCTCACGAACGCGATCGGCAGCCCCTTCATGGCCTTCGGCACGGGATGCTCGGCCAGCCGCTCGCGGATGCCGCTCATCAGCAGCATCGCCAGCAGGAACCCGACGCCCGCACAGAAGCCGCTGAACGCCGCCACGTGCACCGGCGGCGCCCCGCCGCCCAGCTTCCAGTCCGTCGTGTTCAGCAGCGCCACGCCCATCACCGCACAGTTCGTCGTGATGAGCGGCAGGTAGATGCCGAGCGCCTGGTAGAGGCTCGGCACGGCCTTGCGCAGCACCATTTCGACGAACTGCACCAGGGCCGCAATCACCAGAATGTAGGAAATTGTCTTCAGGACCAGCACCAGCCCGCCCGCCGGCACCGGCATGCCCAAGGCCGCCAGCAGGTGGAACCGGCCGTCGGCGGGCGGCAAGAGGACGTGGGCGTAGAGGAGGCTCGTCACGGCCGAGGCCAGCGTCATCACGAAAATCACCGCCAGGCCCATCCCGACCGAGTCGCTCGTCCGCTTCGACACCCCCAGGAACGGGCACAGGCCCAGGAACTTCGCGAGGACGAAGTTCGAGATCAGGATCGACCCGATCGCCAGTTGCAGGTACAGGGCCATACGCGTCTCGTCTCGCGGGCGCTAGGCCGCGCCGCCGCCGGCCGCCGCCGGGGCGGCATCGCCGGGCGTCTCAGGGGGCGCGGGCTGGGCGAAGTCGCCGGCCGTCTTCGCCACCGCCGGCGCGTGGGCGGCCGCCCGGCGCGCGGCCCGCCGGTCGCCGATCCACCGGAACAGGCCAAAGAGCAGGCCGATCACCAGGAACGCCCCGGGTGCCATGATCATCACGTTCATCGGTTCGAGGCGCGGCACCAGGGTGCGGCCGCCGACGACGAGCGGCGTCAGCCGGTACCCCCACAGGGTGCCCGACCCGAGCACCTCGCGCACCAGGCTGATGGCCACCAGCGCCCCGAGGAACCCCAAGCCGATGCCCAAGGCGTCCATGAGGCTCGGCGCCGGGCCGTGGCGCGAGGCGAAGCCCTCGGCGCGGCCGAGGATGATACAGTTGACGACGATCAGCGGGATGAAGATGCCCAGGGCCTCGTTGATGGCCGCCGGGGCGAGGGCTTTCATAAAAATCTCGACCATCGTCACGAAGCCGGCGATGACGACGATGTAGCAGACGATGCGGATTTCGGGGGGAATGACGCGGCGAAGGAGGCTGATGATGACGTTCCCGCCGACCAGGACGGCGGTGGCGGCCAGAGCCATCGCGACGCCGTTCTGGAGGGCCGTCGTCACCGCCAGCGTGGGGCACAGACCGAGGGCGAGGACGAACACGGGGTTCGCCCGAATCGGCTTCTCGGCGAAGTCCTTCCAGAGCCCCACGCGGCCTCCTTGGGTTCGGTGCGGCCCGTGTGCCGGGTTCCGACGGCACGCGGGACGGGCAGTGTAGGGGACGGGGATGGGGGCGTCAAGGAGGTTGGGGGCGGCCGGAATACACGCGAGGGCACGGGCATGCCAGCCGGGCAACCTCTCTACGCAGCCCGTGCAAGGCCGATGGCGATGTCAGCCACTCTCCCGCCCCAGGGATAGCTTGGACACTCGTTTGCGTTGGGTAGAATGAGCAGGCCCGAACGGAAAGGAGTGTCACGATGGCGAAGATGGAACCCA
>CAYNLG010000136.1:0-5201 GCA_964397995.1 uncultured Anaerolineales bacterium
CAGCCCTTGCGATGCCACTTTCCACCCCCTGTTGCGTTTCAGAGTTGAATCCGCACCCTGAAATGTCTGCTGAGGCACACGGCTAGGAAGGAACCGGGCCAGCATGATCCAGAGCCGGGTCTCGCCGTCGGGCCACTTCAGACCATCGTCCTCTGACTTGCTCTGCACGAGTTCCACAATCTTCGCCGCGATGGGGCCGGCCTTCACCGGCGGATTGCGCGGGTGTTTCTGCCTGAGACGGCCCCCCTCGCACGTGCACGTTCCCGCATCAAGGTCGAGACGCCAGGTCTGCAGTTCAGCCCAGATCAAGCCCATCTTTGTGGCGCCGTGACGTTCGATGACGAAGGACAGTACAGGCGGCTCCCCGGACATCTCCGCGGTGCGACCGGGTATCTTCCAACCTTCCATCGCCTCTTCATGGCTCCCAATAACGGGCCATGCGGCCTCAAGAGCTTTCTCGACCGAAGCCACAGCGTGCGGGTCGGATACTGGGCCTGGTTGCAGCGCGTCAAGAAGCGTCTGGAGTTCTTCAGGGTTGTGCCCGGAATCTTGGTGGTTGTTGGCCATCGCTTGGGTCTCCTGCTTCCTGAGCCGAGACTACCAACCTCACCGACGAAAGGAAAGGCCGGTCCGTTACGCGACCACGGCACGTGTGGCAGGGGGACCAACTTGGGCTGACGCGCGAGGACGGACTAAGTCTACTCCCGAACCCCGGCGGGGGCACCCATCCCGGCGGCTGTTCGACATGGCAAGGCGGCCTTTCGCGCTGGGGGGGGATGGGTACCGAAGGCGGCCGGCCGCAATCGGCTACGACACCACCCCCGGGTCGCTGTTCCGCAGCAGCCCCACCGCCACCTCCCGCTGCCCGACCTGCAGGGCCGCCTGTGCCTTCGCGTCGGCGACCCAGAGACGGGCGAGGGTGGGGTCATCGGCGTCTGTGCTATCTGCAGCGACGGCCTTTCCGATGGGGGGGATGCCCCCGTCTGGCGTCGCGTCGAACACGCCGACAAGCCTCGCGGCGTCCTTGGACACGCGCTCAAGGGCCGACTCCGCCTCGGGAAAGAGGATCGGCTGGCCGGCGAAGTAGCGGCGGCTGACGAGGGCCACGGCCTGCCGCAAGGCCGCCACCTCGCCGACCACGCCCGCGATGTCGGCCCGCACACCCGCCAAGTGCGGCGGTCGGTCCCCGTTTCCGCCGCGACACCCGTGGCCGGCAGCCCGCAGCACCGCCACCTGAAGGCCACGCGAGGCCAGGGCCACCTTCAGCGCGGTCTCACGGGCCTGTTGCCGCACGTCCGCGTTGACCCCCGCCGCCAGGTGAAGCAGGAAGAGCACGTCCCGGGCCGCGTCGCGTTCGGCCGCCTCGATGGCCTCGGGCGGGGCCTTCCGCGTCCGCCGCCGCGCCGCCTTCCGCGCCGCCGTCGTCAGGGCCTCCCCGGGCCAGTCGAGCACGGATTGCCCGAGTACCGTCTGGCAGTAGGCGTGCAGCGATCCGGCCGCCCGGATGCCGTCAAGCCACCGCAGGACCTGCTGACGCGGCGTCAGGGCCGCCTCGACCCGCCTGAGTCGCCTCGCACCTGTTTTCATGCCGCCCGTCCTTCCGGAAAGGGTGTCTCGGGTGTCAGCGGCTCGGTGTCGAACGCGGTCCCGGCTTCCGGGCCGCCGGCCGCCACAGCGGCCTCCAGCTTCGCGAGTCGCGTTTCCAGGTCCCCGACCTCCAGGGCCCGGAGCAGCGTCCCGCTCAGGTACCCAACCGTGTTGGCCACCTTCGGGTCCAGGTCGCCGCGCCGCACCTGGTTGATCGTCTCCCCAAGCAGGGCCAACAAGTCCGCGACCGACCCCAGCGGCACGTCCGGTGTCCCGGAGGGCAGGACCTGAGCCTTGCCGACGCGGCCCCCGGCTTGCCGCGCGGCCCGGCGCTCGTCGGCCTTCGCGGGGTCGTGCGTGAAGCAATAGTCCGAGCCGCGCATGGCGTTGGCCCGGCACCGCGTCCCGTCGTCCTTCCGGTACGTGCATCGGTGTGCCATCGGGTCACTCCTTCCTGCCAGACCTCAGGGCGGTCCCGCCGGCTTCGGACCGTTGCCAAAACGCCTCGGGGTTCCGTTCCTGCAGGTCGGCCATCTCGTGGAGGAGGGGATGGCCCGTCAGGGCCGCGTACTCCCTCAGGACCTCGCATTCGGCGCGGTGGGAGGCGGCACTGAACTCGGCATCCAGGGCCCTCACGTCGTCGGGTTCCTGGCCGAAGGGCCAGTCATCGTCCGGGTCGAGGCCGTGTTGTTGGCGGGGGGCGTCGAATCGGCCGGCGAAGTCCCGCTCGTAGAGCGGGTCCGTGCGGGCCTCCACCTCGGCCTCGACCATCGTGCGGATGCAGTGCAGGGCCTCGTCGGCCGTCAGCCGCCACGCGTCGTAGGCGGCCAAGCCGAACGCGACCCGTTCGCCGACCGTTCGGGGGCGGCCCTCGGCCATCGCCCGGACGTCGCGCCAGAGCATTTGCTGCAGCCGCGCCTCGGCCATCGGCCGGCGGGCGATCAGTTCCAGGGCACTCAGGTCACCGTCCATCGTGCGTGTCTCCCCTCTGGGGCCCCCTGACGACGCATGGGCGTCCGCAGGAGACCGTCACAAGTTAACAAGACCCCGTACCCCCATCGTTTTCGCCTATTGAGGCCCGAACGAGGGCCAGAATGCCCGCCTTCACCGCTTTGGGCAGGGCCGGCCAGGCGTCGAGGATAGCCTGCAGATCGGGGTCGCTGGGGGCCCAATCGGGCCTCTGAGGGGCGAAATCCGCGTCAAGCGCACCGGATGGCGCACCGCCCGGTCTTTCTGAAACCGCTAAGTCCTTGCTTTCACAAGCACTTACGTTTTTCTGTTCCAGTCCCCTTGGGGGTACCAATGAAAAAGCCCGCTCAGGCGGGCTGTTTCATTGGCAGAGCAGGAGAGGGTAGAAAGGAGAAAGTAGACACGGCAACAGAGGCCAGACGGCTCGAAGGCGCGCGCCCGGCGCCGGGCTCTCTCTCCTGCGGTCTCCTGCTCTACTTTCTACTCTCCGGTCTTCGGCCCGCATCGGCGGGCTGTTTCATTTGGGAACAAGAGGGTGGCTGGAGCGGGCAAAGGGCGCGCGGCGGCGTGGCGCGGTGCTCGCGCGGGCGGCGCAGCGTTGACCGGCAGGCGCGGGCGGGCTACAGTAGGGCCGCATCGGACCCGAAGGTCTCGTGGGGGAGCCCGCCATGCGCGTTGCGCTCGGCTGTCTCGTTCTGCTGATTGCCGTGTCTGCCGTTGGCGCCATCGCCTCGCCCGAGACGGGGGCGCGCCTGAAGGGATCGCCGGCTGGCGCCATCGCCTTCCCGGGCACGGGTGCATCCTCGACCGAATTCCCCGTTGCCGTCGCCGCCGCCGAGACGGCCGGGACGGGGTCGGCCGACGCGGACGTCGCGGGTGAGGCCGGGGGGCCGCCGCTCGACGCGCTGCTGCCGGGTGTCTGGCGGGGAATGCACACGGCGGGCGGGGCCACGTTCCACCATCGCATCGAGGTCAGCAAGAGCCGGCGCGGCTTCGTGGGCAAGGGCGTCCTCTGGCTCGGGATGAGCGAAGCGCAAGCGCGGGCGGCCGCGGCACGGCGGCTGCGCGGCGCCCATCCGAAGGCCATGGTCGTTGCCCAGACGTTCGCCGTGACGCTTGAGGGCGAGACCGTCACCTTTCGCGGGGCCGGGGCCCAGCCCGTCTTCGGCTGCAAGGGCAACTACCACCCGGACGTCTTCTCGGGCACGCTGAAGGCGCCCGGCGTGGTGACGGGCGGCGCGGCCGACGCGGGGGAGGGCGGCGGGACGTTCCAGCTTTGGCGGGAGGGGGCGCTCGAGACGCCCTTGCCGCTTGACCTCGAGGCGGGGCGGACGCACGACTTGGGCTGCGTCGATGGCGGCAGGTACCATTACAAGGTTCACATTCCCAGGGGGTATGACCCGGCGACGCCGACACCGGTGCTCATCAACTTCTCCCCCGGCGGCCGCGCGGGGCCACTGTCGAAGGAGAAGGCCGACGAGCTCGGCTGGCTGATGGCGGGCCTGGCCGAGTCGAAGAACGGGCCGGTGCAGCCATCGTGCGAGAACGCGGCGGCGGTGCTATTCGACCTGCGGCGGCGGTTCAAGGTGGACCCGCGCAGGGCCTATTTCTCCGGGATGAGCGGTGGGTCGCGGATGGCGTCCTGGGCGGCCATTCTGCACGCCGAGGCGTGCGCGGGCGTCATCATGATTGCCGCCGGCCAGTACAACGGGATGCCCGACCGGTCGAAGCCGATCTTCTTCATCATCGGCGAGAAGGACACGATGTGCGGCGACGAGGTGAGGGGCCTCTACGAGGCGGAGAAGCGGGCCGGCCGCCGGTGCGACATCATCATCCATCCGGGCGGCCACGGCTGGGGCCGCAAGCAGGATCACGCGGCAGCGGTGCAGTGGCTCCAGGACCAGTGGGCGGGGACGGCGACGCCGCCGGCGTTCTGATCACGGCGGCCGCACCGGCGGCAACGCGGAGATGGGAGGGTGGCCGCCATGAGGGAATGGCCGGAAGCTGTGACGGTGGCCGGGCAGATTGGCCGGACGCTCGCTGGCCGGTGGATTGCCGAGTCCGAGCGGGAGACCCACCCGCACAAGTGCTTCTTCTACACGCGACCACGGGCCGACTACGAGAGGCTGCTTCCCGGGCGCACGCTTCGCGAGGCGACGCCGCGCGGCAACCACGTCGACGTCGGGCTCGACGACGCCCTGGTGCTCCAGCTCGGCGACGGGGGCGTGCGGATCCTGCTCCACGAATCGGGCGGGGCGCTGCCGCCGAAGCGTCACCTGCTTCTGCGGTTGGAGGACGGGTCGGCCCTGACGGTCACGGTCGCCGGGTGGGGGGCGGTGCGGCTCTTCGACGCCGACGG
Source organism: uncultured Anaerolineales bacterium (assembly GCA_964397995.1). Classification (GTDB taxonomy): domain Bacteria; phylum Planctomycetota; class Phycisphaerae; order FEN-1346; family FEN-1346; genus CAYNLG01. The sequence goes on from CAYNLG010000136.1 coordinate 4,916, forward strand.
ATATGCGGCCTCGCAGGCGAAGGAGGCCGGGCCCGAGGTGCGGCACGGGGGTCGAGAAGTTAGGTTTCCTGGGCGGCACGTGCTCCGTCTGCGCGGCGTGCCAGCCTACCCCGCAAGCCGCCGGCGAAGGAGCCACGATGGCTGAGGCCTTTGAGCCCGACTACCGCCACGTCCGGGACGTGATGCGCAACGTGCGGCCGGGGCGGTTGCCGCTTTACGAGCACATCGTCAGCCCCGGCGTCATGGAGGCGATTCTTGGCGCCCGCTTCGCCGACCGGCTGGAGGG
>CAYNLG010000137.1:0-5043 GCA_964397995.1 uncultured Anaerolineales bacterium
TCAAGGCCGAGGTCTACGTGTTGAGCAAGGAAGAGGGTGGTCGGCATACGCCGTTCTTCACGGGGTACCGGCCGCAGTTCTACTTCCGGACGACGGACGTGACGGGGTCGATCGAGCTGGTGGGCGGGGCGGAGATGTGCATGCCCGGCGACAACGTGGGGATCAAGGCGAAGCTGCACACGCCGATCGCCATGGAGCAGGGCCTGCGGTTCGCGATCCGCGAGGGCGGCCGCACGGTCGGCGCGGGCGTGGTGGCGAAGGTGATCGCCTAGGCGATCCCGCGTGCGCGGCCCCGGCGGGGCGGCGCGCGGGGCGCATGGGAAGACGACGGACCGGGCGCCCGGCCCGGCCGGCGGCGGCAGGGCGGGATGGCGGCCGACGGCGGGGCCGGGGCGTCGTTTCAGCCGGACGCGAGGTGAGGCGATGCGCGAGTACGTGACGCTGGAGTGCACGTCGTGCAAGGCGCGGAACTACCGCGCCCAGATGGAGACGCGCGGCGACTCGAAGCTGCGGCTGAAGAAGTACTGCCCGAAGGAGCGGAAACACACGCTGCACCGCGAGCGGAAGAAGTAGCGGGTGCCAGCGGCGCGCACAGGGGCGTAGCTCAACTGGCAGAGCACCGGTCTCCAAAACCGGGTGTTGGGGGTTCGATTCCCTCCGCCCCTGCCACCCCCGTGGGCACCGGCGCCGGAGAGGACGAGGGCCGATGGCGATCCGAATCCCGAAGATCAACCAGGGCCGTACCGTCCGCGTCGCCACGGGCGTGGGGTTCGGCCTGGTGGCGCTGGTGGTCGCGGTCTACGTCGGCCAGGTGCTGTCGCGGTACCTGCCGGAGACGCTCGGTTACCGGGTGTACGTCCAGTACGGGGCGGCGGCGGTGGTGTTCGTGGCGCTCGGGACGGTGGCGTTCTTCTGGGTGAACAAGCCGAAGGTCGTGGACTTCCTGGTGGCGACCGAGAGCGAGATGAAGAAGGTCTCGTGGTCGAGCAAGGCGGAGCTGGTCGGCTCGACGCTGGTGGTCATCGGGACGGTCGTGACGATGGGTCTGCTGATCTTCGTCTGCGACGTGGTCTTCAAGTTCGTGTTCGACACGATGGGGCTCTGGTGACGAGGACGATGGCCAAGCACTGGTACGTGCTGCGCGTGCAGTCGAACAAGGAGCGGACCGTCCGCGACGCCCTGGAGCGGAAGATCAAGCTCGAGGGGCTGGGGGACCGGCTGAGCCAGGTCCTGGTGCCCACCGAGCGGGTCTCGACGATGAAGGGCGGCAAGACGCGCGTGGCGGAGCGGAAGCTCTACCCCGGGTACGTCTTCGTCGAGATGGACGCCGAACAGGACGGGAGCGTCCCGGAGAAGGTCTGGTTCCTGATCCGGGAGACCAACGGCGTCGGCGACTTCATCGGGACCGAAGGCAAACCGACCCCGATGAAGGACCACGAGGTCCAGAAGCTGCTCGGCGAGGTCGAGCGCGGGGCCGAGGAGGAGCCGACCCTCAAGGTCGACTACGCCAAGGGCGACCAGGTGCGGATCAAGCACGGGGCGTTCGAGGACCGCGAGGGCACCGTCGACGAGGTGCTGCTGGACAAGGGCCTGGTGCGGGTGATCGTGGATATCTTCGGCCGGCCGAACCCGGTCGAGCTGGAATACTGGAAGGTCGAGCCGGTCTAGGCCGGGTCGGGCGGCGCCCCGGCCCCCGAGGCCGCGCGGGCGCACGACGGAGGCGGGTATGGCCAAGCAGGTGATGACGAAGATCAAGCTCCAGTGCCCGGGCGGGCAGGCGACGCCGGCGCCGCCGGTGGGGCCGGCGCTCGGGCAGCACGGGGTGAACATCGGGCAGTTCGTGCAGCAGTTCAACGACCGCACGCGCGAGACGCCCGGGCTGACGATCCCCGTCGAGATCACGGTCTACGGCGACCGGAGCTTCGACTTCATCCTGAAGAGCCCGCCGGCGGCGGTCCTGCTGAAACAGGCCGCCAGCATCGCCGTCGGCTCCGGCGAGCCGAACAAGGAGAAGGTCGGCTCGGTGACGCGGGACCAGGTCCGGGAAATCGCGGAGACGAAGCAGAAGGACCTGAACGCGGGGAGCCCGGAGGCGGCGATGCGGATCATCGAAGGGACGGCCCGGAGCATGGGCATCGAGGTCAAGGACTAGGCCCGGCCGCCCCGCCCCCAACGCGCGAATCACCCTTTGTGGGACCCGCGGCCGCGCGGCCCGGGGCTTGAACCACGGAGACCCTCATGCCAGCACATGGTAAGCGGTTCCGCCTGGCGCGGAACGAGATCAAGAAGGCGGCGTACGAGCTCGAAGACGCCGTGCGGCTCCTGAAGCGGCTGCCCCAGCCGAAGTTCGACCAGACGGTCGAGCTGCACCTGAAGCTGGGGATCGACCCGCGGCAATCGGACCAGCAGCTGCGCGGCGCGATCAGCCTGCCGGCGGGGCTGGGCCAGTCGCGCCGGGTGGTGGCGTTCTGCCCGGAGGAACTGGTCGAGGACGCCAAGGCCGCCGGCGCGGTGGAGGCGGGCGGCGAGGAGCTGGTCGCCAAGGTCGAGGGCGGGTGGACGGCCTTCGACGTGGCCGTGGCCCACCCGGCCGTCATGAAGCTGGTGGCCAAGCTCGGCCGCACCCTCGGCCCCCAGGGCAAGATGCCGACGCCCAAGGCCGGGACGGTGGGGCCGGAGGTGGCGCAGCTGGTGCAGGAGTTCGCGGCGGGGAAGCTGGAGTACCGGAACGACTCGGGCGGGAACCTGCACGCCATCGTCGGCAAGATCAGCTTCGAGGACGGCGCCCTGTGCGAGAACGTGCGGGCGTTCGTGGACCACGTGCGGAAACAGCGGCCGGCGTCGCGGCGGGGCACGTACTTCCAGAAGGCGTGCCTGACGGCGTCGATGAGCCCGGGGATTCCGCTGGACCTGAACAGCCTGCCGATCGGCGTATGAGGCCCGACGCCGGGGGCCCCCAGAACGAGGCGCACCGATGAGCCGCATGATCAAAGAGAGAATGATCGAGTCGTACCAGGAGCGTTTCCAGGGCGTGGCGAGCCTGGCGGTCGTCAAGACCGAGGGCATCGACGTCCAGCGGATGACGGCGCTGCGGGCGTCGCTCCGGGAGCGGGGCATCCAGGCGATGGTGGTGAAGAACTCGCTGGCGGCCCGCGTCTTCCGTGAGGCGGACCTGGACGTCGCCACCGGCCTCCTGGAAGGGCCGTCCACCGTCCTCTGGGGCAGCGACGACGGGATCATCGGCCTGGCAAAGGCCGTCACGGACGAGAAGAAGGCCGTGCCGGAGATGGAAGTCCGGGGCGGTGTGGCGGACGGCAAGGCGCTGACGGCGGCGGACCTGGAGGCGCTGTCGAAGCTGCCCGGGCGCGAGGAACTGATCGCGATGGCCGTCGGCAAGGCCATCGGGCAGGCGGCCCGGGTGGTGGCGCTGGCGACGGCGCCGGGGGCGCAGCTCGTGGGCCAGATCCGCGAAATCGAAGAGCGCGGTTCGGCCGAAGACGCGGCCGCCGAGGCGCCCGCCGAAGCGCCCGCCGAAGCGCCCGCCGAAGCGCCGGCCGAAGCGCCGGCCGAAGAGGCCGAGGCCGAGCCGCCGGTCCCCGAGGCCGACACCCAGCAGACCCAGCCCGCCGACGGCGAGGAGGCCGGCGACGAGGCCTGACGCACGCAGAACGGGCCCGCGGGGCCCGGGCCGGGCCGGACGCCCGGCCGATTCCCTTGAACCGTAACATGGCCGTACCGACCCACACGAAGCGGAGGCGAGGAGCATGGTGGAAGCAGCCACGGAAGAACGGACCTTCACGGACAAGATCAAGGAACTCGGCGACCAGATCGTCGGCTTGAGCGTCCTGGAGGCCAAGGAACTCGGGGACTATCTCGAGGAAGTCCACGGGATCAAGGCGGCGGCGCCGGCGGCGGTCGGCGTGGCGATGCCGGCGGCGGGCGGCGCTGAGGAAGCCGAGGAGGAGAAGGACTCCTTCGACGTGGTCCTCACGGGCGCCGGGGACAAGAAGATCCCCGTCATCAAGGCGGTCCGCGAGATCACCAGCCTGGGCCTGAAGGAGGCCAAGGACTTGGTCGAGAGCGCCCCGAAGGCGGTCCGCGAGGGCGTCCCGAAGGACGAAGCCGAGGAACTCAAGAAGAAGCTCGAAGAGGCCGGCGCGTCCGTGGAGCTCAAGTAACTTGCCGCATTCGCCATCGACGGCGGCAACCCGGACCCCGACGGGCCCGACCTGCGGGTCGGCCGGTTGGGGTCTGCGCGTGGGCGGCAGCGGCCGGGGCCGACGCCTTGGCCGCATGGCTCGAGTCTACCTTTTGACGGGGTGACCCATGGATACCCGCAACTTTGGCCGCGTCCCCGACGCGGTCGACATCCCGAACCTGACCGAGATTCAGACCCGCTCGTACCGCGAGTTCCTCCAGCTCGGCGTCGATATCGGCGACCGGGCGGAAACGGGCCTGGAGGCGGTCCTGCGGGAGGTCTTCCCGATCACGAGCTATGACGGGAGCCTCCAGCTCGACTACCTGTCGTACCGCCTCGGCCGCCCCCGCTACACCCCCGAACAGTGCCGCCAGCTGCGCCTGACGTACGGGCGGCCGTTCCGGGTGACGGTCCGCCTGTCGGGGAACGCGTACTCGGAGCCGCTCGAGGAAGAGGTGTACGTCGGCGAGCTGCCGATCATGATGGGCGGCGGGGAGTTCATCATCAACGGGGCGGAGCGGGTCATCGTGAGCCAGCTCCACCGGTCCCCCGGCGTGGACTTCTCGATGACGGTCGAGAGCGGCGACCGCCGCCTCCACGGCTGCCGCATCATCCCCGAGCGCGGCAGCTGGATCGAGATCAACGTCTCGAAGAAAGACGTCCTGCAGATGCGGATCGACCAGTCGTCGAAGATCCCGGCGACGGCGTTCCTGCGGGCGATGGACCCGCAATACGCCGAGACCGAGGGCCTGATCCGTCTGTTCTACTCGACCAAGATGCTCAAGCTCTCGAGCGTCAAGGCCGGGACGCCCGTCCAGGACATGTACGTGGTCGGGCCGGTGGTC
>CAYNLG010000138.1:0-4717 GCA_964397995.1 uncultured Anaerolineales bacterium
GTCACTCAGTCCCCCTCTTTCTCATCCTCCGGCGGCCCTTCGGCCTCGGCCTCAGGCGTTTCGTCCGGGGCCGGCTCGGGCTCCTCGCCCGGCTGCGACGTCTCGCCCTCGGGCGGCGGCGGGGCGCTGATCGGCAGCGCCTCGTCCAGGTCGCTCTCCTCCTCCAGGTACACCTCCTCGATGTCCGTCGCGTCCACATTGCGGCGCAAGAGGAAGTAGATAATCGTCTGTGTCGTGAGCGCGAAACTCGCGAGGAACGCGATGACCATCCCCAGGAAGACCCATATCCACACGGTCAGGATGACATGGCCCACCATCTCCAGGCGCATCATCTCGGCGCCCGCGACAAACGTCTCGCCGCCCGGCACGGGCATCGGGTTGGCGGCGCTCGGCTCGGCCCACATGCGGACGAGCTTGTCGGCGTGCTCGCCACCGCCCCATGTCAGCCAGCCCACCGCCTTGTGCGTCAGCCACAGCGTGAGGAACGCGACCAGCTTGACGAAGAGGAACGTCAGGCACCCGTAGACGGCCGAGAACAGCGTGTAAAAGAGGTATCGCCATGGGCGACCGGCGATATAGGCGACGCTGCGGCTCAGGGCGTCGAACGCGTCGGAGCCCTCGACCGCGATCGTCGGCCACTGCAGCCCCACGCTGAAGCAGCCGCCCAGAAAGACGACCGCCATCACCAGGCCAAGGATCAGCGTCAGGAAGAAGAGCAGCGGCACCAGGACCTCGCCGAGGTACGGGACCATCATGAGCGGCCCGCTCACGAGGCCCACCCCGAGCGCAAGGAGCACCAGCACGCCGAAGGGAATGAGGGGACTCGAGACGAGGCTCGGCCACTTGCGGCACGCGAAGCCGAGCGCCGGCCGCACCGGCACGCTCTCCTCGCGGGCGAACCGGACGGCGGCCATGCGCGTGACGGCCCCGCCGACCATCGCCCAGACGCCCAGCGTGACGACCGTCATGACGAGGGCGAACCACGTCTCCTCGACCCAGTACTGGAAGACGAGCCCCGCCAGGGCCCAGAGGGCCGAGACGGGCTTCAGCAGGAACACCAGGAACGAGTCCCAGCTGGCCCCGGCCGTGACGTAGGGGACCTCCCACGCCCCCCACAGGCCGCGCGTCGCCAGGCCGTAGAGGTTCTCGAAGAACGACTGGCCGTTGACCGCGGTGCGGCCGATGCCGGGGATCCGGTCGACCAGGACACCGAGCCAGAACGTGACGTTCAGGCCGAGAAAACACAATATGAGCTTGCCGGGATGAATGGCCATCCGGAAGCCGCGCAGCAGCTCCAGGACCGGACACGACCGCTGCCAATCGATCGGCTGACGTTCGTTGGGCTGGTCGGACATGCTCCCCTCCTTCGGCATGCGGTGCCGCGTCACTCCGATACGCGCGGCCCGGACGGACCGCACCCGGGCGGCGAATGTATCTTCACGGGCCGCGCGCGGCGTGTCAAGCGGAATTGCGGCCCGTGTCCGCGGCGGCGTCGCGCGGCCGCGCCTCCGGCGGGACCTCGCCCGTCAGCGCCGCGTCGTCGGCCACCTGGTCGGCCGGGCGGCTGATCACGTACGCCTCGCCGAACCAGTGGCCCAGCTCCGCCAGCCGGCACCGGCGGCAACAGAACGGCCAGTGCCGCAGATGCTCGTCGTCGGCCGGGTCCAACGGCCGGCCGCAGTACCGGCACGCCTGGTCGTGGCGGCTCGCCGGGGTGGCCATGGTCAGTCCTTCTTGGCGGCCGTGGTGTCGGCCGTGGTGTCGGCCTTCGTCTCGCTCTCGGGCTCGCGCTTGCCCGTGTCAGACGCGCCGGCGCCGGACTCCTTCTTGGCCGCCGACTCGTACGCCTTGCTGCGGTAGTCGGTGGCGTAGAAGCCGGAGCCCTTGAAGATGAGCGCCCCGCCCGTGCCGAGGAGGCGTTTGACGGCCCGCTCGCTGCACGCCGGGCAGGTCCGGACCGGCTTGGCAGTGATCGACTGGAACTTCTCGAAGCGGTGCCCGCAGGCCTCGCACTCGTACTCGTACGTCGGCATGGCGCTGTCCTCGTCTATGCCTCGGCATCGACGCCGGGGCGGTCCTCGTCGTCCCCCTCGGGGGCGGCCCCGCCGGCCTCGGCCGGGCCGCTCGAGACCGTCACGCGGGCCGGGCGGATGGTCAGGTCGCCCAACCGGTAGCCCCGCTGGTGCACCTCGGCCACGTGGTCGGCCGGCACCTCCGGGTGCGGCGCGTGGGCCACGGCCTCGTGCTGCTCCGGGTCGAAGGGCTTGCCCAGGGCGCCAACGGCCTCGACGCCGTGCGCCCCGAGGGCCTGCAGGAACTGGTCATGCACCAGCTGGACGCCCTGGCGGAACCGCGCCGGGTCGACGTCGCCCTGGGCCGCCTCCAGGGCCCGCTCGAAGTTGTCGATGACGGGCAGCAGGTCGGCCACCAGGTCGCGCCGGGCGAAGCGCGTCGCGTTCTCAATCCGCCGGGGCACCTGCTTGCGGAAGTTGTCGAAGTCGGCCGCCGTCCGCTGCAGCCGCGCCAAGAGGTCCGTCGCCTCGGCCCGGGCGCGGTCCAGGTCCTCGACCGTGACGGCCTCGCCGCCGTCGTCGCGGGGGTCGTCGGCCGGGGGGGCTTGGTCATCGGGCGCGGCGTCGGTCTCGGGCCGCGTCTCGAGCTCCGGGATGTCCTCGCGGTCACGGTCCATCGTGCGTCTCCGTGCTCCTTACGTCTCGGCCTCGCGGGCCTCGGCCTCGGCGGCTTCGCCGGCCTTGGGCCCGCCCGTGTCGCCGCCCATCAGGTACTTGGCCAGCTTCTCGAGGAACCCCTCGCGCTGGGGCAGGACGCCCTTGTGCTCGGTCTCGGCGTACTCCCTGAGGAGTTCCTCCTGGCGTTTCGTGAGCTTCTTCGGCACCTCGACGACCACCTGGACGAGGATGTCGCCCCGACGGGCGGAGTGCACGTCCGGCAGGCCTTTGCCGGCCAGCCGGTACAGGTCCCCGCTCTGCGTCCCGCGGGAGACGGTGACGGTCTCCTTGCCCTCGAGGGTGGGCACCTCGAGGTCGGCCCCGAGGGCGGCCTGGGTGAAGCTGATCGGCGTCAGGCAAAGCAGGTCGCGCCCGTGCCGCTCGAAGAGCGGGTGGTCCTTGACGCGGACCATGGCAAAGAGGTCGCCGCGCGGGCCGCCGGGCTGGCCGGCGTCGCCTTGGCCGCCGTAGCGGATGCGGGTGCCGTCCTCGACGCCGGGGGGGACCTGGAGTTCGATCTCGCGGGTCCGCTGGACGACGCCGCGCCCGACGCAGTCGTCGCAGGGCTCGGTGACGACCGTGCCCTGCCCCTTGCAGCGGGGGCAGTCGGTGACGACCGCAAAGAAGCCGCTACGGCTCTGGACCTGGCCCTGCCCGCCGCACATCGTACACGTCTCGCGGCGCCCGGTCTTGGAGCCGGACCCGCCGCATGTCTCGCAGAGTTCCTGCCGCCGGATGGAGACGGTCTTGGTGGTGCCGGTCGCGACCTCTTCCAGCGTGAGGTCCAGATGGCACCGGAGATTGGCGCCCGGCCGGGGCCCGGCCCGGCGGCCGCGGAAGCCGCCGAAGAGGTCGCCCATGCCGAAGATGTCGCTGAACATCGAGAAGATGTCGTGGACGTCGGCGCTCTGCCAGTCGTGGACGCCGGCGCCGCGAAGGCCGGCCTTGCCGAAGCGGTCGTAGCGGGCCCGCTTGTCGGGGTCGGCGAGGACCTCGTAGGCCTCGGCGCACTGCTTGAAGCGGGCCTCGGCCTCGGCGTTGCCGGGGTTGCGGTCGGGGTGGTTCTCGACCGCCCGCCGACGGTACGCCGCGCGGATCTCCTCGGCCGAGGCGTCTCGGGCCACACCCAGCACCTCGTAATAGTCGAACTCGTCCGCCATCCGGCCTCCGGTCCCGGGGTGCGGCAAGGGGCGGCACCGTGCGGGCGGCCGCCCCTTCGCATCCTACGCCGGTCTCCCCGCGGCCGCAACCCTAGGCCACGGCGTCCTCGTCCAGGTCCTCCTCCTCGTCGTCCGGCAGGTCCGTGACCATGACGTCGGTCGTCAGGACCAGGGAGGCGATGGAGGCGGCGTGCTGGAGGGCGGAGCGGGTGACCTTGGCGGGGTCAAGCACGCCCATCTTGAGCATGTCGCCGTACTGGCCGGTCAGGGCGTTCAGACCGTGGGTCTTGGCCATCTCGCGGACCTCGGCCAAGACGACCGAGCCGTCGCGTCCGCTGTTGGCGGCGATCTGCCGCATCGGCTCCTCCAGCGCCCGGGCGACGACCTCGACGCCGAGCTTCTCGTCGCCGCGCGCCTTCGAGCGGGCGGCCAGGACGGCGTCGACGGCCCGGAGGGCGGCCACGCCGCCGCCGGCGACGATGCCTTCCTCGACGGCCGCACGCGTGGCGTGCAGGGCGTCCTCAATGCGGGCCTTCTTCTCCTTGACCTCGGCCTCGGTGGCGCCGCCGGCCTTGATAACGGCCACGCCGCCCGCGAGCTTCGCGAGGCGTTCCTGGAGCTTCTCGCGGTCGTAGTCGCTGGTGGTGGTGTCGATCTGGCGCTGGATGACGTCGATGCGTTCCTTGACGGCCTTCTTCGTGCCGCCGCCCTCGACGATGGTCGTGGTGTCCTTGTCGAGGATGATGCGCTTGGCGGTGCCGAGGGCCCCCAAGTCGAGGCTGTCGAGCTTGACGCCGAGGTCCTCGCTGATGAACTGGCCACCGGTCA
>CAYNLG010000139.1:0-4594 GCA_964397995.1 uncultured Anaerolineales bacterium
TCCGGGCAGTAGAGACTCTCATAGCGACTGGGTCAAGTTCTGGGGAGCAGGCCACGACTTCCAGAAGTTCACGTCCACAAGGACGTGCGGATACTCGCCCGTCTTCCGAACGCTCGGCACGTACCAGAAGTGGCCGTGGACCTCGCCGGGGTGGCGGGCATAGGCCGAGAGGGGCTTTCGGCTCGCGCGGATGCCGACGCCCTTGGCGAGCATCATGGCCGCGCCGCCGGCCTTCCGCTTCACGTCGGCCACGATGCCGGGCTTGTAGCCCATGTCCACCAGGAGCCGGTCGATCTTCATCAGGCCGCCGCCGCGCTTCCATTCCCGCTCAAGGCTCGTCGAGACCAGCCGCTCGAGGCCCGCGTGGATCGCGCCGTCGGCCCCCATCCCCGGGAACGTCCGCCCCAGCGTCCGCGTCGCGCTCGCCAACGTGTAGTAGTGCCGCCGCTGCTCCGGGAACGTGCCGTAGTCCAGGACGAACCCCGTGAAGTCCTCCTGCCAGGCGCAGACGCACCAGTAGAACAGCCGGTCGTGGACGTCGATGAACATCGTCACCTTCGTCGCCGCCAGGGGCACCTCGCCGCGCTTGTAGCCGTTGGTCTTGGCGAGCACCTGCTCGACGGTCAGCACCTCGTCGTTCACCTGCTCGAGGACCGGCTCGTTCTGGTACTCGCTGGCGAACGCCTCCGGGCCCACCTTGAACTTGAGGTTCATGGCGTGCTGGATGGCCGAGGCCTCGGTCCTGCGGTCGTACCGGTCGGGCCACGCGACGATGGCCCCGGCGTCCATCGACTCTTGGTGGGCGCGGTAGAACGCCGTGCCGGCGGCGTGGCCGTCCGTCTCGCGGACGTGGCGGTACTCGTCCCAGAGTTTCTCGTTCGTGGGCCAGGCGTAGACGAGTTTGGTGCACTCCGAGTCCCACTCGGGGTTCTTCTCGCGGTCGAGGATCTGGTCGGCCAGGTCGGCGTCGTAGATCTTCGTGCACGTGAGGACCGCCGAAATCTGCTCGCCCGGGCCGGCCATGCCGAGGACGTCGCCGTTCAGGAGTTCCAACCGTCGCTTCGTCTGCGTCGGCGACGCGGCTGACTGGCGGGTCTGGGGGTCGTCGAGGAGCACCAGCGACGGCCGGATGATGGACCCGTCGACGCGGGTGTGCTGTTGGCCGCGCATGTTGGCGTCGAGGCTCGTGGTCGTGATGATCGACCCGCTCGACGGGCTCGCCTCCAGGCCGGCCTCCCGGAGTGCCTGCGGCAGGTGGTCGGCCTCGATGGTCGGGAACACCAGTTTGTCCTGCCCCCAGTGGACGTGGGTCAGGCGGCCCTGGATGTGCTGCTGAAGCTGGCGCTTCGAGGAGTTCTCCAGGCACCGGAGCGGGTGCACCGCCTCCGGGAAGTCAGCCGCCAGGGGCATGTTCTCGAGGATGTGCTTCTTGATGGGCAGCAGGAGTTCCTTCGCCCGGTCGTCGGCGGCGCCGATGAGGCAGACGAACGGCCGGTAGCCGTAGAGGACCGCCCAGAGGGCCGAGCAGCGGGCGAGCGTGGTCTTCCCGGACCCGCGCGGCATGGCGAACGCGAAGACCTTGTAGGTGGCGAAGAGGACCTCGTCGCACCATTCCTGGACGACGGCCGAGGCGAGTTTGTGGAGGCGCGGCGAGTAGCGGTCGTAGGACTCGTGCTCGGGGTCGTCGAACTTCGCGATCTGCGAGTGGGCCACCAGGAGGACCGTCATCCCCCGGTCGCGCCTGAGGGCGTCCAGGCCCGCGATGACGTCCCGCCAGTAGGTGAGGGCGAACGTGTAGCCCTTCTGGTAGCCGATGTCCTCGATGCTCTCGACGACGCGCTTCCGGCACACCTCGGCCCAGATCATCCGCTCCAGCCAGTCCAGCGTGTCGACGACAACGGTCCGGTACGGGTGGTCCTGGGTGTAGAGTTCCGCCAGGGCCTTGATGACCTGGTCGTAGGCCTCGGCCAGGGGAAAAGAGTCGCAGTCGATTTCCCCGAGGCCGTCCTCGGTCTGGATGAAGACGGGCCGGTCGCTGCGCGCGGCGAAGGTCGATTTGCCGATGCCGTGCGTCCCGTACAGCATCACCCGCCGAGGGGCGGGCGCCTTGCCGCGGTGAATCTGGTCCATGAGCGCCATAGTGGGAGTCCTTTCCGGTCAGAGGTAATCGATGGTCCGAAGGTCTTCGTAGCCCGTCGGCCAGTGGTCGAGCGCCTGGCACTTCCTGAGGCGCTCGATGGCCTGCTCGTTCTCCTTCTGGGCCGCCCCCAGGACGTCCTGGCCGATGAGCCAGACGCCGGTGCGGAACGGCTCGCGCTTCTCGACGGCGACGAGGAAGGCCGGGACGAGCCGGCCCGTCGCCTGGAAGACGAGGGCGCGATAGAAGGCGAGTTGATGGACGTAGCCGAAGCCGCGGGCCTCGCCCTCGATCCACGTCAGGTGGTCGCAGGTCTTGAGGTCTACGAGGCCACGCTCGGGGTTCAGCCAGTCGAGGCGCGATTGGCAGGGGACGCCGCAGTACTCGACGCGGACGACGCCCTCGGCAACGCCCTTCGAGAGAAGTTCTGCGGCGATGGCGTGCCCGCGGACCGAGGCGTGGAGGTTCTCGATGAGGGCCGCCTGGTCGTCCGTGAGGACGGGGCGCCGGTCTTGGGGTTCACGGGGCCGCCGAAGGCGTACTCGGCCTCGTACCGGTCCCGGCCCTCCAGGATGAGCGTGTGGGCCGCGCGGCCGAGGAGGTACGCCGGCCGGTCCTCGTCCGGGACGAGGCCGAGGCGCTTCTTGTGGAAGAGGTACGGGTCGCTCCGAAAGTCCGCGAGGGCGTGGCTCGTCAGGTTGTCCTTCGCCCGGGCCCGGTACACGTCCTCGGACTCGCGGACCAGGAACCCCATGTCGAGAGTTGCGACCATCTTGGTGCGGTCCTTTCTGGAGCGCCGACGCAGGGCGAGCGGCGTCACGCCCGGCCTTCCGCGCACGCGCACGGCAACTCGACGGCCTCGACGCGGAAGGCGTCCGGGCCGAACTCGTGGAGGAGAAGCGACGTGAAGATGCGCGCGAGGTCCCGCCCGGCGTCGGTCGTCGCGTCGACGGCGCACGCCCTGCGGTCCTTGTCCAGGGAGTACCGGCAATCCATCGCGACGCGGGCCGCGCCGTGGAGGCCCTCGGCCGCCAAGACGCCGAGGAGAAGGGTCTCCTCGACGTCCTGAAGCGGCACCCGCCCCTCGAAGCGGTAGCGGTAGGCGGTCGGGTTCATGCGGTTCCTTTCGCCAGGCGTGTCCCTTCACTACCTACCGCCGGAGGGCCCGACCTGTCGGCGCTAGAGGTAGCGGTCCACCCCGGCCTCGCGGAACCGCGCGCGGATGGCCTTCAGCCGCTCGTACAGCAGCGGCCGTGAAACGCCCGTGTCGCGGGAGATGCGGGCGACGGTCTGGGTCTTCAGGCGGACGCAGAGGTCCTTGAGGTCGTCGGGCAGGCCGTCGATGACGACCTGCGTGTCGATGGCCAGGTCGTCCCGCTCCTCGCGCGCCCGGCCCAGGCGCCCGGCCCGGGCCAGGACGGCCTCCTCGTCCATCGTCTCGCCCCGCCGGGCCCACTTGCCGTCCTCGTCGCGGACCCAGTCGTCGAGGCTCGATTCCTCGCGCCGCGGGTCGCGGCAAGAGGCGTGGCGGTGCTCGAGGATGGTGGCAATCCGGTTGTCGATGAGGCGCGAGACGAAGGTCTTCGCGCTCGCGCGCCGGCCGTCGAACTTCGGCAGCCGCGCGAGGACGTCCGCCAGGAGTTCCTGCCGGAGGTCCTGGAAGTCGGCCTCCGTGAAACCGCTGCGGCCGATGAGCTGCCGTGCTTTGAAGTGGGCCCGCTTGACGGCGTACTTGATGATGGTGTCGACGTGCATCGCGTTCTCCTCGTTGGGCCGAGGAGGACGTGCGGGTGTCAGCCGAGCGGGCGCGTAGGGCCAAGAAGAGAGGGCGTTGTGGTTCGCCGTGTCTCGGCGACACCCACAACGCCCCCGCTGTGCGGCCGGTCAGTTGTGCTGTGTCTGAATTGGTCTTGGCCCTACGACTTGTGCTCCCGCTCGATTTCGATGAGGACCGGCAGCCCGTGCTCAATCTTGACCGTCACCTGCGCCCCGTCCGGGGCCCGGGCCACGTGGTCCAGTAGCGTCGTCACCTCCTTTCTGAGTTCGAAGTCGGCGCGTCGCGCTTCCGGGCGCGCGCCGTTCCTGTCGCCGGCCGGCTTCACGGTCCGTACCGTGCGGACAGGTGTCGTGAAGTCCGGCTGGCCTGCCAGGACGAAGAACACCGCCCGGCCGAAGTTCAGGCCCTGCATCACTTCTACAAGCCACGCTCTCGCCGGGGACAGACTTGACTTGCACGCTACGTTGCTCACGCCAGGCTCCTTTCTGGGACACGAACCTTAATGGTTGCAGGGAGGCCCGGCGGGAGTTGACTTACGCACGGCATCGCGGCTACTCCACCAGTCACCGGCTTCAGCCTGCGCTTGTCCTAAAGCGAAAGGTGTGCCACTTCTGGAGTGCCGCGTTGGCCTGCTCCCCAGAACTTGACCCAGTCGCTATGAGAGTCTCTACTGCCCGGAT
>CAYNLG010000140.1:0-4588 GCA_964397995.1 uncultured Anaerolineales bacterium
GCCCGAGAGGACCATCGTTCGCAGGGCGATGCAGGTGTCCATGTTGCCGGCGTAGTCGACGTAGCCGACGGCCCCGGCGTAGGGCCCGCGCTTGGTCGGCTCGCACTCGTCGATGATCTCCATCGCCCGGACCTTCGGCGCGCCCGAGACCGTCCCGGCCGGGAGGCTCACGCGCAGCGCGTCGAGCGCCCCGAGCCCCGGTTGCAGCCGCCCCGTCACGTTCGACACGATGTGCATCACGTGACTGTACCGCTCGATGCTCATCACGTCCGAGAGCGTGACGGAGCCGTAGGCGGCCACGCGGCCGACGTCGTTGCGCGCCAGGTCCACGAGCATCGTATGCTCGGCCCGTTCCTTGGGGTCGGCGAGCAGCTCCTCCTCCAGCTGCGCGTCCTCGGCCTCGGTCGCCCCGCGCGGGCGGGTACCGGCGATGGGCCGGTGGGTGATCAGGCCGTCCTCGACGCGGACCATGATCTCGGGGCTCGAGCCGATGAGCGTCACGTCGGCCGTCTTCAGGCAGAACATGAAGGGCGACGGGTTGATGACGCGCAGCGCCCGGTAGATGTCCATCGGGTCGGCCCCGCTGCCGACGCGCAGCCGCTGCGAAAGGACCACCTGGAAGATGTCGCCGGCGCGGATGTACTCCTTGCAGGCCTCGACGGCCCGGAGGAAGTCGGCCTTCTCGACGTTCGAGGTGAAGGGCAGGTCCACCGCCTCGGTCCGGACGATGTCCTCGGCCCGCAGCGGCGCCGGCCGCCGCAGCCGCTCGCACACGGCGTCGATCCGCGTGACGGCGTCGTCGTAGGCGACCTTCGGGTCGGCCCCCTCCTCCAGGACCGCGTTCGAGACCACCATGACCGTCTTCAGCACGTGGTCGAAGATGACCATCGTGTCGTAGAAGCCGAAGACCATGTCCGGCAGCCCGCGGTCGTCCTCCGGGCAGTTCGGCAACCGCTCGTAGTGGCGGATGACGTCGTACCCGGCATAGCCGACGGCCCCGCCGGTGAAGCGCGGCAACGGGCCGTGGTGGACGGCCTTGTGATCGGCGAGGAAGCGGCCGAGCATCTGCAGCGGGTCCTCGCAGATGAACTCCTCGACCTCGCCGCCCCGCACCAGCTCCACGCGCTCGCCCCACGACCGGAGGGTCTGGCGAGGCCGGACGCCCAGGAACGTGTACCGGGCGATCCGCTCCAGGCCGACGATGGACTCCAGTAGGAACCCCTGCTCGCCGAAGGCCATCAGCTTGCGGAACGCCAGGACCGGCGTCAGATGGTCCGCCAGGAGCGTCCGATAGACGGGGATCGTGTTGCCCTCGCGGGCCATCCGCAGGAAGTCGTCGCGTGTCGGTGCGTACATGCCGCTCTCCGGTGGGCGGGCCGGCGGTCGGTCCGCGGGCCGGTATGATAGCGGCCGGCCACGCGGATGTCACGGGTCCTTGGGCGAACCGGCGGACGCCTCGCCCTGCCCCGGGGCCGGGGCCTCGCCGTCGCCGACGGGCGCACGGTCGGGGGCGGCGTCGGCGGGCTTTCCCTGCGCCGCGTCCTCTGCCTGGGGCTCCTCGGCCCCGAGCGAGGCCAGGGCCACCTTGTGGAGCCGTTCCAGGTCACCGTAGCAGACGAGCCGGTCGCCGGGCTCGATCCGGTCGCCCCCGCGCGGCGCGGGCAGCACCTCGCCGTCGCGGCGGATGGCCAGCACCAGCAGGCCTCGCTCGCGCAGCCGCGCGTTTTGGAGGCTCTTGCCGGCACAGACGGCGTCCTCGCCGATCCGGACCTCGGCCACGCCGTACCCCTCGGCCAGGACGAGCACCTCGTGGACCGGCCGCTCGCGCAGGGTAAGGTGGGCCTCAACCTTCTTCGCGACCCAGTCGCTGAACCGGCGCGACAGGCTCCGCCCCACATAAAAGCGGTAAAGGGCGTACGCCCCCGCGACCAGGATGAGCACCGTGACGGGCACGTCGAACGCGCTCTCAAACGTCGAGAACGAGCCGACCAGGAGGCTGATCAGCGTCACGAGGACCACGTTGCCGAGGATCATCAGGGCCTGGACGACGCGCCGCCGCCGCGGGTCGGCCATCACGAGCTCCGACTCGCGCGTCGTGAAGCCCGTGCCGGTGACGGCCGAGAGGGCCTGGAACTCCGCCCGGTCGTCGTCGAGGCCCGTCAGGCGCAGGGCCACCGCCCCGGCCTTCACCGCCAGGACCGTGATGCCGACGACCACCAGAATCAGCACGACCAGCGGGATGGAAACGAACGACATGGGCTCCCTCCTGGCTCAGGGCGCGGCGTCCGTTTCCAGGATACCGCCCCGCGCGGGTGACCGCAATCGGCCGCGCGGACGGCGCGGCATCGCCCGGACAATTCCGGGCCGAATAGTTTGCCTTTTCCGGAATCCGGGGTAGACTGAGGGACGTGGAGGCCCTGGCCGGCGACGCGCGGGGGACCGGGCGCGCGGACGCCGCTTTGAGGGCCTCGCTCGATTTGAGGGACCCGGCCAGCACCGCGAGAGAGGGGAGTTCGCATGCCGCATGCCGCACGAGGACCGTCCATCGCCGTCGCTGCCGCGCTCATCAGCTTGGCCGTCGCCCCGCCCTGCGAGGCCGAACAGTGGTGGGAGAACCCGTGGGTGTGGCTGGGCATCCGGGACGAAACGTGGTGCGACGTCACGGGCAACACCGCCGGGGGCGTCGTCACGGGCTGCTCGGAAGTGGGCGTCACCTACAGCCCGGACGAGGGCATGACGCAGGTGCCCTGGATCACCCTGGAGGCCGCGCCCGGCCAGCCGTTCGCCTGGGCGGACGCGGCCGAGAGCACCGCGACGTACACATGGCACGAGGGCGACCGCATCCGCCACCACCCCGTCGGCCTCTACGACCACGAGTGGGGCTGGGACTGCTGGCAGGAGCATCTGCCCCTGCACAGGACGGTCGACTCGAAGATGCAGGTCACCCGGACCGTCCTCGACCCGATCATCACGGCCGCCGACCGCGAGATGACCCTGCTGGTGGACGTACGCCTGGACGCCGACTTCCCGGACCACCTGAACAGCCTCGACGTCATGGTCGGCTACGGATGGCCCGAGGGGGTGGACTGCACCGTCGTCGACGCGCGGGTGCCGGACGCCTTCCAGAGCGACTCGCCCGACCACGCCTCCGTCAACCCACAGGACCTGAAGAAGGACACCAACTACCACCTGGAATTCGACCTCGAGATGACCCCCGGGCCCGAATGGGGCGGCCAGGACGTCTACGTCGAGCCCCACCTGATGGTCTTCCGCGGCCGCGGCACCCACACCGCGCCCACCGAGAGCGTCACCACCCACACCGTGACCCTCGACGACGGGACCCGGGTCATCCTCGACGCCGGCGAACCCGTCAACGTCTCGACCTGGGTCGACAGCGACCTCGTCAGCTTCGGCTGGGACGCCACCGCCCAGGCCGTCGGGCCCGCCCAGGTGGAGGAGGTCTTCGTGGTGCGCGGCCTGACGGATATAAGCGGCACACTCCTGCACGGCGTCGGCCTCTCGGTCGAGGGACAGTGCCTGCGGAGCGGCACCGTCACCACGCCCGGCGGCGCGGTGCTCCCGATGGAACTCGACGACGAGGGCCTCTACTTCGGCGTCGAGTCCGGCAACCCCGCCGACGTGGCCGCCTTCGGGGCCGGCACCTACACCTTCACCATCCAAGGCGTGACGGGCGACCCGGTCATCCTCACCGTGGACCTTCCCGCGGGGGCCTATCCCTCGGAGATGCCCGTTCTCGTCGACCCGGTGGCCGACACCACCGACCCGCTCCAGCGGGTCGCCTGGAACGCCCCGACCGATCCGGGCGTCAACGGGTTGCATATCTACGTCGAGAACCCGCAGGATGAGGACATCTTCGAGGCCTTTCTGCCCGTCGGCACCACCGAGTGGACCCCGACCGAGGCCCTCGGCCCCGGCCCGTACGAGGCCGGCGTGGCCTTCGTGAGCGGCGACATCGGCACGCTTCCGGGCGGCATCGACTACGTCGCCGTCTGGTACGCCGAGACCGACCACTGGTTCAACGTCATCGACGCCATGGACGGCGACGCCACCTTCGACGGCGTCTGCGACACCGCCGACTACTTCGCCCTGGCCGGGAACTGGTTCCTGGAGGGCTTCTGGCCGGACGGCGACTTCACGTGCGACGGCGTCGTGGATACGGCCGACTACTTCGTCCTGGCCGACCACTGGTTCCTGAGCGACACCGCCGGCGCCCCGGCGCCCGAGCCGACGACCCTGGCCCTCGCGGCCCTCGGTGCGGCCGCGCTCTTTTCTCGCCGACCGATTTGACCGAGGGCCAAAGCGCCGTATACTCCTTACTGCGGGTTAGCTTGTTGGGCCGCACGCCGCTTCGATTTCGGTGTGCGGCCCCTTTTTTCGCTCGTCCGCGGCACAAATCGGACGTGGCGTCCGTCCGCAACCCGGTCCCCCCCGCTTTTTCCTTCACACCCTTCACCCTCGCCGCTACGCTGGCCTTGGCCGCACGTCCGATAACCCGCGGAACGCCTCAAGGAGCCCCCGTCCCGATGCCGATACCCCTGATGATCCGGCGGAAGCCGGGCACCGACGA
>CAYNLG010000141.1:0-4465 GCA_964397995.1 uncultured Anaerolineales bacterium
TCCCGTTGCGATGCGTCAATGCAATAAAGGGTATTCTTTAGCGGCCTGCTAGTGCCAAAATCCGTAGTCACACCCAGGCGCGCCCGGGCGGGCACGAAACGTTGACAGACCCCGGGGCGCGGGGTATAGTACCCCGCGACCTGAGACGTGGGTAGGTAGCTCAGGTGGTAGAGCACACGGCTGAAAACCGTGGTGTCGCCGGTTCGACTCCGGCCCTGCCCACCATTGCGGACACGACGCGGGCCCTGGGAGGGGCGCCGCGTCTTCTTTCTGCGCGGGGCGCGAGCCGGCGAACCGGCCTTGACGGGCGTATATCCGACGGATATATTTTGTGCGAACTCGGGGGGCCGCCATGGTCAAGACGCTTACCAGACACGGAAAAAGTGTCGCCCTGGTCATCGACCGGCCCATTCTGGAAGTGCTGAAGGTTACGCCGGAGACGCCGTTCGAGATCATGACCGACGGCCAGTCGTTGGTGCTGACGCCGGTGCGCGACCCGGAGGAGGAGGCCAAGTTCCGGGAGGCGGTGGAGACGGTGCACAAACGGTGCGGTCGCGCGCTGAAGCGATTGGCGAAGGGCTAGGCCCTACTCGGGCGCCGCCATCGCGTCGGCATCCAGCGTCGCCACAATCACCGACCAGCACACCAGCCCGCCCGCGTTGTCCAGTCGGAACAGCAGCTTGTTGAACCCCCGCTTGAAGTGGACCTTGCGGAAGTCGTTCAGGGCGTGCCAGGGGTGCGGCGTGCGGTCGCTGACGAAGACCAGTTCGTCGTTGACCCAGAGCTTCGCGTAGTCGTCGCTGCCGACGGCGACCCACAGGTCGCGGTCCTCGTCCGAGTAGAGTTCGGACCACATGTAGTAGACCGCGTACTTGTCGGGCAGCGGCGGAATGAGCTTGAACTTGCTCGTCTTCAGGAAGCGCCACTTCAGCGTCCGGCCGTCCTTGCCGACGTACGTCGCGTCCAGGTCGACCTGTTCCTCGGGCGGGAAGGCCTTGTCGATGTTCTGCCGGTTCGGGTTCGGGAAGGGGCCGATGACGTACCAAGCGTCGATGAACATCCAGTCGGCGTCGTCGCCCTGGTTGCGGAGGACCTTGCGGCCGGCGACGGGATGGATGCCGCCCGTGCCGGTCTGGCCGCCCGGGTAATACTCGTGGGCCATCAGGGGCGGCCCGTTGTAGGGCATGTTCAGGTCGTCGTAGCCGCCGGCCCCGCCGCCCGTAAAGAGCATGCCGCCGACGCTCTCGTAGGCGATGGACCAGCCGAGGTCCTCCGGCCGGTACAGGTCCAGCACGGTCTCGAGGATCCGCTCGGCCCCCGTGATCATCGCGTTGACCTCGCCGTGGATCCGCTCGACCTCCTTCTTGAGGGCCTCGAGGCGGCCGTCGTCGGCCTTGCGGATGACGTGGCCGAAGACGGCCGGGTCCGGGTCCGGGTGGACGGGGGTCTCGACGTCGATGACCTGGCGGGCGTCGGCGACGGCCATGCGCTGAATCTTGGCGAGGGTGGCGGCCCGCAGGTCGCGGTAGGCCTCGTACATCGAGGCGTCGACTTCGCGGGCGGTGTCGTAGAGGGCGAGGAACCCGCGGTCGGTGAGCCACGCCGGCGGTCGCGCGGGCACCCCCAGGGGCGGGGCACCGACCTCCTTGCGTTTGGCGTCGCGGAGGCGGGCGATCTCGTCGCGGAGGTCGGCCAGGTCGACGACCTTCTCGCGGAGGCGTTCGGCGTTGACGGCCATCAGCTCGTCGACGATTCTCTGCAGGCGGGCGCCTTCGACCACCTTCAGGGCCTCGGCGTCGGGTTCCTTGAAGAACCAGTGCCTGAGCGGCGTGAAGTAGATGATGGCGGCGACGGCGCCGGCGTGGCAGAGGGCGGCCAGGGTCCACCAGAACACGCCCCACAGCGTGCCGTGCGTCTCCGAGGTCAATTCCTCGCGCCGTTCGGGCATCTCGGGCCTCCCCCGCGGGTCAATCGCGCGTGCGCACGCCGACGTCCTGGAGCTTGTTGAACTGGCACAGGTCCAGGACGTGGACGATGTGTTGCCAGGCGGCGCGGCGGTCGGCGTCGATGCGGACGCGCCGGTCGGGGTTGGCCATGGCCGCCTCGCGCAGCGTCTTGTGCAGGAGCTGGGTCGAGAGGGGCTCGGAGTCGATGTGGACCGTGCCGTCCTGGGTGACCTCGATGATGAGGGTCTCGAACCGGGTCTTCTTCTCGATGGAGGCGGCGGCGTGGGGGAGGGCGATCTCCAGTTCCTTGTGGGCCTTTTTGAGGGTGGCGGCCACGAGGAAGAAGATCAGCAAGAGAAAGACGCAGTCGATGAGCGGCGCCATCTGGACGGTGGCCTCTTCGGCGGACTCGTCGCGTTCAATTCGCATCGCGGGTCCCCTTCATCAGCCACTCGCTCGTGAGGGTGCTGGCCTCTTCTTCGAGCAGGCTTGCCAGGAAGTTCGTCCGCAGCTTGAACAGGTGATAGAAGAAGAGCGTCGGGATGGCGACGAACAGCCCGAAGGCCGTCGTCACGAGGGCCTTCGAGATGCCGCTGGCCAGCAGCGACGGGTCGCCCAGCGACCCGGCCACGGCGACCACGTCGAACGATTCGATCATCCCGAGCACCGTGCCGAACAGGCCCAGCAGCGGGCTCAGCGTCGCCACGGCCGCCAGCGGGTAGGTGAGCATAAGGTGGCGACCGATGTCGCGGGAGGCGATGTCGCCGGTGGCCAGGTTGACCTCGGCGATCGGCGCGTCCCGGTGCCGCACCACGAACGAGACGACCTTGGCCAGAGTGCTGCCGTCGGCGCGGCAGAGCTGGAGCAGTTCGTCGTACTGGCCGGCCTGCCAGAGGCGGTCGGCCCGCTCGGGGAAGCCGACGGGGGCGATGCGGCGTCGGCCGAGGCGGAAGAGCCGCTCCAGGACGAACGCCAGGCCGAGGACCGAGAGGAACAGCAGTACCCACATCGTCAGGCCGCCGGCCCGGAACTTCTGTTGCAGGTCCTCCATGACCCGCTGGATGGAGAACGGCTCGGCCGCCGGGGCCGGGGGGGGCGCCGCGGCGTCGGGTGCGGCCGCCGGCGCGTCCGCGGGGGGCGCCTCGGCGGGTGCGGCCGACGCGGCCGCGGCCGCCAGGGCCACCGCCAGGGATACCAGGACCAAGCTCACCAGGGTTCGCTGCATCGCCGTCCCTCCCGTCCGTGCCCGCAGATACGTACGTAATGGCAAACCCGGGGCCGCGGGTCGGGTGTCGGCCGAAACGGCTCGCCTGGGCGCCGGCCCGGGAGACCGCACCCTCCGGGCGGTACAGCCTTTTGTGCAACAGGCCCCGGCCGGGCACGTTATACTGAGGAAGGTAAGGTCGCTCGGAACTCGGGCCCGGCGCCGGGGTTCTAAGGGAAACGGGGGGGACGCCGCCGGGCGCGGCCGAAGCGGGGGTGCCGGTGACACTGGTCGAGACGCTGCTGGAGCGCGGGCTGATTACGCCCGAGCAGTTGGCCGAGGCGATGGCGCTTCGGCAGAAGGAGGGGGTGCGCCTCGACCGGGCGCTGGTGCGGCTGGGGCACGTCGACGAGACGGTCGTCCTGGACATCATGGGCGACCAGCTCGCCATTCCGCGCGTCGACCTGAGCTCGTGCACGATCGACGTCGACACCCTCCGGACGCTGCCCGCCAAGCTTGTCTACCGCAAACGCCTCGTCCCCGTCGGCCGCACGAACGGCACCCTCACGGTCGCGACGGCCAACCCGTTCGACCTGTACGCGTTCGACGAGGTGCGGCTGCTGACGGGGCTGGAGGTGAAGCCGGTCCTGGCGACCGAGGATGACATCGACAAGGTCATCAAGACGCACTACGGGATCGGCGGCGAGACGATCGGCGACCTGATCGGCAACGACGATATCCAGGTGCTGAGCCAGACGTCGGCGGACGCCGAGGACCTCCTGGAGATGGCCCAGGAGGCGAGCGTCATCAAGCTCGTCAACGAGATCTTCCTGGAGGCGCTGGACGAGCGGGCGAGCGACATCCACATCGAGCCGTACGAGAACGACCTGGTCATCCGGTACCGCATCGACGGGGTGCTGCACGAGACGAGCGTCCCGCCGCAAATCCGCCGGTTCCAGGCGGCCATCATCAGCCGCATCAAGATTCTGGCGAACCTGAACATTGCCGAGAAACGCCTGCCGCAGGACGGGCGGATCAAGTTCCAGGTCGGCCCGCGCCAGGTGGACGTGCGCGTGAGCGTGATCCCGATGCTGTTCGGCGAAGGCATCGTGATGCGTATCCTTGACCGGTCGCAGCTCATGTTCAGGCTCCCCGAGCTGGGCATGGGCGAGGGGGCCCTCGACGACTTCCACGACATCATCCGCCGGCCGCACGGCATCCTCCTGGTGACCGGCCCCACGGGCAGCGGCAAAACGACGACCCTGTACGCGGCGCTTCAGGAGATCGTCGGCCCGGAGATCAAGGTCGTGACGAT
>CAYNLG010000142.1:0-4371 GCA_964397995.1 uncultured Anaerolineales bacterium
GGTCTTGCCGGCGTAGTAGAGGACGCGTTCGGTGACGGTGGTCTTGCCGGCGTCGATGTGGGCGGCGATGCCGACGTTGCGGATGGCGTCGAGGGCGGGGGGCATGGGGCACGCGGCCTTTCGGGCGGGGGCCGGCGGGCGGCCCGGCCGCCAGTGCACAAAAAAAGCGAGGCCCGCGACGGGTAGCGCCGCGGGCCCCGCCGGGGTCTTACCAGGCGAAATGGGCGAACGCCTTGTTCGCCTCGGCCATGCGGTGGATGTTCTCCCGGGTGGTGATGGCGGTGCCTTCCTTGCGGTAGGCGGCCATCAGTTCGTTGGCGAGCCGGTCGGCCATGGGTCGGCCCTTGCCGGCGCGGACGGCCGTGAGGATCCAGCGGATGGCCAGCGAGAGCCGCCGCTTCTCGCTCACGCGCATGGGCACCTGGTAGGTGGCCCCGCCGACGCGTTTGGAGCGGACCTCGATGTGCGGCTTGACGTTCTCGATGGCGGTCTCGAAGACCTCGCGGGGCTCGGCGTCCTTGACGCGCTTGGCGACGATGTCCATGGCGTCGTAGAAGACGTTCTGGGCGACGCTCTTCTTGCCGTCGAGCATCAGGCAGTTGACGAACTTCGTGACCAGCTTGCTGTGGAACCGGGGGTCCGGGTGCTGGCTGGTGTAGCTGGCGGTGAACTTTTTCTCGGCCATCGGTCGGCTCTCTTTGTGCGGGCCGCCGCGGGGGCGGGCCCGGGGTCGGGGTTACTTGCCCTTCTTGGCGCCGTACTTGGAGCGCCCCTGCCTGCGGCCGTCGACGCCCAACGCGTCCAGCGTGCCGCGCACAATGTGGTACCGCACGCCCGGCAGGTCGCGGACGCGGCCGCCCCGCACGAGCACGATGGAGTGCTCCTGGAGGTTGTGGTCGATGCCGGGGATGTAGGCGGTGATTTCCTTGCCGTTGGAGAGCCGGACGCGGGCGATCTTCCGCAGCGCCGAGTTCGGCTTCTTCGGCGTCATCGTCCGCACCAGCGTGCACACGCCGCGCCGCTGCGGGCACCGGTCCAGCGCCTGGCTCTTCGTGGTGGCCGGCTCTTTCTTGCGGCCCTTGCGGACCAGTTGGTTGATCGTCGGCATCGCGTCTCTCTCGTTCCGTCGGGTTCGGGCCGGGCCGCACCCCGCGGCCGGGTGGTTCGCGTCACACTACTCCAGCGGTTGCCGCACCTCCGACCCCACGCTGATGGCGGCCGATTCGGCGCCGACCAGCTGGGCGGCCAGCGGCGGCTCGGCGTGCAGCCGCACCGTCGCCTCCAGGTACGGCTTGAAGCCCGTGCCCGCCGGGATCAGGTGCCCGAGGACCACGTTCTCCTTCAGACCGAGCAAGGGGTCCATTTTTCCAGCCAACGCCGCCTCCGTGAGGACCTTGGTGGTCTCCTGGAAGCTGGCCGCCGAGAGGAAGGACTCGCTCTGGAGGCTGGCCTTGGTGATGCCGAGGAGCATGGTCTTGGCGGTGGCGGGCCGCGGCCGCTTCTTTTTCGGGGCCGCGCCGCCGCCCTGCTCCGCGATCGCCGCCGCCTCGTCGAACTCGCTCTTCTGGACGAGCTGGCCCTCCTCGAACTCCGTGTCGCCGGGGTCCACCACCCTGACCATGCTGGCCAGGGCGTCGTTGGCGGCCCGGAACTTGAAGCGGTCGGCCACCTCGCCCGGCAGGAAGCTCGTGTCGCCCTGCCGGTCGACGCGGACCTTGCGGAGCATCTGCGAGAGGATCACCTCGAAGTGCTTGTCGTCGATGGTCTGCTTCTGCGACCGGTAGACGCCCTGGACCTCGCGGAGCAGGTACTTGTGGAGATCCGCCTCGCCGGCGATGCGGAGGATGTCGTGCGGCACCAGGGGCCCGTCGGTCAACATGTCGCCCGCCCGGACCTCGTCGCCCGTGTGGACGCGGAGGTGCCGGTCGTGCGGCACGTAGTGTTCCTTCTCGATGTCGGTCTCGGGGTTGCGGACCACGATGGTCATCTTGCCCCGCTTCTTCTCCTGCGACAGCTCCACCACGCCGTCGATCTCGCTCATCACCGCCGGCTCTTTCGGCTTGCGGGCCTCGAAGAGCTCGGTGACGCGCGGCAGGCCGCCGGTGATGTCCTGGGTGCCGGTGACCTCGCGGGGGCGGCGGGCGATGAGCGTGCCCGGCTCGACCGGGTCGCCCTGGTCCACCTCGACGTAGGTGCGGGCCGGGATGTAGTGGAACTCGAGGATCTTGCCGTCGGCGTCCTCGACGATGACGCGCGGGTGCAGCTCGCCCTTGTGCTCGATGATGAGGCGCCGCTTGTAGCCCGCCCGGTCCTCCTCGACGCGCATCGTCTCGCCTTCGACGATATCGGCGAAGCGCGCGACGCCCGTCTCTTCGGCCAGGATCGGGGCCATGTGGGCGTCCCAGCGGCAGAGGACCGCCCCGGCCTTCACCTCGGCACCGTCCTCGACGAGCAGCGTGGCGCCGAGCGGCACGCTGTACCGCTCGACCTCGCGTTCCTTGGCGTCCAGGACCAGCATCTCGCCGTTGCGCTTCAGGCTGATCGTCCGCTTGCCCTCGCTGTCGCTGACCTCCACCGGCGTGATGGCGATGTACTTGACCGTGCCGGCCTGGCTGGCGGCGTGCTCGTTCTGGAGCACCGCGCGGTGGGCCGTCCCGCCGATGTGGAACGTCCGCATCGTCAGCTGCGTCCCCGGCTCGCCGATCGACTGGGCCCCGATGATGCCGACGGCGAGGCCCTGCTCGACGAGGCGGCCGGTCGAGAGGTCGTTGCCGTAGCAGCGGGCGCAGCACCCGAGGGGCGACTCGCACGTCAGCGGGCTGCGGACCCGCATCCGCTCGATGCCCAGGTCCTCGATGCGTGCGGCCGCCTCCGCCTCCACCACCTCGCCCGCCTTCACGACCGTCTCGTCGGTCAGCGGGTCGACGATGTTCTGGGCGGCCACGCGGCCGGTGATGCACTCGGCCAGCGTCCGTTCGACCTCGGCGCCCTTGTACCAGACCTCCTTCTCGATGGAGTTCAGCGTGCCGCAGTCGTCCTCGGTGACGATGACGTTCTGGGCGACGTCGGCCAGCTTCCGCGTCAGGTACCCGGAGTCGGCGGTCTTGAGGGCCGTGTCGGCCAGGCCCTTGCGGGCCCCGTGGGTCGAGGAGAAGTATTCGAGGACGGTCAGGCCCTCGCGGAAGTTCGCCTTGATGGGCGTCTCGATGATCCGCCCCGACGGCTTCGCCATCAGGCCGCGCATCCCCGCCAGCTGCCGCACCTGGTCCACGCTGCCCCGGGCCCCGGAGTGGGTCATCAGGAAGATGGGGTTCAGGTAGGGCTTGCCGTCGCGGGTGTCGCTCTGGAGCTCGCGCATCATCTCCTGGGTGACCTGCTCGCGGGCATGGGTCCAGGCGTCGATGACCTGGTTGTAGCGCTCGCCATCGGTGATGACGCCGGCCTCGTAGTTCTTGTTGATCCGGTCGACGACCTTCTGGGTGGCCGCGATGATCTTGGCCTTGCGTTCGACGGGCACCCGCAGGTCTTCGGTCGAGAACGACAGGCCCGCCAGCGTCGACCACTTGAAGCCGAGCTCCTTGATGGCGTCGAGCAGGTCGATGGTGGCGTCGCGGCCCTGGAGGCGGTAGCAGTCGCTGATGACCTGGGCCGTCCCGCCCTGGTCCATGACGAAGTTGTAGAACGGCATGCCCCCGGGCAGGATATCGTTGAAGAGGACGCGCCCGACGGTCGTCTCGATGCGGCAGGACTCGGGCTCGACCTCGATGCCCCGCGGCACGGCCAGCTTCTTGCCCCCGGGCAGGCGGACCTTGACGCGAGCCTGGAGGCTGACCACGCCGTGGGCGTGGGCGGCCAGGAGTTCCTGGAGGTTCGAGAAGGCCTTGCCCTCGCCGGGCTCGCCGTCGCGGGCGAGCGTCAGGTAGAAGCTCCCGAGGACGATGTCCTGCGACGGGCTCATGATCGGCCGCCCCGACGCCGGGCTGAACACGTTGTTCGTGCTCATCATCAGCACGGTCGCGTCGACCTGGGCCTCGAGGGAGAGCGGCAGGTGGACGGCCATCTGGTCGCCGTCGAAGTCGGCGTTGAAACCGCGGCAGACCAGGGGGTGGATCTTGATGGCGTGGCCCTCGATCAGCACCGGCTCGAAGGCCTGGATGCCCATGCGGTGCAGCGTCGGCGCCCGGTTCAGCATCACCGGGTGCTGATCGATCACTTCCTCGAGAATGTCCCACACCTCGGGGTCGCGCCGCTCAAGCATGCGCTTGGCGCTCTTGATCGTGTCCGCAAGCCCGTGCTCCTTCAGCCGGCGGATGATGAAAGGCTGATAGAGCTCGAGCGCGATCTTCTTGGGCAGGCCGCACTGATGCAGCT
>CAYNLG010000143.1:0-4108 GCA_964397995.1 uncultured Anaerolineales bacterium
GAAACCATGCTCCCGCTCAACGAGACCAACCTGGCCGTCGAGAAGAGCTTCCGCGCGGAGTTCTACAACAACCGCGAGTTGGCGGGCGAGCCGGCCGCCACCAGCGGCGCGAGCCCGCGCATCGGCGGCCAGGGCAAACCCCCCGCCGAGGGGGTCAATTCCACGCGATTCAGCGCGCGCTACACCGGGCAGATCAAGGTGCCGCAGGATGGGCTCTACCGCATTCAGCCGACCGGCAACGGCAGCGTGAAGCTGTGGGTCAACGACGAGCTTGCGGTGACCGAGGCCAATGTCTGGGCCGACGTCGAACTGGCCCGCGGCCAGACGCCTGCAGTCAAGCTCGAGTACATCGCCCCAGCCGGCGAGATCGATCTGCCGCGCCTGGCGTTGGGCTACGGCCTTTCGCCGGCGCACCGGCGTCAGGAGCGCCTGGACGAAGCCGTCGCCGCGGCAAGGAAGGCCGGCGCCGCCATCGTCGCGGTCGGGCTGCCGTGGAAGTTTGAGAGCGAATCGTACGACCGGCCTCACATGAACCTCACCGGCGAGCAGGACGCTTTAATCGCGGCCGTCGCGGCCGTCAACCCTGAAACCATCGTCGTGCTCAATTCCTCGGCCCCGATCGCCATGCCCTGGATCGACGACGTTCGGGCGGTCCTTCTGGCCCACTACCCGGGCATGGAAGGCGGCCGGGCGATCGCCGACATCGTCACTGGGCAGGTCAATCCCTCCGGCCGGCTGGTAGTCACGTTCCCCCGCCGCTACGCCGACAACCCCACACTGGGCAACTATCCCGGCGGACGGGACGTGCACTACGGCGAATGCTTGCGCGTCGGCTACCGCCACTACGACGCCGCCGGGTTGGATGTGCTGTTCCCCTTCGGCCATGGGCTGAGCTACACCCGCTTCGAATACGGCGATACAACCGTACCGCAGACCGCCCGCATCGGCGAGACCGTGGATATTTCGGTTGTCGTGACCAACACCGGAAGCCGCGCCGGCTGGGAGGTGGTTCAACTGTATGTAGCCGACCGCGAATGCAACCACTGGCGTCCGGTGAAGGAACTCAAGCGGTTCGCGAAGGTCTGGCTGGAACCGGGCGAGACCCGCACCGTGAGCTTCGAGTTGGACGATCGCTGCTTCGCCTTCTGGAACGCCGCGACCCACGCCTGGCAGGTGGAGCCCGGCGCGTTCGAGGTTCTCATCGGCGCCTCGTCGCGGGACATCCGCAGCCGTGCGGTGGTCGAGATGAAGGAGTAACCCCGCGTGTTTGGCATCGACATCGGCGGGACAAAATGCACAGTCGCCCGGGCCGACCCGACCGGTCGACCGGACGAGGTGCGCCGATTCCCGACGGGCAGTCCGGATGAGACGCTCGAGCGAATCGCCGAGGCGATTGCAGCGCTGGCTCCGGGCGATGATCCGGTCTTCGGCATCGCCTGCGGCGGACCCCTGGACGAGGCGAAGGGGCGAATCCTGTCTCCGCCCAATCTGCCCGGCTGGGACGACGTGCCGGTTGCCGCGTTCCTGGAGCAGCGCTTCGGCGGACGGGCCGTGCTCATGAACGACGCCAACGCCGGGGTGCTGGCGGAGCAGCGGTTCGGGGCGGGACGTGGTAGCAACGATGTGGTCTTCCTGACGCTGGGCACGGGCCTCGGCGCTGGGATCGTGGCCGGGGGTCGGCTGGTGACGGGCGCAAACGGCAACGCCGGTGAACTCGGGCACGTGCGGCTGACGGCCGACGGGCCGGAGGGCTATCGCAAGCGCGGTTCGGTCGAGGGCTGGTGCAGCGGGGGCGGCATCGCCCGCCGGGTGGCCGACCTTATGGCGGCGGGGGGCCTTCCGTCCGACTGGCCTTACCGCGACGCGAAGGCCGTCGTCGAGGCGGCTCGGGCTGGTGACAAGGCCGCGCGGGAGATTGTGGAAGAGACCGGCCGTCGGCTGGGGCAGAGCCTGGCGATCCTGGTGGACGTGTTGAATCCGGAGATGATCGTTCTGGGCTCGCTGTTCGTGCGGGCGGGAGATCTGCTGGCCTGGCCCATGCGGGAGGTCCTCGAGGCCGAGGCTCTGCCGCAGGCGCTGGCCTGCTGCTCGGTCGTGCCGGCCGAACTGGGCGAGCGACTGCCGGAGCATCAGGCCCTGGCGGTGGCCCTGTACGCATCGCCGCGCCCGCAAGAGGCGCCGGATGTGCCGGATGGGCTTGTGTTCCGGGGAACTCGTGCGGCTGCCGCGCCGCCATGACGGCCGCGGCGATGGGGATGCAGGTCGTCGGCTTGACCGGGCACGATGGCGGGCGTCTGCGACGATTGTGCACGTGCTGCATCCGCGTCCCCGCCGACACCACAGCTGCCGTGCAGGAACTCCACCTGCCCGTCTACCACGCCATCAGCCGGGCGCTGGAGGCTGGATTCTTTGGCGAGTGAACAGAACATCCGGACGTGCTGAATCGGGAGTAACTATGAAGCGATTTGTGCCTTGCCTTGTAGTGTGCTTCATCGCCGTCGCCGGCGCGCGAGCGGACGAACCGTTTCCCACCGCTAAACCGGTCGAGAACGCCCACAACGCCCTCGACGTGGCGTACCTGCCCGAGCGGGTGACCGGGTCGGTCCACGACCGGTGGGTGAAGATGAACATCCACTGGCCGAAGGATGAGGCCCGCCACGCATGCATCCTCTTCGTTCACGGCGGCGGCTACGGGGGCGGCGACAAGGACGGCGGCTACGGCGGGGCGGGCGGGCCGCCGCGGACGTTGATGGCCCGCGCGGTCGCCGAGGGCTTTGTCGCGGTCAACCTCAACTACATCCTGGGCAACGGGATCCACCCGCAGGTCTTTCACGATTTCAAGAGCGCGGTCCGCTTTTTGCGGGCTCACGCCGACAAATACCACATCGACCCGGCCCGCATCGCGGCGTGGGGCTTCTCGGCCGGGGGGTGGCTGGCCACCTCCGGCGGCTTCACGACGGCCGACGACCTCTTCACCGTGGCCGCCAGCGACCTGGGGACGCCCTGGGGCGACCGCCGCAAGCCACAGAACCAGATCCGCGTGCCGTTTGACGACCCGCGGGCGCCCTGGGGCGACCACAGCGCGCGGCTGACGGCGGTGGTGGCCGACTTCTGGTCGAAACGCGAATTGAAGTTCTACGGCCCCGACGACCCGGCCGTTCTGACCTACGTGGGCGCCGGCGGCAGTCATGAGCTGGTCAAGCTCGCGGCCAAGGTGGGCAACGAGGCCCGGCAGATCGTCCTGACCGACGCCAAGTTCAAGGGCAAGTCGTCGCTGCACGTGCCGCCGCTCAACGCCGCCAGCCAGAAACTCGACGGCAGCGACGGCGCGAGTACGCTGCAGGATGAGGCCTTCAAATGGCTGCGGCGGAAGCTCGTCGAGGGCCCCAAGGCCGTGGCCCCGGAGGCCCGGCCCATCCGGCGGCAGTTCGCCGACTCGGTGCAGGTGAGCCTGGTGGCGCCGGGCAAAGCGACCATCCGCTACACGACCGACGGCGGCGAGCCGACGGCCGACTCGCCGGTGTACGACAAGCCGTTCGAGCTAGCAGCGACCACCACCGTCACGGCCCGTGCGTGGGCCAAGGGGTTCGCCCCGTCGGCGGCCGCGACGTCTGTGTTCAGCAAGGGCGACTTGCCGCCAGTGATTACCGGCCCGGCGACGCTGCCAAAGGCGAAGGTCGGCCAGCCGTACCGCGTGGCCTTCGCCGCCGACGGGGCGGTCGGCTGGTGGAACCTCGGCGGGCACGCCGAAGCGACGGTGAAGATGCACACCTCAGACGTGGTCGCCCCGCTGGGCGTGGCCCTGGACCCCAAAACCGGGGTTCTGAGCGGCACGCCCACCGAGGCCGGATCGTTCACCCTGCAGGTGCAGGCGGCCGCGGGCCTGGGCAAGATCGCCGATTCAAGAACCTACATCCTTATTATTCAGGAGTGACGGACTTGCGCAAAACGCTTTGTCTGACTGTGTTGGCGGCTGTGTGGATCGCCGCGCCGGCGATGGCCCAAACCACCGGCTTCCGCAACGACGGCAGCGGGCACTGGGCGGCGGCGACGCCCCCGACCGCCTGGAACGAGGCTGCCGGCAAGGGCATTGCCTGGAAGATCAAAC
>CAYNLG010000144.1:0-3914 GCA_964397995.1 uncultured Anaerolineales bacterium
CTCGTCGAGGGACTCGAATTCGCCCATGGTCCGCGCGATGATCTCGCGGTTCTCCACCGTCACGCGACCGGCGAACATCTCCCGGTTCTCTTCGTAGAGCACCTTCGCGATCCGCGCCGGGCTCAGCCCGACGGCGCGCAGGCGGTCCGGGTCGAGGTGGACACGGATCTCGCGCTTCAGCCCGCCGGCGACCTCCACGCCGGCGGTGCCCGGCACCGTGATGATGCGGTCCTGGAGCCAGTTGTCGCACCAGTCGCGCAGCCACACCAGGTCGCGCTGGGGGGAAGAGACGGTCACCTGCATGACCGGCAGTTGCGACGGGTCGGCCTTGATGATCACGGGCGGGTCCATGTCGGGCGGCAACTGCCTGGCCACCCGCCCCATGGCCGTGATGACGTCCTGGTAGGCCTCCTCCACGTCCACGCCGTACTGGAAGTTCACCAGCAGCGTGTACATGCCCTCGATGCTCGAAGACTCCAGGTAGTCGAGGTTGTCCACGGTCGCGAGCACGCGCTCGATCGGGTCGGCGATGTTCGTGTCGATCTCGTCGGGGGTGGCGCCGCGCCACCAGATGTGGATCTTGATCATCGGGTAGATGATCTCGGGCAGATAGTCCACGTCGAGTTGCGTGAGGCTGAACAGGCCCACGACGAAGACCGAGACGGCCAGTACACCGGCCCCGATGGGGCGCCGAAGCGTGGTGGCGGTGATCTTCATGGCGTTTCACCCGTGCCGTCGGCCTTGGCCGGTCCGGTCGGCGCCCCCTTCTTTGGGCCGCCCGGCAGGCGGACCGCCGCGCCGTCCTTCAGATTCTCGTTCCCCGCGACGGCCACGGGCTCGCCGGCGTTCACGCCTTCAATCACCTGGACGAGGTTTGCCTGCTCGATGCCCGTCACGATCTTCCGCTGGTGGGCCCTGTCGTCCTTCACGACGAACAGGACGCGTTCACCCTTGGCATTGATGAGCACGGCGCTCTGGGGCACGACCGTGGCATCCGGCACGGTTGCCAGGACGACTTCGACGCGCGCAAACAGACCGGGCATCAGTGCGGGGGCGTCGTCCGCGACGGCGGCCTCGACCGTGCGGGTCCTGGACTCAGGGTCCAGATTGGGATAGAGGCGCACCACCTGCCCCGCAAACGCGCGCCCGGTATACGCATCGAACCGCACGGTCACAGGCTGCACGCGGCGGATAGCCTCCGAGGCCTGCTCAGGTACGGCAAAGCGGACCACCAGCGAGGTGGGGTCAAACACGGTCACCAGCGGAGCGCCCGGCGTCGCCAGGTCGCCCGGCCGCACGTGGACCTGCGCGATGACCGCCGGGAACGGCGCCTTGATGACGCACTCGGAGTGTCTGGCCTTGGCGACCTGGAGCCCGGCCGCCGCCTCCTGGACCAGCGCCTCCTGCACGGCGACCTCGGTCTTCGTGGGGCCCGCCTCCAGCATGGCGAGGCGTGTGCGTGCGGCGGCGAGGTCGGTCTGGCATTTGACGTAAGCCACCCGCGCTTCCTCCATCACCTCGCCTGCCAGTGAACCGCTGCGGACCATTTTCTCGATCCGGTCCAGGTCGCTCTTGGCGAAACCGGCGCATGCCTCGAGCTGTTTGACGGTCTCGCGGGCCTGGGCGATCTCTTCGGGGCGGGTGCCCGCCTTCAGGTCGGCCAATTTGGCCGTCGCCACGTCGAGCGCCGCCTGCGCGGCCTGCACTTCCTCGCGGTACAGGGGCCTGTCGATCTCGATCAGCCTCTCGCCCTTCTTTGCGCGGTCCCCCTCGCGCCAGGGGCAGAAGGCGATCGGCCCCTCCACCGTGGCCCGGATGGTCACTGTCTGCGTAGCCACAACCTCGCCGGTGACCTCCAGGGTTCTGGAGAGGGGCGCCTTCCGGGCGGCAACGACCTGCACAAGCGGAGCCTTTTTTCTCGGCTGCCAGCGTGCACCCCCGGGGGCCGGGCCTGTGCCCGGCCGGACCGGCACAGGGCTAGGCTGCTGCGACTCGCCTTTCGCCGGTTCTTCCTTGCCCGAACCGCAGCCAATCAGGCCGAGGGCAACCCCCCCGGCCGCCGCAACCGCCAACGCACGCCATGCCATTCTCACGGTTGTTCTCCCAGGGCCAGATGCAGTTGCGCGACGGCTGTGTGGTACTCCGCCAGCGCCCGGTAGTAGTTCGTCTGGGAATCCAGCAAGGCCGACTGGGCGTCCAGGACGTCCACGATGGCGCCTTTGCCCAGATCGTACTTTTCCTGCTCGATGCGCAGGCTTTCGTTGGCCTGTTTGATGGCCTTCTCGGTGGCGTGGAATCGCTCGCGCGCCGACACGAGGTTAAGCGCTGCCGTCTCCACTTCCAGATGGAGGCGGAGTTCGAGTTCCCGCAGGCGTTTCCGGGCGCTCTCCAGTTGGGCCTTCTGCTCTCGGATGGCGGCGTCGATGCGGCCGCCCTCAAACACCGGTACGTCCACGACGATGCCGACGCTGCCGACGTCATCTGCCTCGTTGGCGCCGGGAGGGCGCAGGGACGGGGCCGGGGCCCAGCGACCGCCGTAAGCGCCCTGGATCGCGACGGTGGGGTAGTGTGCGGCCCGGGCCGCGTCCACCTTCCGCGCCTGCGCCTCGAAAGCCGCGCGGGCCGCCAAGTAGTCCGGCCGTTGGCGTAACGCGGTCGCCAGGTTCGCCTTCAGAGACGTCGTCGGTTCTTCCTCGGGCGCCGTCAGGCTTCCTTCCAGGGCAATCGGTTGCTCGGCGCCGGATATCCCCAGAAGGTTGGCCAAGGCCCGTTTCTGGACCGCCAGGACGTTGCGCTCGGACACGAGCCGCTGCTCCAGGTCAGCCAGCCGGACCTCGGTTCGCAACAGGTCAACGCGTGCGGCCTTCTGCACGGCCAACAGCTCCTGGACCCGCCTGCGATGTTCCTGGAGAGCTTTCCGCGAGAACTCCAGCGAGTCGATCACGGGGCCCTGTGCCTGGACGCCATAGAACAGGCTGGAGATGTTGAAGATGAGTTCCTCGCGGCTGCGAGCCAGGCGGTGTTCGACGGCTTCCCGGAGAAGTTCGGCCGCCTTGATCTCGCTGATAAGCCGACCGCCCGTGTACAGCGGCATCGTTAACACCAGGTCCGCCGAGAAGATGTCATCGGTGAACGGCGAGCCCCAATCGCGAGGTTGGCGCGCCGCAATAAGCCGCTGGTCGTCCAGATGGCGCGTATAGCCTCCCACCGCACGGAGACTCGGAAGCAGGGCCCCGGCGGCCAAGTCGCGCCGGGCCTCGGCCGCTCGGATGTCCCATCCCTCGGCGGCAATCCCCGGATTGTTGGCTAACGCGATCTGGATAGCCTCCGGCAACGTCAACGTGTCGGGCAGCGCCCCGACGCCGGCCGCGGGGGCGGAACCCCCCGGGCCGGACGCGGGGCCGAGGGACGGTACGTACGAACCCGTCGGGTTCGTCAGGACGCATCCCGCCAATGTGGCCGACAACGCCACCGCCGCTATCAAACCGGTTCGCTTCATCAGGGTCCTCTCCACCTCGCGCCGCTCCACGCACCGCCGCCGGGGCCGACGAAACAACCGCTACGCGACGAACCTTGCGAAGATCATGCCGGAGATCGTGGCCATCACGACCACCAGCGAGCAGAAGACAACGGTCTTGCGCGTACCCATGATGCTGCGGATCACGAGCATGTTGGGCAGACTCAAGGCCGGGCCGGCCAGAAGCAGCGCCAGGGACGGCCCTTTGCCCATCCCCGCGCCGATCAGGCCCTGGAGAATCGGCACCTCCGTCAGCGTGGCGAAGTACATGAACGCGCCAAAGATACTGGCGAACAGGTTCGTCCACAGCGGCCAGAGGGGCCGCACGAACCCCTCGAACGGGCCGCCGCCCCAGCCGGTGATGGCCAGCATCGAATCCGGGCTGTCGCCGACGAGC
>CAYNLG010000145.1:0-3808 GCA_964397995.1 uncultured Anaerolineales bacterium
GGGGCGGCGAGGGGTGTGGCGGGCCGCGGCGGCGGGGCAGGAAGTGGGAGGGCACGAGTGGAGAATAGCAGAGGCGGCATGTGCGTTCCGTGGGCGAGCACGGGGTCGCGCGGTTCGGCAGCGCGCGGGGGAGGGGGGCAGTACGCCGCGCGTTGAGAGCAAGGGAGTGAAGAAGGCCGCATGGCATGGGTGGGGAGATACCGTGTGGGTGTGGTGAGGGGCGAGGGACGGGTGGGCCGTGGGGGCTCCGGTGCGGCGTCCGGGCGGCGGCTGCTGGACGGGGCGGGCCGCTGGGGCTACGGTGGCGCCGGCGCGGAAGGCGGTCGAGGATCGGTCGGGTTGGCGTGCGGCAGGGTTGGCGTGCCCGCGGCGGAGCCGGGGGTGGCCGAGAGGGCCCGCCGACGGCGCCCGGCGGCGAAGGAAGGGAGGGATTGTGCCGCGGCCCAACATCCTTTTCGTGATGAGTGACGACCATGCGGCACACGCCATCGGGGCCTATGGGAGCCGGATCAACCGGACGCCCACTCTGGACCGTCTCGGCGCGGAGGGCGTGCGGCTTGATCAGTGCTACTGCACGAATGCCATTTGCACGCCGAGCCGCGCGACCATCGTCACCGGGCAGTATGGGCACGTATCCGGGGTGACGTGCTGGCAGCCGCTCGACAACGGGCGGCCAATACAGGTGCAGAAGCTATTGCGCACAGAGGGGTACGAGACAGCTATTTTTGGAAAGTGGCATCTGGATCTGCCGTTTGCCGGGCACGGGGTGGAGGGCAAGATAGACGGGGAGCCTCGGGGGTTCGACGACTGGGCCACGCTCAAGG
Source organism: uncultured Anaerolineales bacterium (assembly GCA_964397995.1). Classification (GTDB taxonomy): domain Bacteria; phylum Planctomycetota; class Phycisphaerae; order FEN-1346; family FEN-1346; genus CAYNLG01. Next base: position 825 of record CAYNLG010000145.1, read on the forward strand.
AGCAAGGGCCGTACTGGAACCCCACGTTCCGGACGCCGAAGGGGGACCGGCGCATCCTCGGGTACACGACGGACGTGATCACGGAGCTGGCCGTTGAATGGCTGCGGGAACGGCGGCAGCGCATCGGCCCCTTCTACCTGTGCGTGCACCACAAGGCGCCGCATTCGCCTTGGACTCCCGCGGCGCGGCACCGGGCACTTTACGCCGATGTCGATCTGCCCCTTCCCGCGACCTTTGACGATGACTACGCCACCCGTCCCGCGGCGGCGGCGGCGCGGATCCGCATCCCTGAGGACTTGGAGATGCCGCATGACGAGCCTGCGGGCTTGGGTGCCGTCGAGCGCAAGCGCCGGGGCTACCAGCACTTCATCAAGGAGTATGTGCGGTGCGTGGCGGGAGTGGACGATTCGGTCGGGCGGCTACTGGCGACGCTGGACCGCCTCGGTGAGGCCGAGAACACCGTCGTCATCTACACCAGCGACCAAGGGTATTTCCTGGGTGATCACGGCTGGGCCGACAAGCGGTTCATGTACGAGCCTTGCCTGCGGATGCCCTTCCTGGTGCGTTGCCCGGCCGAGGTTGCGGCGGGGGGCGTCCGTCAGGAGTTGCTGACCAACCTCGACTTTGCTCCGACGTTGCTGGACTATGCGGGTGTGCCGATACCGGTCGAGATGCAGGGCGTAAGCGGTCGGGCCGTGATCGCGGGCAGGCCGCCCGCGGACTGGCAGCGGTCGTTCTACTACCGCTACTGGGACCACGGTGGTCGAGGTGTTTGCGCCCACTATGGGGTACGGTCGACGACCCACAAGCTGGCCTACTTCCACCCCGCGTCCGTGACCTGGGAGGGAGCGCGTGACCGCTACCCGCAGCTTCCGCCCTACTGCGAACTCTTCGACCTGGTGAGTGATCCCCACGAGCTGCGCAATCGCTATGGCGACCCGCAACTGGCCGATGTCCAAGCCGCGCTGCAGGCAGAATTGGCGGCTCTTCAGGACCGCTACGGCGATACGCCCCCGCACGTCGCGAACCCGACTTCGTGACAGGGTCCGAGGCCGGCGCGGTGCGGCGCGAGGCGGCGTCCCGTAGGGGCACGGTGCCTTCGCCTTCGCCGGGGGGCGAAGGCGCCCCGGCCTCAGCCGAGGACCTCGTCGAGGTGGTCGAAGACCTTCTCGAAGGCCTCGGCGTAGAGGCGCATCAGTTTCAGCCCGTTCGGCGGGGCCATGTGCCAGACGATGGTCGTCTCGTCCAGCATCCGCAGCGCCTCCGGGTAGTCCTCGGCGAAGCGCTCCTCCGGGTAGCTCACCTCGCGCCCCGCGTACGGGCACGTCCACGGGCAGCCGCGCCCGTACCCCTCGCGGACCTGGTAGACGGCGGCGGCGGGGAGGATGGCGTCGACCCACTGGTGGCACTTGACGCCCTCGGCCTGGAGGGCCTTCTCGACCTTCTCGCGGAACTGGCGGGCGGGCAGGTCCACGCCGAGCGGCTTCGGGTCGATCCGCACCGGGACCATGTGGTAGACGTGCGTGCGGTCGGCGGGGGTGACCGGCGGCGTGAGGCCGGGGATGCGGGCGAGGCGCGTCGCGAGGAACTCGGCGTTGCGGGCGCGGCCGCGGTTGAGGCGGTCGAGTTTCGTGAGCATGGAGCGGACGAGGGCGGCGACCATCTCGTGCATCCGCCAGTTGTAGCCGAGGGAGTAGGCGGGGTAGCGGCGGCCGGCGCGGAGGCGGACGCGCATCTGGAGCTTGGCGCCGGAGTCGAGGATGCGCTTGGTGTGGGTGGTGAAGAGGCCGCCTTCGCCGCCCGGCAGGTTCTTCGACCCGTTCAGGCTGAAGCTCGCGCAGTCGCCGAGCGCGCCGACCCGTTTGCCGCGATACGACGCCCCGTGGGCCTGGCAGGCGTCCTCGATGAGGAGGAGGCCGTGCTTGCGGCAGATTTTGCGCAAGGGGCGCATGTCGGCGGGGAGGCCCCAGAGGTGGACGGCGATGAGGGCCCGCGTGCGGTCCGTGATGGCCGCCTCCACCTTCGCCGGGTCGATGGTGTAGGTGACCGGGTCGATGTCGACGAAGACGGGCTGGCCGTTCTGGTGGAGGACGGCCGAGGCGGTCGAGTGGAAGCTGTAGACGGGGACGAGGACTTCGTCGCCGGGGCCGACGCCGGCGGCCACGAGGCCGGCGTGGAGGCCGGCCGTGCCGGAGGCGAGCGTCTGGCAGTACCTGACGCCGCAGTAGTCGGCCCACTCCTTTTCGAGGGCCTCGACCTGGGGCCCGTCGCCCCAGATCTGGCCGCTCGTCAGGGCCCGGGTGACGGCCTTCGTGTCGGCCTGGGTGACGGGGGGCCAGGGCCGGGGCAGGTCCCTGGGGACGGTGGGCTTGATGCGTGTGTCACGCAGGGCGAGATGGGCCATGGGCATGCTCCGTGTTCGGTGCGGGCGGCGCGGCCTCGGGAGGCGAGGGCCGCGGCGGGCCGCGTCAGGCGCTACACCTTGACGACGAGGCCATCATACGCGAGACGGACGCCGTCCGCCACCTCCGGCGCGGCGGGGAGGGCGGCCTCGGTGGGTCCGTGGTCGAGGTCGTGGGTCATGTGGATGAGCCAGGCCCGGCGCGGGGCCAGGCCGCGGATCGCGTCCACCGCCTCGGCGACGGTGAAGTGCGAGGGGTGCGGCTTGTGGCGGAGGCCGTCGAGGAAGAGGGCGTCGAGGCCCGTCAGCAGGGCGCGCGACGCCTGTGGGATGCCGCCGCAGTCCGGGCACCACGCCAGGGCCGCGCCGTCCGGGGCGTCGAGGCGCATGCCCCAGGAGGGATAGGCGCCGTGGTGGAGACGGACGGGCGTCAGGCGGTGGCCCCCGAGGTCGACCGGCCCGTCCAGGGTGTGCCACGTGACGATGGGGATGCCGAAGTGGAGGTAGCCCGGGTCGGTCAGGGCGTAGTTGAGCTTGTCCCCGCAAACTGGGCGCTGCTTTAAGGTGGAATCGTCTCCGGATA
>CAYNLG010000146.1:0-3766 GCA_964397995.1 uncultured Anaerolineales bacterium
GCTGGAGGCCCCCATGCCGAAGCACAGCATGACGACGGTGATCTGCTCCAGCGTCATCGGCTCGAAGCCGGCGAACGGCGCCGTGTAGCCCCAGAGCTTGTAGAGAATGAAGAACCAGCCCGTGATGTCCAGCAGGCCCAGCCCGACCACCGTCAGGCCCATGACCGCCCCGGCCCGGAACGCCACCGTCAGGCCCCGGTTCAGGCTGTTCTTCGCCCCGTTGGCCGTCCGGGCCGACGCCTGGGTGGCCGTCTTCATCCCGATGAAGCCGGCCAGGCCCGAGAAGAACCCGCCCGTCAGGAACGCGAACGGCACGAGGATATGCTGGACGTGCAGCACGAACGCCATCACCGCCAGCAGCACGCACACGACCGCGAAGAAGATCGCGACGACGAGGTACTGCCGTTTCAGGTACGCGTACGCGCCTTCACGAACGGCTTGGGCGATCTCGGCCATCTCCGGCGTGCCCTCGCTCTCCTTCATGACGCTCCGGTAAAAGTAGTACGCCATGAGGAGCGCGAGGATCGACCCGCCGAACGCCAGGTACCACGCCGCCGGCAGCGACGGCGGGCCGTCGGGCCGGGCCTCCGGGGCGGCCGGCTGGCTGAAGACCTGGGTGGCCAGCGCCCCCACGAGCACCAGAAGGACGACCCCGAGCACGGGGCGCCACAAGCCCTGCTTCCGCTTCGAACGCGTACGCATGCGTTACGTCTCCTCGAGATAGAGTCGTTGCCCGGGCCGCCCTGCGCGCAGCCCGAGCCGGTTCGGGACCACAAGTCGCGAGTCGCGGGCCTTTTACGAGACCGCCCCCCGCGGAGCAAGGGAAAAATGGCCCCGCGGCGCATCAGGCCCCTTGTCCGGAATTCCCCTTGCAGCCCCGCCCGGAATCCCTATACTAACGCGACTCAGACGCAACCAGCCAAACGCCAGAGGCGGAGGTGAGCCGTGCCTGCCACGTGTGAAATCTGCGGAAAGGCCGTCACGTTCGGGTCCAGCATCTCCCGGCGCGGCCGGGCCAAGTACCTGGGCGGCGTCGGCCGCAAGGTCACCGGCATCTCGCGCCGCAAGTTCAGGCCGAACCTCCAGAAGGTCCGCGTCCAGCTCCCGAACGGCACCCGCCGCCGGATGCGCGTCTGCACCCGCTGCATCCGCGCGGGCAAGATCACCAAGCCCGGCCCGCGGACGACGCCGGCCACCATGTGACGCCGCCCCCGGGAGGCCCCCCATGGCGATCTCCGCCGACGAGGTCCTGCACGTGGCCCTCCTGGGGCGCATCCGCCTCGACGCCGACGAGGTCGGCCGCTTCGCCGACCAGCTCTCCGACGTCCTGAACTACGTCGAGAAACTCCAGGCCCTCGACACCGAGGGCGTTGAGCCCCTGGCCCACCCGCTGCCGCTCCGCAACGTGCTCCGCGCCGACGAGCCACGCCCGTCGCTGCCCTCCGACGTCGCCGTCGCCGGGGCCCCCGACACCCAGGGCGCCTTCTTCCGTGTGCCGCGCGTCCTCGACGACGGCAGCAGCGCCTGACCTCCGGCGCGCCGCCGCGCGCCCGCCTGACGAGACGCCCATGACGCCGCACCGGATGACAGCCCGCGAGCTTCGCGACGCCCTGGCGGCCGGCGAGGTCCGCGCCGCCGATGCCGCCGACGCCTGCCTGGCCCGCATCGACGCCCTGGAGCCCCGCCTCAAGGCCTTCCTGTCGCTCGACCCGGACGGCGCCCGCGCCGCCGCCGCCGAGATCGACCGCCGCCGCGACGCCGGCGAGGCCCTCGGCCCCCTGGCCGGCCTGCCCGTGGCCGTCAAGGACAACATGTGCACGGCCGACGGCCAGCCCACCACCTGCGCCAGCCGCATCCTCGACCGCTGGCGGGCTCCCTACGAGGCCGACGTCGTCGAGCGGCTCCGCGCCGCCGGCGCGGTCATCGTCGGAAAGACCAATCTCGACGAATTCGCCATGGGCTCCTCCTGCGAGAACTCCGCCTACGCCCCCACCCGCAACCCCTGGGACACCGACCGCGTGCCCGGCGGGTCCTCCGGCGGCAGCGCCGCCGCCGTCGCCGCCCGCATGGTCCCGGTCGCCCTCGGCTCGGACACCGGGGGCAGCATCCGCCAGCCCGGGGCGCTGTGCGGCGTGGTGGGCCTGAAACCCACCTACGGCCGCGTCAGCCGCTACGGCCTCGTCGCCTTCGCCTCCAGCCTCGACCAGATCGGCCCCATCACGCGCACCGTCGAGGACGCCGCCCTGGTCCTGGGCGTCATCGCCGGCCACGACCGGCGCGACTCGACCAGCGTCGACGAGCCCGTGCCGGATTACCTGGCCGCCCTCGACGAACCGATCAAGGGCCTGAAGCTCGGCGTGCCGCGCCAGTTCTTCGGCGAGGGCCTCGACCCCGAGGTCGAGCGGGCCGTCCGCGACGCCCTGGCCGTCTACGAGCGCCTCGGCGCCACCCTCGTCGAGGTCGACCTGCCGCTCGCCACCGACCACGCCATCGCCGCCTACTACCTCGTCGCCCCGAGCGAGGCCTCGTCGAACCTCGCCCGCTACGACGGCGTCCACTACGGCATCCGCTCCACCGATCACGAGGACATGATCGACATGATGCTGCGGACGCGGTCCGTCGGCTTCGGGGCGGAGGTCAAACGCCGGATCATGCTCGGCACCTACGCCCTCAGCTCCGGTTACTATGACGCCTACTACAAGAAGGCCCTCCGCGTCCGCCGCCTCATCCGCCGCGACTACGACCGCGTCTTCGGCGAGGTCGAGTGCCTTGTCGGGCCCACCAGCCCCACGGCCGCCTTCCGCCTCGGCGAACGCACCGCCGACCCCCTCGCCATGTACCTCTCCGACCTCTACACCGTGAGCGCGAGCCTCGCCGGCCTGCCGTGCATCAGCGTGCCGTGCGGCTTCACGGAAGCGGGCCTGCCCATCGGCCTGCACCTCCAGGCCGACGTCTTCACCGAGCCGCGCCTCCTGGCCGTGGCCCGCGCCTACGAGCGCGAGACCGACTGGGCCGGCCGCGAGCCCGCCCTCGCCGGAGGTGCCCCGTGACCGGCCCCGACGCCGTCTTCGAGCCCACCATCGGCCTCGAAGTCCACATGCACCTGAAGACCCGCACAAAGCTCTTCTGCGGCTGCGCGGTCGAGTACGACGCCCCGCCCAACGCCCGCTGCTGCCCCGTTTGCCTCGGCATGCCCGGCGTCCTGCCGGTCATGAACGCGCGGGCCGTCGAGCTCGCCGTCCGCATGGCCATGGCCCTCGACTGCCGCATCCCGGCGCTCGCGAAGTGGGACCGCAAGCACTACTACTATCCGGACCTCCCGAAGAACTTCCAGATCTCCGAATACGACGAACCCCTCGGGGTGGGCGGCCACCTCGACGTCGCCGTCCCGGTGGGGGAGGGCGAGCCCCCGCGCGTCGTCCGCGTCGGCATCAACCGCGTCCATCTCGAAGAGGACGCCGGGAAGCTCATGCACGCCGAGGCGGGCGGCACCAGCGTCGTCGACCTCAACCGCACCGGCACGCCGCTGCTGGAGATCGTCTCCGAGCCCGACATGCACTCCGCCGACGAGGCCCGCGCCTACTGCCAGGCTCTCCGCCAGATGGCCGTCTACCTCGGCGTCGGCGACTGCAACATGCAGCTCGGCCAGATGCGCTTCGAGCCCAACATCAGCCTCCGCATCGGCACCGCCCCCGACGGACGCCCACGCTACACGCCCATCGCCGAGATCAAGAACCTCAACTCCTTCCGCGGCGTCGAGCGGGCC
>CAYNLG010000147.1:0-3748 GCA_964397995.1 uncultured Anaerolineales bacterium
CCTCGCCGCCCGCCTCGCCCGGCTCGGCCCCGTTGATCGGCGCCTTCGGATACTTCGCGAAGATGATGGCCGCCGTCGGGCACACCCGCCCGCACGCCGGGCAGTTCGTCTTGCACTTCTCCGGGTGCCCAACCGCCGGCCGCCCGTCCGGGTCCGTCTCGAACGCCCCGAACAGGCAGAAGTCCGCGCACTGGCCGCACCCCACGCACCGGTCGTAGTCGAGCACCGGGAACCAGGGCACCCAGTCGCCGTCCGGCGCCGGCGCCGCCGCGCTCCCCGCGTCCGTCACCTGCGGAGCGGCGGCTCCCTCACCCAGAAGCTGGCGGAGCGCCGCCGCCGCCCCGTCCTCGCGCAGGTTCACCAGGCGTGGCCCGTCCTCGGCCAGGGGCGCCCCGGCCCAGGCCATGAGCCACCGGACCGCCCGCGGATAGCACGCCACGATGGCCGCCCGCCCGTCGGCCGCCCACGCCGCCAGCCGCCCGTCCTTCCGGGCCGCCAGGCCGCACAGGTCCGCCACGGGCTCGACCTCGACCCCGGCCGCCTCCAGCGCCGCCCGCACCGCGGGCGCCGCCCCGGCGGCCCCGAGGTCGTAGTGCACGCAATGACACACCAGCACACGCGCTGGCCGCACCGTCGCCGCTCCCGTCACTGGCCGCTCACGTCCAGGCACGCCATCTGGCCCTGGTCGTTCCGGAGGAAGAGCCGCCCGCCGGCCAACACCGGCGGCGTCCAGCACTTCTTCGGCAGCCCGTCCTCGGCCTTGGCCAGCTCCGTGAAGCCCGCGGGCGTCGCCTTCGCCAGCCACACGTCGCCCCCGTCGTCGACACCGATCAGCACGCCCCCTGCCGCCGACAGGTTCCCGACCTTGTACGGGCCCTCCTCCCACTTCACCTCGCCCGTCATGAAGTCCATGCACACCAGGTCGCCGCGCCCCCCGATGTTGCCGCTCAGGCCGTACAGGTGGCCCTCGTGAAGGACCGCGTTCTGGCAATGGTTCGCCATCGCCTCGGTTGCGTAGACCCGGGTAAGCGACGCCCCGTCGAACTTCAGGAGCGCCCCGCCCTTGCGGTAGCCGGACGAGATGAAGATGTGCGAGTCCTTGACGAGCGGCGTCGCACAGTTGACGTCGTACCGCGTCTCCCACGGAAACCGGGCCGCCTCCCGTCCCGTCAGGGCGTCCAGCACCTTCAGGCCCTTCGCGAAGAAGCTCGTCACGTACCTCTTGCCCTCGTGCTCGAACGCCACCGACGAGCTGAACCCCGGCGTGTCCGGCTCCGAGAGCCACACCTTCTCGCCCGTCAGCCGGTTCAGCGCCACGGCCTTCCCGAGGTCGTAGATCACGAGCTCGTCCAGCACCAGCGGGCTCGACACCAGGCCCCATCCCGACGGTTCCTCCGGGATGCCGAACGCCTTGCGCAGGTGCTTCTGCCAGCGAATCTCGCCCGACTCGACGCTCAGGCACAGCGCCTGGCCGTCGCGGCTCATCGTGTAGAGGTGCGCCCCGGCCACCGCCGGCGCCCCCAGCGGGCCCGGCCAGTTGCCCCCCTTCTCGGCCGCGTACGACTGCTGCCAGATCACTTCCCCCGTCGCCGCGTTCAGGCACCAGACCGTGTCCTGGCCGTCGGCGTAGCCGAGGGTGTAGAGCCGGTCGCCGATGACGGCCGGCGAGCTGTAGCCGCGGCCAAGGTCCTTCTGCCACAGTTTGGGCGGCCCGCCCTCCGGCCACGAGGTCTGCCACCCCGTCTCCGGCGAGACCCCGTTCCGGTCCGGCCCCATCCACTGCGGCCAATCGGCCGCCGCTGCGCTTGCCGTCAGCACCGCGAGCGCCGCCAGCGCCCCGGCCCACGTGCCGATCTTCGTCATCGCGTACTCCCTTGCTCGGTGCGGTCCGTCGCGCCGCATCCACTCTCTAACGCCCCAAACGGCCGCGGGTTACGCCCCGCCCGCCGCTTTGGCCCCTTCTCCCGCCGGCACCACCTTCACCAGCCGCCCCGCCGTCGTCCGTACGTACAGCGCGCCCGCCGCCGCCGCCGGCGTCCAGCACGGCCCGTCCAGCACCCGCGTGCGGCCGCGCTCCGTATACCCGGCCGGCGACGCGTCCGCCGCCACCAGCTCGCCCTCGGCCGTCAGCACCACCAGCCGCCCGCCGGCCACGATGAGCGACCCGCTGCCGAACCGCTCCACCGCCCACACCCGCCGGCCCGTCGCCGGGTCCACGCACACCAGCGCCGCCCCCGGCCCGACCTGCCCGTCGAACCCGTACACGTACCCGTTCCAGGCCACCGGCGTGGCCACGTGGCTCCGCAGGGCCCTGTTGGTCCAGACGGCCTCGAGCCCGTCCCGCTTCACCGCCAGCAAGCCGCACCCGACGCCGTACCCGGACGTCACCAGCAGATGCCGCCCGAGCACAAGCGGCGTCGCGACGTTCGCGTCGTAACTCGTCCGCCACCGCACGCGCCCGACCGGCCGCCCGTCCGCCAGGGTCACCACCCGCACGCCAAACCCGCTGAACCCCGCCACCCGCGGCCCGTCCGGCCCGTCCACCAGCACCGGGCTCGCGTACCCCGGGTCGCCCGCCGCCGCCGACCAGGCGACCTCGCCCGTGGCCGCCCGCACCGCCACGAGCGGCCCGACGTCCACCACCACGAGGCCCTCCGCCACGAGCGGCGACGACGCGAAGCCCCACCGCGCCCGCGCCGCCCCGACCGCGTCCGCCACGTTCAGCGCCCACACCCGCCGACCCGTCGCCGCCTCCAGGCACCGCAAGAGACCGTCCCGCGTCAGGGCGAAAACGCGCCCGTCGGCCACCGTCGGCGTCGCGCGCGGCCCCGGGTACGGCGCCGCCGCGTAGCAGGGCACCGCGTCTCGCCAGACCGCCGCCCCGTCAAGCGCGTCCAGGCACCACAGCACGTCCTCGTCGCCGAGGTTCCCGACCGTCCAGACCCGGTCGCCGACCACCGCCACCGAGGCGTAGCCGACGCCCACGTCGCGCCGCCACGCGACCCGGACCGAACCGCCGGCCCAGGCGGCACCGGCGTCGCGGGCGGCCGGCCCGTCAGACGCGCCCGCGACCCCGTCGCGCCGGGCCCCGCGCCACGCGGGCCAATCGCCCTTCGCCGGCACGTCGCCCGGCCCGGGCGTCATGACCACCGCGGCCGCCGCGGGGGCAGGCGTTTCCGGCGCCTCGGGCGCGGCCCCGCCACACCCGAGGGCGAGCAGCATCGCCGCCGCCCCCGCCCCGGCCGCCACCCGCCGGAGCCGCACCCGCGGCGCAGCCATTTCGGTTTGGTTTCGCGCCCGTGCCATGCGGGGTATCGTAGGCGTGCGAAATGAACAATGTCAATCGCCGCGGGGGCCGCGGCCGTTCTATGGAGTGCACTGACGTGTCAGCCATGTCCATGGCGACGGCGTCGCTGCCGTCTGATGCTATGCCACCTCTGCCCGCCGACATGCCGAGGCAGGACGGCGTGACCCCGTGCTCCCGCACGGGACCCGTATCCAAAGCCTCCTGTTGTCTGCATTTCCCATCGCCGCCCCGCCGCCGAGCCCCCTCGTCCGCCGACGCCACCCACGCCTGGCCATCTAGGTCCCTGGTACCCCAGTAACCTGAGCGACTTGCATACCGCGGCGGCCGTTCACCGCGTCATGCGCCGGCGCCGCTTGCGGTTGTCGGCATTCCGCATTCCGGCTTCCGCATTCAAACCGCCCACCTTCCCCCGCTCCCCCAGACCCCCCGGACCGCCCACCT
>CAYNLG010000148.1:0-3452 GCA_964397995.1 uncultured Anaerolineales bacterium
CAAGGACACGTCCGGTCCGAGCCTGAACATCCTGATCAAGCTGATGAGCATGGTCAGCGTGGTCTTCGCGGGGCTGATCGTCAAGTTCGGCCCGAAGATCGGCTCGTTGCTCCACATCCACTGGGAGCACATGGCGAAGTAATGGCGAAGCGGGGACCTTCAGCCCGGCGCCTGGCCGTCCAGCTCGCCAGAACCTGCGCGGAGAACCGCTGCCGGGACGTCACCGTCCTGGACCTGCGGAAGCTCTCGCCCGTGACGGACTTCTTTGTCCTGGCGACCGGCACCAGCGGCCGCCAGATGGCGGCCGTCGCGCACCTTGTCCGCCAGGCCGGGGCGGCCCTCGGCGACAAGCCCGCCAGCGTCGAGGGCGTGGACTCCGGCTTCTGGGTCCTCCTGGACTACTTCAGCGTCGTCGTCCACGTCTTCAGCGAGGACGCCCGCCGCTACTACGACATGGAGCTGCTCTGGGGCGACGCCCCGCGCATCGACTGGGCCAAGGGCTGGACCCCCGGCCCACCCCCCGAGGCCGACGGCCCGAGCTTCGACTTCGAGACCCCGGAGGCCGGCTGATGCCGAACGTGCAGCGGCTCCTGGACGAGCGGGTCCGCGCGGCCATGGGGGCGGCGTATCCGGAGGCGGCCGACGCCCCGGCCATCGTGCAGCCCGCCCAGGACCCCCGGTTCGGCGACTACCAGGCCAACGGGGCCATGGGCCTGGCGAAGCGCCTGAAGCGGAACCCGCGGGAGGTGGCCCAGGCGGTGGTCGCGGCCCTCGACGTCGCGGACCTGGCCGAGCCGCCCGAGATCGCCGGCCCCGGGTTCATCAACCTGCGGCTGCGGCGGGACTGGCTGGGCGCGCAGGCGGGGCGGCTGGTCGGCGACGACCGGCTGGGCGTCGCGCCGGCCGAGACGCCCGAGACGGTCGTGGTCGACTACTCCGCGCCGAACCTGGCCAAGGAGATGCACGTCGGGCACCTGCGGTCGACGATCATCGGCGACGCCCTGGTCCGGATGCTCGACTTCGCCGGCCACAACGTCCAGCGCCAGAACCACGTCGGCGACTGGGGCACCCAGTTCGGGATGCTCGTGGCGCACCTGGACGACGAGGTGGCGGGCGGCGCCGAGATCGAGGCGGAACTCGCGGACCTGGAGGCCTTCTACCGCGACGCCAAGGCCCGCTTCGACAGCGACCCCGCCTTCGCCGACCGCGCCCGCCGGCGCGTGGTGCAACTCCAGAGCGGCGACCCGGACACCTACGCCACGTGGGAACGGTTCCTGGCCGCCTCGATGGCCCATTGCCGCCAGGTCTACCGGCGCCTCGGCGTCCTCCTGACCGACGGGGACGTGCGCGGCGAATCGGCGTACAACGACGTCCTCGGCGACGTCGTCGCGGCCCTCCGCGCGAAGGGCCTCCTGACCGAATCCGAGGGCGCCCAGTGCGTCTTCCTCAAAAACGCCGGCGGCGAGCCCCTCTTCGCGAGCAAGGACGGCGACCCCCTGCCCCTGATCGTCCAGAAGTCCGACGAGGGGTTCCTGTACGCGACGACGGACCTGGCGGCCGTGGCGTTCCGTACGGGCTACTTTGCCGCCCTGCCCGACGGCTCGCCCTCGCCGCACGCGGGCCGCGCCCTTTACTGCGTCGATGCCCGCCAGGCCCTGCACTTCCGGATGGTCTTCGAGTGCGCGGCCCAGGCGGGGTTCGCCGAGCGCGGGCGGCACGCGCTGGTGCACGTCGCGTTCGGCACGATGATGGGCCCCGACGGCAAGCCCTTCAAGACGCGCGAGGGCGGGACCGTGAAGCTCGCGGCCCTCCTCGACGAGGCCGAAGTGCGGGCCCGGGCCCTGGTGCTCGAGAAGAACCCGGAGCTCGCGGCGGAGGAGGCGGCCGAGGTCGCCCGGACCGTCGGCATCGGGGCCGTCAAGTACGCCGACCTCGCCCAGAACCGCACCAGCGACACCGTCTTCTCGTGGGACAAGATGCTCTCCTTCGACGGCAACACCGCCCCGTACATGCAGTACGCCTACGCCCGCATCCGGTCCATCCTGCGGAAGTACGAGGCGGAGACCGGCGCGGCGTTCGAGGCGGCAGCCGGTCCCCTGGCCCTGGAGGCGCCCGAAGAGGGGCGGCTCGCGCGGACGCTGCTCCAGCTCCCGGAGACCCTCGACCGGGCCCTCGCCGACTATCGGCCGCACCTCGTCGCCGCCTACCTCTACGACCTGGCCCAGGCGTTCACGGCGTTCTACGAGGCGTGCCCGGTCCTGAAGAGCGAGGCGCCGACGCGGACGGCGCGGCTGACCCTCTCGGCCCTCACGGCCCGAGTGATCCGGACGGGCTTGGGCCTCCTCGGCATCGAGACGACCGAGCGGATGTAGGGCCGGCCCGGGAGGAGCGGCCATGGCCGACACGGCCCCGTGCCTTCGCGTCTTCGAGATTTTCCGCAGTCTCCAGGGGGAGACCACGCGCGTCGGGCTGCCGATGTGGTTCGTGCGCCTGGCCGGGTGCGACCTGGCCTGCACCTGGTGCGACACCCCCGCCGCGCGCGACCCGGACGCCGGCCGCGCGATGTCCCTCGACGAGGTCCTCGACGTGACGGCCGCCCCGCCGCTCGACTGGCTGACCGTGACGGGCGGCGAGCCGCTGCTCCAGGTCGAGGCGGTGAACGCCTTGGTCGCGCGGTGCGCGGCCCGGGGGCAGCGCGTGCTCGTGGAGACGAGCGGCGCCCACCTGATCGACGAGCTCCACCCGTGGGCGTACCGCATCCTGGACGTGAAGGCGCCGGGGTCCGGGATGGCCGACCGGATGCGTCCGGAGAACCTGGCGGCGCTCCGCCCGGAGGACGAGGTGAAACTCGTCCTGGCCGGGCGTGACGATTACGACTGGGCGGCCGCGCGGCTCCGGGCCGGCGACTTTCCGGCGGGCGTGGCGGTGCTGCTGGCGGCGGCGGAAGGGCGGCTGGAGGCGGCGGTGCTCGCGCGGTGGATGGTCGAGGACGGCCTTGGCGCGCGGCTGAACGTGCAGATTCATAAGGGCCTCGGCCTGACATGAGCGCGGCTTCGTCGGCCCACCGTTTCAGCCTCGCAGACCGCCCCTCACGACGCGGCGCACGCGGAAAGACCTTGACGGTCTCGGGACGCGCGGCTATAAGACTGGACCACCCGTTGGCGGCGCGCCCGGTCGGCGCGCCTCTTACTTCCCCGCGGGGCTCCTGAACGGACCACACAGGCAGTCTAGAGCACAAGGGAGAGGACGATGGCCAAGAAGAAGCAGAAGTTCGTGTACTTCTTCGGCGGCGGCAAGGCCGAAGGCAAGTCGACCATGAAGGAGCTGCTCGGGGGCAAGGGCGCGAACCTGGCCGAGATGAGCAGCCTGGGCCTCCCCGTGCCGCCCGGCTTCACCATCACCACCGAGGTCTGCGACCTCTACTACAAGAACAACCGCAAGTACCCGGCGGG
>CAYNLG010000149.1:0-3361 GCA_964397995.1 uncultured Anaerolineales bacterium
CAGGCCCGCTCGCCCTCCACCGGACACCGCTACGGCCTGGCCCGCGTGGCCCGCAACTGGAGACGGCCACGCTCGACCTTCTACGACCGACGCCGCCGCGTCGGCCGGTCGGCGGCGAGCGTCGCGCCGGAGCGGCCTTCGTCGTCGAACCGCTGGCCGATCCAGTACAGGCCCGGCTCGCCCGTCTCGGTGGCGAAGTCGCGGCACGTCATGAACTGGGCGTCGCAGGAGGCGAACTCGTCCCCCTTGTCCACGGACTGGCGGGTGTAGACGGCGTCGCGGGTAATCGGATAGCGTCTGGCGCCCACGCGAAGTGCGCTCCTGGATACGCCAGAATTATCGGCAGGGGCGCCCCACGGATTGACGCGCGCCTACGGCGAGGGGTCCGATTCCCAAAGGAGGCCGGTGCAAGATGGCCGCAGGCGACCGGTGGCCGCGTGGGAGGGGTCCTGAACGAGATGGCACCGGTCGCTCGTGAGATCCGCGTTCTTGCATCCGCACACGTGAACCTGCCTGCAATACTGGGATGCGAGGCGGCGCAGCCGCTCGAATCCTGCACGGCGAATCGCCTCCGGCAGCGCGAGGCCCCCGCCCGACCCGCCGCGCAGGGCGAAGCGCACGCCCTCTGCATAGGGGGCCAGGATCCGCTCCACCAGCCCGCGGTCGGCAACGTGCCGCCTGAGGCTGGCCGCGATGGCGGGGCGCAGGAACAGGTAACTGGCGGCCAGGTCGGTCACGCCGCGCTCGCGCGCGGCAGCCAGTAGATCTCGGAGACCTGGCTCGGCATCGGTAACCCCGTGGATCAGCGGGTCGGCACGGACCGACACGCTGACCCCGACCCCCCTGAGGCTCGCGATGCCACGCAGCCGGTCGCCAACGGGTGCCGCGCCCGGCTCGAATATCGCTCGAAGCCCGTCATCGAGCGTCGTCAAGCCGACCTGTGCGGAGACGCGTCCCGGGTGGCGGCTGAAGAGGTCGAAGAAGCGGTTTGGAGTGGCCCCCTTGGTGACGAATTCGACGCCGACGCCGGCCTCCAGGACCGCCGCCATCGACCGGTACGACTCTTCGAGGACCGCCTCGATAGGCTGGAAGGCGTCGCAGGACGGCGAAAAGTAGACCGCATAAGGGCGGCGGCGCTTGCGCGCTAGTTCCCTCTTGATCCGCTCCGCGGCGTCGCGGTAGACCAAGACCACGCCCTCGCCGGGGTACTGTGAGTACCCGCGGCCGTAGCAGTAGACGCACCCGTGCGCGCAGCCGCTCGTTACGTTGACCGTCGGCACCCCCGCGAGGCAGGCCAAGCCTGAAGGTGTGAGGACGGCCCCACGTCGCTCGATGAACCGGACGTTCACCACACGCGCCTCCCCGGCAGACAGGGCGTAAGGTCCCGACGAGTCACACAAAGCAGATGGCCCGAGTGAGAGCGCCGTCCGTCGGTCACGTCCGACGCGGCCAAGCCGTCAAGCCGATGCGCCTCAAGATGGCGGACCAGTCGTCTCGGTGCAAGGTCCACGTGGTCAACCACAACCACGTCTGCGACGGCGCAGAGCCCTTCGAACAGGCTCGAACCATCGCCCAACACCAAGGCGTCGGGGTTGAAGCGACGCATGGGGAAGAACGCCGCCGGACTGCTGTCCGGCGGTTGCTCCCCTTCCTGCGTCAACCGATGGAGCGCCTCGAAGTAATCGGTAAGCGACAGTTGCCGCATACTACGTCCGCCGCGCAGCGCCACCTGGCCTGTTGACACGGCCAGACGCGAAGGCTCCGTGGCGTCAGTGCTGAGGCAGTTCATGGGGAGCCAAGCGGCCTGCGGTGTCACCGGGGGGTTGGTCCGGCCACCGGCCAATAGGCGCTGCTCGCGGCGGTTCGTCGTCCACTCAACGGAGAAGCGACTGAGGTTGTTCAGCAACCGGCAAAGCAGGGCAACGTGCCACTTGGGCGTGGCGGCTTCCCGCGCTTCCCGCAGGGCCCATGATCGGTAGTCCGCCTCCACGTACTCGGCGAACGACATGGCGCGGCGCAGTTGCCGACTCCCCGTGTGGCGTGCCGGGTCTCCCACGCTGAGGTCAACGAACGTCCACGCAAAGCGGCGGTCGGCCACGGCGGGTGCCCATCTCTCAAGCACGGCTTGGCAAAGGTGGCTGACAAGGATGCCCGATCCCCCACCGATGTCGACGAATGCGAGTTCGCCATCCATCTCGCCGGCTGGTCTCGGGCCATGCCGCTCCAGGAACGGACCAATGGCGCAGTCGGCAATCCGGTTGGCCCTGCGGCGACTCCACGGATCAGGTTTGGCCCGTAGTGCCGTCGTCAGCCGCTCGACAGCCCCGAATGAGGCGGCTCGCTCATCAAGACGGCCCGCCGGGAATGCCAGAAGGGCAACGCCTGCATCCGCGTCCAGGGATATCTGCCGGTAATGGTAGAAGAGCCGGCTTAGCCATCGCGTTTCCCCAACACCTGGAGGCAGGCAGACAAGGGGCAGAAACTTCGGGTCGGCTTGGGCGCGGGGCCAACGGAGTCGGCCGAGCAGATAGACCGGATGGCGCACATTGACCGCCCCCGCCGCCAACGGAGCTTGCTCCCAGAATGTCCGGACCCCAAACACCTCGAGGCCGACAAGCGATTGTAGGAACGATGGGGCAGGCCGACCGATGGTGCCGCGCAAGGCTGACTGAAGCAGTCTGAAGTAACCGTAACAGTAGGCCGCCATTCGGGAGGGGTCGAAGGCCGATGCGAGATACGCCTCCCGGACCTGTTGCAGCCCGTTCAACTGCTGCTCGCCGGCCAGGCTGAGGCCCGTGGCATGGGGTCCCCAATAGGTCTCCCAGTCGACTGTCCGCGCATCCAGGTATCCGCCGCGGTCCGCAATCAGTTCAACAAGGATGTCATTCGACCGAGCGATCTCAAGGAGCCGCGATCGGTTGACAGCCTGACGAGGCCCTGACGGTCGGCCCAGGACCTCATCTGTGCTCATACCCGCCGCCTTCCCGAGAAACCGCTCATTCCAAACAACTACCTAACGGACGCGCCGTTGTCAATCGCCTTTTCAGGTCGGCTGTCCAGCAGAGGCCCGCAGCCGCTGGGCGCGGCGAAGGGCGGTTGGCCACCCTCGCCCGCAACTGAACGCGCGTCACATGGGCCGCCAGCCAGTTCGAGGCCCGTTGCGTTTGGGCGTCCAAGCAACTTTTTGCTGTCAACTAACTCGACATGTTAACGAGAGCGCGCGAGAGTTTGGGGGCGTTGCGTTCGGGCCTCGCGTGCAACCCTTGGGGTTGCGGGCGCAACCCGAACGCGACGGCTTCGAACAGAGTGGCCTGCTCCCCAGAACTTGACCCAGTCGCTATGAGAGTCTCTACTGCCCGGA
>CAYNLG010000150.1:0-3311 GCA_964397995.1 uncultured Anaerolineales bacterium
CCCGCACGGCGCCCGTCACGGCGGGCGGCGTCGCGCCGGCCGACCTCGCGGACCAGACGGCGGCGTACCTGACGGGAAGCGAGACGTTCGACCTGCCGGAGGCCGAGCGCGACGCCCTCAAGGCCTGGGTCGAGAGCGGCGGGTTCCTGCTGGCGGAGGCGGCCGGCGGAAGCGCGGACTTCGACGCGGCGTTCCGCCGCCTCGCGGGCGCGTACGGCTGGACGCTCCGCGAGCTCCCGGTCGATCATCCGGTCGTGACCGGCGCGCTGGGCAGCGGCCGGGGGTATGACTTGACGGACGAGGTCAAGTTCCGCCGCGCGCTCCGCGTGGAGCGCGTCGCAAAGCCCCGGGCGGAGCTCTGGGGCCTCTGGGCGGGGGCCCGGCTCGTGGGCCTCTACTCGCCGCTCGACATCATCTTCAGCATGAGCCCGTACGAGGCCTGGGGCTGTCGCGGCTACGAGCCGCCCGACGCCGGGGCCGTGCTGACCAACGTCATGGTGTACCTGACGACGCGCGAGTAGGGCGCGGCGGCACCCGGAAGGGATCAACGCACCTTGAGCCGCATCCTCACGTACCGTCCCCTCGGCGTGGCAGGGCTTCTGTTTGCGAGCGCACTGAGCGCGGCCTGCTGGCCAACTGGTCGAACAGTTCGCCGATCGTCGCCGGCGACCGCGATTTGCTTCCCGGCGTTTCTGGTGTATACTATTAGCGACGTGAGGGGGACGTGGGCAGCGCCTCCAGGCCGGGGACAGCGCCAACGACGCGCGGGCCGGCCCGTCGAGGTGCGCTGACCGCGTCCGACAACTGGGCACAACGACTCGACCTGTTGCGGGGTTGAGGATGACCGGCCACGGTGGCCGGCAGGTCCTCAATCCCGTTTCTTTTGCGCACGCGAACACGCCTGCTTGGCAGGGAGGAGAAACGGATGAGGGGCATGCGGATTCTGACAGTGGGGCTGGCTGGCGCGATGCTGCTGGCGGCCACCGTGGCGGCCCACGCGACCGCGGAGGACCCGTGGCTGGACGCCGTGGTGCTCTTTGACCGGCCCACGGGGTCGTCAAGTGAGGGCGGCCCGCCGGAGTACGCCTTGGGCCCCAACGATGGCAACTTCGTCTCGGTCGACATCCCGGAGACGCTGATCCTCGCGTATGTCGACAACACGGCTTACGACGGCCCGGGCAACGACCTTCAGCTCTACCAGGTAATCAGCGGCGACTCGAACGCCGACGTCTACGGGAGCGAGCTCGGCACGGATTGGACGTACCTGGGTCGGACGAGCGGCAACACGGCCTACGACATCGGCGCCTACCCGGACCTGGACTACGTGAACCTGCTGAAGTTCGTCGGCCTGGACAACGGCGGCAGCGCGGCCGGGTACGACCTGGACGCGGTGAAGGCCCTGAACTCCGGCCCGTACACGCCCGAACCGGCCACGCTGAGCCTGCTGGCTCTGGGCGCGCTGGGGCTGCTTCGCCGCGGCCGGTAAGCCGCGGGACTGAGCAAGAGCACGAGATGGGACACCGCCGGCGGGCGGGTCTGGGGGGGCCGTCCGCTGGTCCCTATGCGCCGGCGCCTGCGTCTCAACGCCCTTCGGCGTCGCGCGCCCGCAGGTCGTAGCAGTACAGCCGATCGCTGCCGCGATAGAAGACCCGCCCGTCCACCACGGGGTACACCAGCGACACGTCGTAGCCGGTGGTGGCCTTGTGCGGCGGGGCCCATGTCTCGATCTTCGATAAGTCCGCCGCGCGATAGACGACGGTCAGGTTGCCGGCGGTCTCGTGCCCCATGTCGGGGATCGTGAAGAGCCGCCCGTCGGCCGGCCAGCGCCACTCGAACTTCCCCTCGATCTCGGCCGTCGTGCGGCCGGAGGCAAGGTCGACTCGCACGATGCGTTTGCGCGCGTGGTCGGAGGCGAAGAGCCCGCCGCCGTACCACGCGACCGGCGGGCGGCGGACGAGGCTCCGAACGCCGGTGTGGGTCCACAGACGCTCGGCCCCGTCCGGGCGCATCCGGTAGAGCCGCAACTCCAGCGGTTCGCCCTTTCCATAACTCCGCCCGTCGGCGGGCGAGGCGGCCACAAGCAGGCGGTCGCCGTGGAGCGCGCACGTCCCGTTGCCCGGCACGTCGCGGACGCCATCGAGAGTCCAACGGACCTCGCCGGTGGCGGGGTCGAGGGCGAGGGTGTCGCGGCCGGTGGAGGCGATGAGCAGGGAGCCACCCTCGCGGGCCCATCGGCCGACGGCACGGGCCGGGCGTCGCCAACGTTCCTTGCCGGTCTTGGCATCGAGAGCCACGAGGCCGCCGCCCTCGACGACCGTGACGACGACGTCACCCGCGCCGAGGAGGAAGTTCTCGAACGCGCCGCCCTCGCGGACGAGGCGCCGCTCCTGCAGGGCCGCCTTGAGGGCCGCGTCGAGCCGCGAGGCGTGCGGCTCCAGCGGCACGTCCCAGAGACGTTCGCCCGTGGCGGCGTCCACGCAGTGGACGCGGGCCTTGCCACCAAGGACGTACAGCCGGCCGCGATGGACGCACGGGGTCATGTTGATGGTCGCGTGCTTGTTGCCGGCGGTCCAGTTGATGCTTTCGCCGGGGAAGGTCCGCTGCCAGAGGAGGCGACCGTCGGCGGCATCGAGGCAGACGACGACATCGTCGGCCCGAATGCTCCACCGCCAGGTGGCAAAGGCCCGCTCTTCGCCGGTTTCGGCGGCGGCGAGCGTCGTCTCGGCCAACCCGGCATCGTGCGGCCCGCCGGCCGGCTGCATGAAGAACTGGTAGACGCGGCCGCCCGCGACGACGGGCGAGCTGTAGCCGCCGTAGACGAAGCGGAGCTTGCCGAGGTTGGCGGCGTCGGAGGCGTCGCCGGCCTCGCGGCCCTGCGTGATGGGCGCTTCGGAGGCCCAGACGAGGCGGGCCTCCGCCAGCGTCTTGACAAGAGGGACCTCGGGCGGGAGCGGGGCGACGTCAGACCCCGGGCCGGTGTAGTCGGGCCAGTGCGGCCGGCCGTCGGGCAGGGCGAAGGCATCGGCCATGGCGTCTTGGTCGCGGACGCGGCCGGTGATCGCGCCCTCGAAGCGTTTGCCCGCATCGAACGCGGCCTCGAAGGTGCCCGCCACCGTGCCGGCTTCGGCCGTGACGTCCAGAGCATATGTGGCTTCGACGGGCTGGGGCCAGCCGATGCCCCCCGTGAGGCTCAACTCGCACGTGCCCTTCAGGCGGCCGCCCTCGACCGTCAACCCCGCCGGGTCGGCGGCGTAGTCGGTGCCGAATGCGCCGCGGGCCAGGGCCCGGACGGCGCGCCCATCGCGGCAGGT
>CAYNLG010000151.1:0-3002 GCA_964397995.1 uncultured Anaerolineales bacterium
CTCCGCGCCGCCGGCCCCGACCAGCGTGTGCAGCTCGTCGATGAAGAGGATCAGGTTCTGCGCCCGGCGCACCTCGTTCATCACCGCCTTGATCCGCTCCTCGAACTGCCCGCGGTACTTCGTCCCGGCCACCATCCCCGCCAGGTCCAGCACGACGATGCGCCGGTTCATCAAGAGCTCCGGCACCTCGCTGCCTACGATCTGCTGGGCCAGCCCCTCGACGATCGCCGTCTTGCCGACGCCCGCCTCGCCCAGCAGCACGGGGTTGTTCTTGGTGCGGCGGCAGAGGACCTGGATCACGCGCTCGATCTCGGCCTGGCGGCCGATGACGGGGTCGAGCTTGCCCTCGACGGCCAGTTGCGTCAGGTCGCGGCCGAAGGTATCCAGCGCGGGCGTCTTCGACTTGCCCTGCCGCTCCGCCCCTTCCTGCTCCACGGTCGCCCCGAGGATGTTCAGCACCTCGCCGCGCACCTCGTCCAGCTTCAGCCCCAGGTTCATCAGGACCTGGGCGGCCACGCCGTCGTGCTCGCGCAGGAGGCCCAGCAACAGGTGTTCCGTGCCGACGTAGTTGTGGCCCAGATTCCGGGCCTCTTCGATGGCGAACTCAATGACCTTCTTGGCCCGCGGCGTCTGGGGCAGCTTGCCCATCGTCACCATGTCCGGGCCGCTCTTGACGATCTTCTCCACTTCGAGGCGGATCTTCTTCAGGTCGATCCCCAGGTTGTGCAGCACGTTCGCCGCCACGCCCTGGCCTTCCTTGACGAGGCCCAGCAGAATATGCTCGGTCCCCACGTACTCGTGGTTGAACCGCTGGGCCTCCTGGTTGGCCAGGGCCATGACCTTCCTGGCCCGGTCCGTGAAACGCTCAAACATGCGGTATCCTCACTCTGTGGCCGGGGCGAACCCCGGGGGATTCATATACTCGGAAAGACGCTTCTGACGCGCCCTCGGTTCACCGTATTCTAGCCGGGGACCCCGGGGGGTTCAAGACCGCCGGGTTCTTGGGGGCGGCGCGCGGCCTTCCGGTGGTTTATCGACAGCCGGCGCGGGGGTCCGCAGCAAATCCCCGGGGGCAGGCCGGACACCTGGAAAGACCCCGCCCAAGCGGGCGCAACCCGCCCCAAACGCCCTATCCGGCCCCCAGGCGGGCCAACTCGCGGTGAACCAGGTCGTCCCACCGGCCCTCGGCGTCCAGATACCGAACCCGCCGGAAGCCCCGGGCCGCTTCGCCCGGCCGGCCGCGCCGCTTTGCCACCAAGGCCAATTGGAGCACCGCCTCCACGTCCTCGGGGTCGCGTTTCAATAGCTCGCGGCAGATCGTCTCGGTCTGGTCCAGGCGGCCGTCGAGATAAGCTTCCAGAGCGCGGCGAAAGGGCGTGTCGCGGTCGGTTCGGCCGGCGCGGCGCAGCTCGACCGTCCGGATGGCGAAGGCCAGCTGCCCGGCAAAGTAGATGCCCACCGCCGGGCCCAGGAGCCACCACCGGTTGGCCTCCCACGCCTGCGGCCATATCGTATAGAGCAGAAGCGACGCCGCCACAAATCCCCCCCAGAGGACCGCCACGACCGCCCCGCCGCTCACCGCCCCCACGAGCACGTGCCCCGTCCAAGGCACCAGCAGGTTCAGGAGCCACGCCACGGCAAGATGGGCGGCGGGTCGGGGCATGGACGCTCAGGGCTCGGTCCCGGCCGGCCCGGCCACGCCGTCCGGCACGAAGGCCGCCGCCTTGTGAGCCGCCAGCCAGTTCAGCTGCCGCTCCAGGAAGTCCCGGGCCTGGAACGCCGTCGTCTCGGCCGCCTCCAGGTCACGCTGGGCGTACTCGAGGGCGTGCCGCCACCGGATCGGATCGTCGCTGCCGGCCTCCAGCGCCGCCAGGTCGGCGGTCACCTCGGCCCGCGCCGACGGCGGCCGCGCCGGCAGAAAGGCCTGGACCTCCGCGAAATGGGTCACGTTGTACGGCCCGGGCCGCTCGATGTGCGGCGACAGGGCCAGCGTCCAGCCCGTCTTGCTGAGGGCCGGAAGGCCGACGGTGCTATCGGCGCCGACAGGCAGGACGTGGGCCTCCAGGAGCCGATACCGGACGGCCGTGCCCGCGGGGGGCTCGACGTCGATGGTGCGGCGGTAGTCGAAGGCGGCCTCGCGGACCTGCTGGTTGCGGACGGTGCAGGCCCCCTCGGCCAGGGCGGACTCGTTCACCTCGTAGACACGGAGCAGCACAAAGCCCCCGGGCGCCTCGGCCGCCCCCGGCACGGCCACCTGTTGGCCGGCCTGGGTCAGCGCCTCGGGCCATACCGCCAAGGGCAGCATGCACCCGCCGACGGCCACGGCCGCAAGAAGCACGCCGACACGAAGATGGAACGCTCTGGACAGGTCCACGCCGCCTTTATAGCGCGCCGGCGCCCGGGGTCAACCGTTTTCCGGCGGATCGCGGGCGGGGGCGGGCCATGTGCCAAAACGGCAGTGTGGGCGGCCGAGGGGGGACGCGGCCTGCCGCTTTGGCAGACTTGGCCGCCCCCTTGCCCGCCCCCCGCTCCAGGCTTTACCATGCGGAATCGAGCCCCCAGGGGCCATTCGGCCGCCCCGCGGGGGCCGCGCCGCCGGTTTGGCATCGGCTTTGCCTTATAGCTGTCGGAAGAATCTCCATCCCGGGCCGTCTTCGCGGGCGGCCGGGCCGCATAACCGCGACGAAAGGAGCGACGGCATGCCTTCCAACAAAGTCATCGGCATCGACCTGGGGACCACCAACTCCGTCGTGGCCGTCCGCGAGGGCGAACAGGTCACGGTCATTCCCAACAGCGTCGGCAACCGCACGACGCCCTCGGTCGTCGCCATCACCGACAAGGGCGAGCGGCTCGTCGGCCAGGTCGCCAAACGCCAGGCCATCACCAACCCCCAGAACACCATCTTCTCGATCAAGCGGTTCATGGGCCGGCGCCACAACGAGGTGGCCACCGAAGAGAAGATGGTCCCCTATCAGGTCGTTGGCGACGCCACAGACTACGTC
>CAYNLG010000152.1:0-2990 GCA_964397995.1 uncultured Anaerolineales bacterium
TATCCGGAGACGATTCCACCTTAAAGCAGCGCCCAGTTTGCGGGGACAAGCTCAGGCGGCGACTTCCGGAATCGGTTTGACGGGCAGTTGGAGTACCACCGGTCCAGGAATCGCTTCCTTCTTCTCTACAACACCAAGTATGACGCGTACCTTCTGCCAGGGCAACACCATCCGCGGACGCGGTTCTCCATCGCCCATGAGTTGGGACACTACTTCCTGGAGCCACACCGTGCATACCTGCGGCGCACGGGCAAGTCCCACCCCTCGAAGGGCGAGTTCCTCAGCGACCGCACCATCGAGATGGAGGCCGATGCGTTTGCGGCCGGTTTGCTGATGCCATCGGCGCTTCTTCCCTACGGCGACCCACGCCTTCGCTCGCCCGGCATCCTCGATGTCATTGCCGGAGTCTGGCTCGCGTGCAGGCCCTGGATAAGAGCAATCCTCGCCAAGAGGTGATCGCCCGTCAGCGGCAGCCCTTCCTTTTGCCCTCCCGAAGTCTGGTCTCTCGCCCCAGCAGGTAACACGGGAAGTGCTCTCTCCGTCTTCCCGTGGCGGGATTCTGGGACACTTCTTGCGCACACGGCATAAATAACCCAATAGAGAGACCATGGCAGGTAAGGGCAAGTTGCGGCTGTGAGTCAAGGGCCTGGGCCACAGGTGACAAGATGGACGAGCACCTGAAGCTGCTGACCGTGAAGGACATGGCGGCGATGCTCGGCGTGCACGAGCGAAGCGTCTGGCGGATGGCGGCCCAGGCCGAGGCCGGGCACGGGGTCTTCCCCAGGCCGCTCAGGATCGGCCCCAAGACGGTCCGGTGGCGGCTGGCGGACGTCGAGGCGTACTTCGCCGCCCTGGCGGCCCATGCCGCCCGAAAATAATCGCATCAAGATACGCCGGAATCACCTTGCCCCGGCCGCGAGCCGGAGGTAGGGGATCACCGGTTGGCGGAAGACGGCGGAAAGGACGAGCGATGGCCAGCATCTACCGGCGGAAGAAGGGCGGCTGCTTCTACATCACCTACTTCGTGCGGCCCGGCCAGCGCAAGACCCTCCGGGCCTGCAAGGACCGGGCTGCCACCGAGGCCCTCGCGCGGAAACTCGAGGCCGATGCCATGCTCCGCGCGAAGGGCGTCATCGACGGCAAGGCCGAGCAGTACACGAAGTGGGAGACCACGCCGCTGGCTGACCACGTCGACGCCTTCGAGGGCGTCCTCCACGGCCGCAGCGTCACCGCGAAGTACATCAAGGCCACGGTGAGTTACGTCCGCACGCTCGCCAGGGCCTGTGGCTTCTCGACGCCGGCCGAGATCGACGCCGCAACGGTTTCCGCCTACGTCGCCGACCTCAAGCGCAAGGGCAAGGGCCTGCGGGCCATCAACGCCGAGGTCGGCGCGTTCAAGAGTTTCACGCGGTGGCTGGTCCGCGCCGAGCGGATGCGGACCGACCCGATGGTCTCGGTGTCGAACCTGAACACGAGGACCGAACGCCGCCACCCCCGCCGGGCCCTCTCGGACGCCGAGATCGTCCGCCTCCTCGACGCCGCCGAGCGCGGGCCGCGGTTCCGGGGCTTCACCGGCCCGGAGCGGGCCATGCTGTACCGCCTCGCCCTGGAGACGGGCCTTCGGGCCTCGGAACTCGGGAGCCTGACGCCGGGGAGTTTTCTCCTCGGCGACGTGGACCAGGCGACGGTCACGGTTGAGGCGGCGTGCAGCAAGCACCGGCGGGAAGACGTCCTGCCGCTTCGCCGGGAGATGGCCGAGGCCGTGGCCGCCTTTGTCGAGGGCAAGGAGCCGCAGGCAGTCCTCTTCAGGATGCCGGACAAGCCCGCCGACATGCTGAAGCGCGACCTGAAGGCGGCCGGCATCCTGTACCGCGACGCGTCGGGCCGCGTGGCCGACTTCCACGCCCTGCGGCACACGTTCATCACGCGCCTGGCGCGGTCCGGTGTCACGCCGGCGGTCGCCAAGAGTCTGGCCCGCCACTCGACGATCACGCTGACGATGGACCACTACACCCACACGCTGATGGAGGACGAGCGGTCGGCCCTGGACCGCCTGCCGGCGCTCGGGCCGGACGGCCAGGAGCGCGAGTCAGCGCGGGCCACGGGCACCGACGACGTTTACCCGCCGGGGCGGGCGTCCCCGGATAGACAGCCGCCGCCCCCAGCGCGCAGCGCCCTTTCAGCGCGCCGGCATCCGGATAGGCCCGGACCTGCCCGCACTTGCCCGGACGAGGGTTCGCGGAAGAAGAAGGGCGAGGTCGCGCAAGTGGTAGTAAACGCTACCACTTGTGCGCACTCGCCCGCATATGTCACTGGTGGAGCCGAGGGGATTCGAACCCCTGACCTGCTGATTGCGAACCAGCCGCTCTCCCAACTGAGCTACGGCCCCACGCAAGCGGCCCATTGTACCGGGCCGCCGGGTATTTTCAAGACCCTACCAGACCCGCCACGTCGGGCCTTGCCGGCGCGGGCAACCGCCCCAAGCGGCGCTGAGGCATCCCGGCGCCGCAGGTGAGGCGGCCGAACCGCGGGCCGCCGAGCGCGTTCACCCTTCCTCGAAGGGGCCCTTGCTGCCCCGGAAGACGCCAAGGCGTGCGGCGGGTTCCTGACAACGATCGAGTTCGCGTGGGAGAGGGGGAAGGTGGTCGTGATTGACTCAGAGAGGGCGAGGAAACCGGCCACGAAGGTTTGGCCTCCGCCGTTGGAGCAACCGCGCCTGCGTGTCTCCAGCGCCGTGGATCACGTGCGGCTGTGAGCCGTCGCGTGCATCCGGTTGGTTGGGCAGCTATACATCCTCTGCGATCGCGAACACGAATCCGCTGTACACATCGTCTTCAGGGCACGCCCCCATGACGTTAAACAGATGTGTCGGTCTCCCGTCCGCGAACAGCAGGTTGGGCTCCTCCAGGCGCCGGCTCGTTCCCAGGAAGGTTGTCTCAACTTGTCCCCATGCGCTGGACAGCATCCCGCCTGAGATAAGGTGGAATCGT
>CAYNLG010000153.1:0-2932 GCA_964397995.1 uncultured Anaerolineales bacterium
CAACTCGAGCGCCCCCCTGTCGAATCCATCACCGGTCTGCCCCCCGCCATCGCCCTGGAGCAGCGGAACACGGTCAAGAACGCCCGGTCCACCGTCGGCACGGCCACCGAAATCGCCGACTACCTGCGGCTGCTGTTCGCCAACGTCGGCCGGACCGTCTGCCCGGACTGCGGCCTGACCGTCGAGAAGCACACGGTCCAGGGGGCGATCGAGGAGGTGCTCGCCCTGCCGCCGAAGGCGCGCCTGCTCGTGGTCGCGCCCATCGAGCGGTCGGACCGGCCGTGGGAGAGCCTCGCCCGGGAGCTTCAGCGCCAGGGGTACCGGCGGCTGTGGCACGAGGGCCGGTGGATCGACGTCGCGGAAGCCGACGGCGAGGCCCTGCCCCCGACGCTCGAGGTGATCCTTGACCGGCTGGTGCTGGCCGACCCGCCGGGCGACAGCCGGGGCCGCCTGGCCGAGGCCCTGGAGGCCGCCTTCAAGGCCGGCCGCGGCCGCGCCGCCGTCCTCCGTCTGGGGCCCGAGAAGGAGGATCTGGCGCGGCTGCCGTTCGACATCCGATTCACGTGCGCCGGGTGTGGCCGGGAGTTCCCCGAGCCCACGCCGCAGCTCTTCTCGTTCAACTCGGCCGTCGGCGCCTGCCCCACCTGCGAGGGCTTCGGCCGCGTCAGCGACCTCGACCCCGACAAGGTCGTCCCCGACCCGCGCAAAAGCATCGACCAGGGGGCCATCACCTGCTGGCAGACCCCCGCCTACAAACACCTCCACCACGCCTGCCGCAAGGCCTGCCACCGCCAGGGCATCCGCACCGACGTCCCCTACATGGACCTCTCGGCCGCCACCAAGCGCCTCATCTGGGAGGGCGACGGCACCTGGAAGGATGACCAGCCCGGCGACGCCTGGCCGGGGGTGCGCGGCTTCTTCGAGTGGCTCGAGACCAAGCGCTACAAGGTTCACGTCCGCGTCATGATCGCCCGCTACCGCGGGTACTACCCATGCCCGGACTGCGGGGGGCGGCGGCTGAAGCCCGAGGCCCTGGCGGTCCGGGTGGCCGACAGGACCATCGCGGACCTCGCCCTGACGCCCGTCGACGCCCTGCGCGAGTGGTTCGACGCCCTCGCCCTGGGCGCCGACGACGAGGCCCGGGCCGCCGTCCTGCTCCGCGAGATGCGATCGCGCCTCGCGTACCTCGACGACGTCGGCCTCTCGTACCTGACGCTCGACCGCCAGACGCGGACCCTTGCCGGCGGCGAGGCCCAGCGCATCAACCTGGCGGCCGCTCTCGGCTCCAGCCTCACCAACACCCTCTACGTCCTGGACGAGCCCACGGTCGGCCTGCACGCCCGCGACACCCACCGCCTGGTGCGCATCCTCGAAAGCCTCATCGCCAAGGGCAACACCGTGGTCGTCGTCGAGCACGACCCGGAGGTGATCGAGGCGGCCGGGCACATCCTCGACCTCGGCCCCGGAGCGGGCGAGTCGGGCGGCGAGGTCCTCTATGCCGGACCCGCCGCGGGCCTCGCCGGCTGCGACGCCTCGAAGACCGCCCGCCAGATGGAGGTCCACGCCCAGCGCGCGATGGCCCCGTACGCCCGGCGCGCCGAGCGATGGATCGCCATCAAGGGCGCCCGCCAGCACAACCTCATGGACATCGACGTCCGCCTGCCGCTGGGCGTCCTCTGCTGCGTGACCGGCGTCTCCGGCTCCGGCAAGACGACCCTCGTCCACTCGGTGCTCTACGGCCAGTTCATGCAGTACCGCGGCCGCGCGGTCGACGAGGTCGGCGCCTGCCGCGAGGTCGACGGGCTCGACCTGGTCGACGACCTCGTTCTCGTGGACCAGGCGCCCATCGGCCAGAGCTCGCGCTCGAACCCCGTCACGTACGTCAAGGCCTACGGGGCGATCCGGCGGCTGCTGGCCGAGACGCCCAAGGCCCGCGTCGCCGGCATCAAGCCCGCCGCCTTCTCCTTCAACGTCTCCGGCGGCCGGTGCGAGGTCTGCAAGGGCGTCGGCACCGTCACCCACGACATGTACTTCATGGCGGACGTCACGGTCGTCTGCCAGGCGTGCGGCGGGAAACGGTTCAAGAAGAAGGTCCTCGACGTCCGCTGGAACGGCCGCAACATCGACGACATCCTCGACATGACCGTCGACGAGGCCATGGCCCACTTCCGCGAGCACGACACCATCACCGCCAAGCTCCAGCCGCTCGTCGACGTCGGCCTCGGGTACCTCCGCCTCGGGCAGAACACCGCGACGCTCTCGGGCGGCGAGGCCCAGCGGCTCAAGCTGGCCGCCTACCTGGCCGCCCCGCGCAAAGGCGAGCAGTACCTCTTCATCTTCGACGAGCCGACGACCGGCCTCCACATGGCCGACGTCCAGGTCCTGCTCCGGACCTTCCACCGCCTCGTCCACGCCGGCCACAGCCTGCTGGTCATCGAGCACAACCTGGACTTCATCAGCCAGGCCGACTGGGTCATCGACCTGGGCCCCGAGGGGGGCGCGGGCGGCGGCACGGTCGTGGCCGCCGGGCCGCCCCAGGCCGTCGCCGAGGCCGAGGCCAGCCACACCGGCCGCTTCCTCCGCGAGCGGCTTGCGATGCTCGACGCACTGAAGGCGGCCGACGAGGCGTGACACGGTCCTCTGCCCCGGAGGGACGGATGATGCGGTATGGACTGGCGGCGATCGTGGCGGCAGCGCTGGCGGCCCTCGCCGGGTGCGGCGACGCCGACACCCCCGCCGCCCAGGCCGACCCGCCGCACGAGACGCCCTTTCGCGTCGCGCCGGACGACCCGCGCGCGGGCACGGCGCTGGCCGTCCCGGATCCCGTCGCCCGGGAGCGTGCGGCCCGCGCGGCAGCCGGGGCCAGGGAAGACGGCGATCTCGTCCCGGCGCTCGTCGCGGCCCTCGATGATCCCGATCGGCACGTCCGCCA
>CAYNLG010000154.1:0-2916 GCA_964397995.1 uncultured Anaerolineales bacterium
TGGATGAGCCAACGCCAGGCGGCCGCCTAGTGCCAAAATCCGTAGTCACACCCCGGCGACCGCGCCCGGCCTTTTAGGGTTGACGCCCGGGGGCCGCTTCGATAGAGTCTGGCGTTTCCCCGGCGGGGAGAGTGTGCGCCGTGGCGGCCCTGTGGCCGCATGCCCCCGTCCGGACCCCGGAAATCGGCCCTCAGCAAGGCGAGAACCGCACGATGGCGGACCTCGAGGCACTGCGGAAACGCATCGACGCCATTGATGTGGACTTGCTGCGCCTCCTCAACGAGCGGGCCCGCTGCGCCGTCGACGTCGGCCGCATCAAACGCGAGGCCGGCACCGACGACGTCTACGCCCCGGGGCGCGAGCGTGAGGTCCTGGAACGGGTCCTGGAGGCCAACCCGGGGCCGCTTCGCGACGCCACGCTGATGGCCATCTGGAAAGAGATGATGAGCGGGAGCCTCTCGCTCGAGAAGCAGGTCAAAGTGGCGTATCTGGGCCCGGAGGGCAGTTTCAGCCACCTGGCGGCCATCGAGAAGTTCGGCCGCAGCGTCGAGCTGGTGCCCGTCCGGGACATCGCGTCGGTCTTCGACCAGGTGGCCCGGGCGGCCGCCGACTACGGCCTGGTGCCCTACGAAAACACCACCGGCGGGGCCGTCCGCGACACGATGGAGTGCTTCCTCTACATCCGCGGCCCGGTGAAGATCCGGGCCGAGATGGCCCTGCCGATCCACCACAACCTGCTCTCGAAGGCCCCCCTGGACCGCGTCGGCAAGGTCTACTCGAAGGCCCAGGTCTTCGACCAGTGCCGCCAGTGGCTGACCCAGAACCTGGCGCAGGCCGACCGCGTGGCCGTCGGGTCGACGACGGAGGCGGCCCTGCTGGCGTCGCGGGTGGACGGGACGGCGGCCATCGCGTCGAGCATGGCGGCGGAGCTCTACGGGCTCGATGTGCTCTCGCCGGCCATAGAAGACAATCCGCAGAACCAGACGCGGTTCCTGGTGCTCGGGCGCGAGAGCTGCGAGCCGACGGGCCGCGACAAGACGTGCCTGCTCTTCGCCACGGTCCACCGGGCGGGGGCGCTGGTGGAGGTGCTGGAGATCTTCCGCCGCTACGGGATCAACCTGACGAAGATCGAATCGCACCCGTCGCCGGCGAAGACGTGGGAGTACCTCTTTTTCGTGGACGTCGAGGGGCACGTCAAGGACGAGGGTGTCGCGAAGGCCCTGGACGAGGCCCAGGAACACTGCCGCCAGATCGAGGTCCTGGGGTCGTTCCCGGTGGCCGTTTCGGCCAGCTAGGGCCGCCCGCGGGGCAAAGGAACCGCCTGCGATGATCATCGTGATGCAGTCGAACGTGGCCGAATCGGCCGTCGAGACCGTGGTCAAGCGGATCGAGGACCTCGGCCTGAAACCGCACCTGTCGCGGGGCGAGTTCCGCACGATCATCGGGGCCATCGGCGACGAGACGCTGCTGAAGCCCGAGTTTTTCGCCGGGCTGACGGGCGTCGAGTCCGTGATGCCGATCATGAAGCCCTACAAGCTCGCCTCCCGGGACTTCCATGCCGAGGACACGGTCATCGACGTCGGGACGCGGAAGATCGGCGGCAAGCACCTGGCGGTCATCGCCGGGCCCTGTTCCATCGAAAGCGCCGACCAGCTCCGCGAGGCCGCCCGGGCCGTCGCCGACGCCGGGGCGGGCCTGCTGCGCGGCGGGGCGTTCAAACCCCGCACGAGCCCCTACAGCTTCCAGGGCCTCGGCGAAGAGGGCCTGAAGCTCCTCCAGGACGTCGGCGGCGAGACCGGCCTGCCGACCGTCACGGAGGTCATGGACGTCCGCGACGTCGAGCTCGTCTGCCGCTACGCCGACGTCCTCCAGGTGGGCGCCCGCAACATGCAGAACTACCGGCTCCTGACCGAAGTCGGCCACACCAACCGGCCGGTGCTCCTGAAACGCAGCCCCTCGGCCACCATCGAAGAGCTGCTGATGTCGGCCGAGTACATCCTGGCCGAGGGCAACCGGCAGGTGATGCTCTGCGAGCGGGGCATCCGGGGATTCGACACCTCGACCCGCTACATGTTGGACCTGGCGGCCGTGCCGAACCTCCAGAAGGTAAGCCACCTGCCCGTGGTCGTGGACCCGAGCCACGCCACCGGGCGGCGGGAACTGGTCGCCCCGATGGTCCTGGCGGCGGTGGCGGCGGGGGCGCAGGGCGTCCTCGTCGAGGTCCATGCGCATCCCGACCAGGCCCTCAGCGACGGCGCCCAGCAACTGACCCCGGACGCCTTCCGGGTCATGATGGAGGAGGTCGCGACCATCGCCCGCACCGTCGGGCGCGTCTTCGAAACGAGCCCGAACCCGGCCTAGAACCAGCGGAGGACCCTGATGCGCAAGCCTTTTATCTGCGGCAACTGGAAGATGAACACCGACCGGGCCACGGCCGTGGCTCTGGCAACCGACGTCGGCCACTCGGCGGCCGCCAACGAGCCCGTCGAAGTCGGCGTCTGCCCCCCCGCGTGCTACCTCGAAGCCGTCGCCGTGGCGGCCCAGGGCACGCCGCTGGTCGTCGGCGGCCAGAACATGTACACGGAGGCCTCCGGGGCGTTTACGGGCGAAATCGCCGGCCCCATGCTCAAGGACCTCGGCTGCGCCTACGTCATCCTCGGCCACAGCGAGCGGCGGCACGTCTTCGGCGAACCCGACGACCTGATCGCCACCAAGGTCCAGGTGGCCTTCGAGTTCGGCCTCACGCCCATCCTGTGCGTCGGCGAGACGCTGGACCAGCGCGAGGCCGACCAGACCGAGGCCGTCGTCCGCCGCCAGACCGAATCCGCCCTGAAGCCCCTCACGGCCGCCCAGGCCGGCCAAGTGGTCATCGCCTACGAGCCCGTCTGGGCCATCGGCACCGGCAAGACCGCCACC
>CAYNLG010000155.1:0-2652 GCA_964397995.1 uncultured Anaerolineales bacterium
TCGAGGCTCTTGCCCTCCTCGACGGTGATGACGCCGTCCTTGCCGACCTTGTCCATGGCGTCGGCGATCATCTTGCCGATCTCGGCGTCCTGGTTGGCGGCGCAGGTGCCGACCTGGGCCACTTCCTTGGAGTCCGTGACGGGCTTGCTCATGGCCTGGAGCTCGGCGACGATGGCCTCCACGGCCGCGTCCACCCCGCGCTTCAGTTCCATCGCCATCGCGCCGGCGGTGACGTTGCGAAGGCCCTCGTTGAAGATGGCCTCGGCGAGGATGGTGGCGGTGGTGGTGCCGTCGCCGGCCACGTCACTGGTCTTGGAGGCGACTTCGCGGACCATCTGGGCGCCCATGTTCTCCCAGGGGTCCTCCAGCTCGATTTCCTTGGCGACGGTCACGCCG
The DNA here is from genome assembly GCA_964397995.1 of uncultured Anaerolineales bacterium. Taxonomy (GTDB): domain Bacteria; phylum Planctomycetota; class Phycisphaerae; order FEN-1346; family FEN-1346; genus CAYNLG01. The sequence goes on from CAYNLG010000155.1 coordinate 397, forward strand.
TCTTTCGTGACGGTGGGGCCGCCGAAGCTCTTCTCGAGGACGACGTTGCGGCCGCTGGGGCCAAGGGTCACCTTGACGGCCTTGGCCAGCTTCGCCACGCCGCGCCGAATCGCCTCGCGGGCTTCCTGGTCAAACGCGATCTTCTTGGCAGCCACGATAGCATCTCCTTCCGGGTCGGGCCCGCGGGGCGGGCCGGTTCGAGCCCCGCGGGGCGGGGCGATGGGGGCCTATTTCACGACGGCGAGGACGTCGCTCTCGCTCATGATGAGCAGTTCCTCGCGGTCGACGGTGATCTCGGTGCCGGCGTAGCTGGTGAAGATGACCTCGTCGCCGACCTTGACGGCCGGCTTGGCCAGTTCGCCGCTCTCCAGCCGCTTGCCCTCGCCGACGGCCATCACCTTGCCGCGCTTCGGCTTCTCCTTGGCCGAGTCGGGCAGGACGATGCCCCCGGCCGTCTTCTCTTCGGCTTCCAGCCGCTTCACGACGATGCGGTCGCCAATCGGTGTCAGCTTCACTGCCAGCTCCTTTCGCTCCTTGCCGTGCGGGTGCACATGGGTCCGTTTACCTGTCCTGCCCCGGGGGGCAGGGGGGTCCTTTCAGCGCGGCCGCGCGGGCGGCCGCCCAGCGCGCCTGCTACCACCGCCGCCGCATCGTCCGCACCACCACCGTCACCAGGCCGTGCCGGTCGCCGCTCTTGACAAGGACGCGGCTGATGCGGAGCCGCTGGACCTCGGCGGGCGGCAGGTCCTGCGGATGGGCCGTCATCAGGATGGCCGGCAGCTTGGGCTCGACGCGGCGGATGGCCCGGACGGTGGCCAGGCCGTCGAGACGCGGCATGTGGAAGTCGATCAGGGCGAGGTCCAGATGCTCGGCCCGGACCAGTTCCACGGCCTCCTCGCCGCACCGGGCCTGGACGGTGCGCAGGCCCTCGCGGCGCAGGACGTCGTCGACGGCCTCGCGCCAGGCATCGTTGTCGTCGGCGATCAGGACCGATGGTTCCTCGACCTGCATCATGCCGCGGCTTCTCCGGGGCCCGTGCGGGTGCACGCTCTCCTTGCTACGCCGGAGAGGGCAACCGGCGTGCCAAAGCGGGCGGCGGGTGCGGCATTTGGTGTAAGTCCTTGGAGGGAAGCGGGTTAGCTGTCGCCGGGGCCGCCGTCGCGGGCGCGGAGCCGTCCGCGGGACGTGCCAAAATCGCCGGTCGTGCCCCCCGGGCACTGCCAAGCTGGCAGGCCGGCGGGGGCCTCGTGGCCCGTGAGCGACGGGCGGCCCGGCGGGATGTGGTGTTGGCCGACCTGTTGCTCCCGGTAGGGCCGGGGCCGGCGGTCCGTTCTCGTGCCAGGGACCGGCGCGTGTATCGGCCGCAAAGGGCTTGCAATCGGCCCGCGTATGGCCTAGGATTCGCGGTCTCGCGGGTCGATGGCGGCCCGCGTCCGGCCAAGGCGCCGGCCCGGCACGTGCCCCGCGCGGGGCGCCAACGGACGTGCCGGGACCGCGAACCCGGTAGGAAAGAGCCACCCGCATGCAAAAGTCCCAGATTCTCCGCCAGTACGGTCTGAACGACGACGATATCGACCGCGAGGTCGAGGCCATTCTCGGCGCCGCCGACCAGACCGAGCAGCTTGAGCAGATCTACGAAGACAGCGTCAAGCACTTCGAGGTGGGCAGCGTCGTCGAGGGCCGCGTCGTCCGCGTGGTCGGCGACGAGGCCGTCATCGACATCGGCTTCAAGAGCGAGGGCACCATCGGCCTGAACGAGTTCGACGAGCCCGGCGAGGTCGCCATCGGCACCAAGGTCGATGTGCTCCTCGAGGATGTCGAGGACGAGAGCGGCCTGGTGCAGCTCTCGAAGCGCAAGGCCGACCGCATCAAGGGCTGGGAACGCGTCCTCAACAACTATGCCGAGGGCGACGTCGTCGAGGGCCGCGTCAGCCGCAAGATCAAGGGCGGCCTGCTCGTCGACATCGGCGTCCCGGTCTTCCTGCCGGCCAGCCAGGTCGACATCCGCCGCCCCGGCGACGTTTCCGAGTACATCGGCCGCGAGATCGCCTGCAAGATCCTCAAGATCGACCCCGACCGCCGCAACATCGTCGTCTCCCGCCGCCGCCTCATTGAGGAAGAGCGCGAGGAGGCCAAGCGCAAGCTCCTCAAGGAGATGCGCGTCGGCCAGCTGCGCCCCGGCGTCGTCAAGAACATCGCCGACTTCGGCGCGTTCGTCGACCTCGGCGGCGTCGACGGCCTGCTCCACATCACCGA
>CAYNLG010000156.1:0-2593 GCA_964397995.1 uncultured Anaerolineales bacterium
CGGCCAGGAGGTCATCCTCGCCGGGCAAGGCGGTCCGCAGCCGGGCCCTGGCGGCAGGCGAGAGGCGGGCCCACGCCGCGGCCACGTCCGACCGCGCCCCCCGGGCGTAGGCGGCGAGCCCCTCGAGATACGCGGCGGCCTCTCCCTCGGGCTCGGCCGCCACGACCCGGTAGGCCGCCAGGCGGCGCGCGGCAGCGTCGGTGTCGCCCCGGTGCAGGTCGGCCAGGGCGGCGTTGTAGAGGCAGCCGGCGGCGAGGTCGGGCCCGGGCTCCAGGCCGAGGTGGCCGTCGGTGACGATCAACGCCAGTTGCTCGTCCCATCGGTTCCACTCACCCGCGGCGTCCGCAGCCATAGGCGGCCACAGTGGCAGTCCAGACGCCGCCGCTCATACCCGTTGCGATGCCCCCGCCGCTTGGGCGAGCGTTCGTGACGTTGGCACCTGAGGAACAGATCGCGTTCGGCCTCCATGACCCGCTCGCCCCAACGCGCCGTGAAACGTCGGCTCAGCTCGCGGGCCCCCAACCAAAGGGCCTCTTGCACGTGGGCCGGGTCCTGCGATACGTTCTCCATCGGGGTGATCTCCTCGACCGTGTGCGTGTGGACAACTCACACATCGGAGCGATCACCCCCTCCTTGCACAACCCCACGGGCTGGGCCGGGCCTCTGCTCGGGCTCCGCCCTCGCCAATCTACACGGAAGACGTTACACCAACCGGCACCGCCGCGGATACCATCGCGAGAATGCCAGTCCTGACGGGTTTGGGCAGGTCCTGCCAGACGGCGGCGACAGCGGCCAGGTCGGGCGGCATCTCGGCAGCGCGGTGGGCGTCTTCGCCGGCGCGCTGAAAGGGCGCTGAAGGGCGTGGGGGCGCGGTGCGTAAGTCCGTATCCCGTTGAGACTTGCGTTCGGACGGCGGTTGACTCTTAATCAGCGGGTCCGGGGTTCGAGTCCCTGGTGGCCCACCACGTTGTCCGACACCGCCCCTGCAGGCGGCCATGCAAAGTGGCCATTTGGCCATGCAAAGTGGCCGGGATGTTTGTGCCGCATGGCGAGGGGGGCGCATGGGGCAACCGTCAGGGCCAATGGCCGGCTCGCCACATCGCGCCCGGCCGAGCCCCTGACGGTCGAGTCGGCGGCCTCGCCGGCCGCCCGATCCCGGTCCTCGTCAGGCCCAAGGGTCGTGTTGTAACGCCGCGCTAACCGCGCGCGAAACGGCCGCTTCGGCCGCGCCTCGTCGCGCGCCTGCCCGGCGTCTGAACGCCCGTCGTCCTCCCGCTCGAGCACCAGGCCCAGCAGGGCCCGGAGCGTCTTCACGGCCGCGCCGGCCGGCCGCGGTCGGTCCCGGCCCGCGCGCTCCGGTCCCCGCGCCGCCCCTTTCCTGCGGGCCCCTCGGCCCCATCGGGGGTTGCACAGAGTGGAGGCCGGGCGGGACCGTGCCGGACCCGGCGGTTCGCCCCTGGAGCGGAACCCGCCGCCCGGGGGACCTGTGGGGCCGGAAGACCCAAAGGAGAGCCGGACGTCATGCGACATCATGTTATCACGTTGAGCTGCGTCGCGGCAGCCACGCTGGCCCTGCTTGTGCCGAGCGCCATGGCGGCCAAGGCCAAGGACGAACCGGCCTATGCCGACCTCGACGCCTCCTACGCCGAGCTGCCCCATTGGCCGGTCGGGTTCAAACTGCCGCCCGAGATCACGGCCGACTGGCCCCAGAGCGACAAGGAGCGGGGACGCATTGAGAAGACCCGGCGGACCCCCAAGGCCGACGTCCTGGTCTGGACCCCGCCCAAGGCCAAGCGGATCCGCGCCGCGTTCCTGATCCCCAACAACACCGACTCCAAGCACATCGGCGAACACGCGGCCGTGCGTGAGGTGGCGGCCAAGCACGAGATGGGCATCGTGTACCTGCGCCACTTCGCCGGGGCCGTCATCGAGCGCGTCGAGCCCCCCACCCTCGCGGACACGGGCTTCGCGGAGGTCCTCGATCTGGTCGCCGAGAAGACCGGCATCGCCGAGTACCGCCACGCCCCCTGGATCACCCTCGGCAAGTCCTCGCGGGGACGCTTCCCGTTCCGCACCACGTGGTGGTTCCCCACGCGCGTCATCGCCTCGATCTCCTACCACGGCGAAACGCCCACGTGGCCCATGCCCGAGTGGTCCCGCGTCAAGGACGAGTCCGTGATGCACCTGGCCATCAACGGCGACCAGGAGTGGTCCGGCACGTGGTACCGCCACGTGCGGCCGAGCCTGCTGAACTACCAAGCCAACACCGGCTGGCTGGGCCACCAGCTCGTGCTGCGGAACGTCGGGCACGGCGGCTACAAGGACATGAACGGCAGCCCCGGCTGGGGCAAGCCCGTGCCCAAGGGCGAGATCAGTTGCCTCCGGGTCTGGGACTACATCGCCCTCACCATCGACCGGGCCCTCGAGATGCGCGTGCCCAAGGACGTCTACCCGACCACGAAGCCCACGACACTGATTCAGGTCGACCGCACCAAAGGCTACCTCGTCCATCCCCGGGCGCCCGAGGAAATCCTCGGCATGAAATGGAACGCCTTCCGCCACAAGGACGGGGCCTACCAGGTCATCCCCTGGC
>CAYNLG010000157.1:0-2579 GCA_964397995.1 uncultured Anaerolineales bacterium
CAAAACAAGGCTAGCAAAGGATTTAGAATGCGCCAGAAAAATTAGTCACACCCCGGCGCCCGGCGTCCGTCGGGGCGGCCGTCTCCCGCCACGGGCTTGTACGAGCGGCGCCGCCCGGTCCGCAAGGAGGCGAAACGCGCCTTGACCCCGCGCGGGGGGCGGCGTATCATCGGCCCCGCCGCCGGCCGAGCCCGCGTCCCTGGAAGGCCGTCCATGCCCCGCCTGTATATCCTCGACTCGCACGGCCAGCTCTACGCGAGCTACTACGCCATCCGCAACCTCACCACGCCGCGCGGCGAACCCGTCGGCGCCACCTTCGGCTTCACGGCCACCCTCCTGAAGGTCCTCCGCGAGGAGCGGCCGGAGTACCTGGTGGCGGCCTTCGACAGCCGCGGCCCGACCGTCCGCCACGCGCAATACGCCGACTACAAGGCCACGCGCAAGGCCATGCCGGAGGACCTGGGCCCGCAGATCGACCGGGCCCGGCGCGTGCTGGAGGCCCTGGGCGTGGCGACGGCCGAGGCCGAGGGCTTCGAGGCGGACGACTGCATCGCGGCCCTGGCGCGCCAGGGGCTGGAGGCGGGCCTCGAGGTCGTCATCTGCAGCCGCGACAAGGACCTGGAGCAGCTCGTCGGCCCGGGCGTCACGATGCTCGACACGAAGGGCTTCGACCGGCTGGACACCGCGGGAATCGAGGCGAAGCGCGGCGTGACGCCGGCCCAGATGACCGACGTCCTGGCCCTGATGGGCGACGCCTCCGACAACATCCCCGGCGTCCCCGGCGTCGGCGAGAAGACCGCCGTCAAGCTCATCGCCGAGCACGGGTCGCTGGAGGCGGTGCTGGCGGCGGCCGACGGCATCAAGGGCAAGCTGGGCGAGCGGCTCCGCGCGCACGCCGACCAGGCCCGCCTGAGCCGCGCCCTGGTCGTCCTGCGCGAGGACGCGCCGGTCACGCTCGACCTCCAGACGTGCGCCACCCCGGACGGCATCGCCCGGGCCGAGGTCGTGGACCTCTTCCGCGAGTTGGGGTTCAACCGGTTCATCGAGGAGTTCGAGCTGGCGGCGGAGACGGCGGCCGAGGGGATGCGCGTCCGCCTCGCGGACACGCCGGAGAAGCTGAACGCGTTGGCCGCCGCCCTAGCCGAGCGCGACGCCTTTGCCTTTGATACCGAGACGACGGGGCTGGACCCGCTGGGGGCGCGGCTGGTGGGGCTGAGCTTCGCGTGGTCGGCCGGCGAGGGCTGGTACGTGCCGGTCCTTGCGCCGGAGCGGAACCGGTGCCTGCCGCTGGAGGACGTGGTGGCGGCACTCGGCCCGGCGCTCGCCTCGGCGGACCGTGTGCTGGTCGGCCAGAACCTGAAGTACGACCTTCGCGTCTGCCGCCACGCCGGCCTCGAGGTGGCCGAGCCGCTGTTCGACACGATGGTGGCGGCGTACCTGGTGCAGCCGGGGCGACGGGAGTACGGGCTGGACGCGCTGGCGCTGGAGTTGCTGGGCCACCGGACGATTCCGCTGACGGACCTGCTGGGCCCGAAGAAGACGGACCGGACGATGGCCGAGGTGCCGCTCGACCAGGCCGCCGAGTATGCCGCCGAGGACGCCGTCGTCGCGTGGCGCCTGAAGGAGCACCTGGAGGCGAAGCTGGCGGAGGCGGGCCTGGAGGCCCTGGCGCGCGACGTCGAGATGCCGCTGGTGCCGGTGCTGGTGGCCATGGAGGAGGCGGGCGTCGCCGTGGACACCGGCGTGCTGGAGGAGATCAGCGCGGCCCTGGGGGCGCGGCTGGAGGCGCTGGAGCGTGAGATTTACGAGGTGGCCGGGCACCCGTTCACGATCAATTCGCCGCAGCAGCTGGCCGAGGTGCTCTTCGACGAGATCGGCCTGAAGCCGCTGAAGAAGACGGCCAAGGGGGGGCGGCCATCGACGGCGGCCGGGGTGCTGGAGGAGTTGGCGGCCCGCCATCCCCTGCCCCGGCTCATCCTGGAGTACCGGCAACTGGCGAAGCTGAAGAGCACGTACGTGGACGCCCTGCCGCAACTCGTCTCGCCAGAGACGGGCCGCATCCACACGTCGCTGAACCAGACGGTGACGGCCACGGGGCGCCTCAGCAGCTCTGACCCGAACCTGCAGAACATCCCGATCCGGACCGAGGAGGGCCGTCAGATTCGCCGCGCCTTCGTCGCCGGCGAACCGGGGTGGGTGCTGTTGGCGGCCGACTACTCGCAGATCGAGTTGCGGATGCTGGCCCACTACTCGGGCGACGCGGCCCTGGTGCGGGCGTTCCGCGAGGACCGCGACATCCACACGTTCGTCGCCTCCGAGATTTACGGCGTGGCCCAGGACGAGGTGACGTACGATCAGCGGCGGTCGGCGAAGATCGTCAACTTCAGTCTCATCTACGGCAAGACCGCCTACGGCCTGTCGCGGGACCTGGGCATCGGCGTCGGCGAGGCCGAGGCCTTCATCGACGAGTACTTCGCGCGGTACCAGGGGGTGCGGACGTTCACGGCCGAGGTCCTGGCGCGGGCCAAGGACGACGGGTACGTGACCACCCTTCTCGGCCGCCGCCGCTACATCGAGGG
>CAYNLG010000158.1:0-2574 GCA_964397995.1 uncultured Anaerolineales bacterium
GCCGTTCTGTGTCCTCTTTTTGGTCCCTTCTGTCTTTTTTTTGCCGGTTTTTGTCCTTTTTTTTCCGGCGGGCTGGGGCGCCGCGCGCGGCGGCACGTGATCCCCGGCCGCCGACCCGGCCCGCGCGGCCGGTGGCGCCGGACGCATGGCGAACCGTTCGCTGCAGATTTGCAAGGGTGGCAGGATGGATAAGGTGGGCAGGCTGGGCAGTCTGAATGCGCAAGCCGGAATGCGGAATGCCAGCCAACAGCAAAACGACATCCGTCCGTACGTCCATGCCTGAGGGCGGCGGGGGTGCCGGCCACGTCGGTGCCGGAAGGGCGGCGTTGCATTAAGGAGTAACGAAGTAACGTAGTGACGGAGTGACGAAGAGAAGGCCGGATGGCCCGGGCGTTGAAGGCGGAGAGATATAGGGCAGGAAGTCATGGAGGTATGTGCACGCCCAGGGCGGAAGCTCGGGGTACGCGAGCGAAACAACGCCACCTTTCTTTATTGTTTATGCTCTTTGTTTGAGCGGCGCCAGGGGCGGCCGAGGGTGGGCCGGTCTGTCGCCCTTTCAGGGCGCTCAAAACAAAACAAAGAGAACAGAAACGTGGTAGGGGTTTCGGTTTCCCCGGGTTCCGGCCGCCCGCGGCGGCCTATACCCGGGGCTATGATCTCGCGCCCCCTTCGGGGGCTGACGGCAACGGCAGCCAAAGCGGTGCCGCGAAGGCACCGCAGGGCATAGAGCAGCAACGGCGAACGACAATCGTGGCGGCAAGCGCCGAGGCGAAAAGGGCAGGCAGGAAGAACGGCAGCGACTTCGCCGCCATGGCAAAGCGAGGACGTGTCATCGTACTTTATAGAAAGGCCACGGCCAACGGCGGCCCGGTCAGACCCGCTCGAACGGCTGGTACAGCCGCAGGTACTCGCTCTGGGCGTAGCGGTCGGTCATGCCGGCGACGTAGTCGCAGATGGCCTGGCGGGGCCCGTCGGTCTTCATCTGCTGGCGGTACTTCGGGGCGAGCTGGTCGGGGCTGGCGAGGTAGGCGTTGAAGATCTCGTGGATGAACCGTTTGGCCTTGGTCATCATCCGCATGACGCGGTAGTGCCGATAGACGCGGGTCATCAGGACCTCTTCGAGCTGGCGGACCTTCGCGCGCAGCGCCTCGCTCATCCGCACCAGCCGGTCCGGCTGGGCGCACACGTCCCGGACGCCGCGGACGCCGGCGGCGTCGATGGCGGCGCGGCTCGTCCGCAGGCCGTCGGTCACCATGAGGTCGATCAGGAGCTTGGCGATGCGGCGGGTCCGCTGGTCGGGGCCCAGGTCGGCGAGCGACTCGGCGAAGTCCTCCGAGGCCTGGCGGAAGAGGGCCAGGTCGACAAGGTCGGCCGTCTCGAGGATGCCGCTCTGGAGGGCGTCGTCGAGGTCGTGGCTGTCGTAGGCGATGCCGTCGGCCAGTTCGACGACCTGGCCTTCGAGGGTGGGGGGGCCGTCGTCGAAGTCGCGGCCGGCTTCGGGGTGGGGCGCGTCGTAGACGGTGGCGTGCTTGGCGACGCCCTCGCGGACCTCGTAGGTGAGGTTCAGCCCGGGGAACGCGGGGTAGGGGTGTTCGAGGTGGTCGACGATGCGGATGCCGTGGCGGTTGTGCTCGAAGCCGCCGTGGTCTTTCATGAGGTCCCGGAGGGCCTCTTCGCCGGCGTGGCCGAAGGGGGTGTGGCCGAGGTCGTGGGCCAGGGCGATGGCCTCGGTCAGGTCCTCGTTCAGGTTCAGGGCCCGGGCCAGGGTGCGGGCGATCTGGGCGACCTCCAGGGTGTGCGTCAGGCGCGTCCGGAAGAAGTCGCCCTCGTGGGTGAGGAAGACCTGGGTCTTGTATTCGAGTCGGCGGAAGGCGCGGCTGTGGATGATGCGGTCGCGGTCGCGCTGGTAGACGGTGCGGTAGGGGTGCTCGGCTTCCTTGTGGGTGCGGCCGCGGCTCTCGGCGCTCTTGGCGGCGTACGGGGCGAGGGTCGCGGCCTCGCGTGCTTCCCAGTCCTCGCGGTTGAGCACGGCAGTCCCCTTTCGGCGGTCAGGCGGCGTCGACGGCGTCGCGGAGTTGGGCCCACAGGGCGTCGAGGGCCTGCGGGATGACCTTCGTCTGGCCCAGCACCGGCATGAAGTTGGTGTCGCCGTTCCATCGCGGCACGACGTGGACGTGGAGGTGGCCGGGCAGGCCGGCGCCGGCGGCGCGGCCGAGGTTGAGGCCGACGTTGAAGCCGTCGGGGCGCATGGCGCGGCCGAGGAGGCCGGTGAGGTCGCGGGTCAGGGTCATCAGCTCCAGCGCCTCGGCGTCGTCGAGTTCCGCGAGCGTTGCCTTGTGGGCGTGCGGCGCGACCAGCGCGTGCCCGTTGTTGTACGGGTACCGGTTGAGCAGCGCCAGCGCCCGCGTGCCGCGCAGGACGACCAGGGCGCCGCGGTCGTCCTCGGTGTCGCGTGCGGCACAGAGGAAGCAGTCGCCGCCCGAGGCGGGGCCGTCTTCGGGGTCGAGGCCGGTGATGTAGGGCATGCGCCATGGGGCCCAGAGTCGGTGCACGCGGGTCTCCTTTCGGGGGCAT
>CAYNLG010000159.1:0-2304 GCA_964397995.1 uncultured Anaerolineales bacterium
CGGAAATGCCTGGGCTACCGAACGCCCCATGAGGTGCTGCGAGAGTGAATCTCACCCCTGTTGCGTTTCAGAGTTGAATCCGCATTTCGTTTGGGGTGTGCGGGCCTCCCTCACCGTTATCGACAGCGGGAACGCCGGTTCCCGACTATGCCCATGCAGCAAGATTGATCCCGGCGAGTGTGTCTTACAACCGCCCCCTTTGCGTCTTGTCTGGTAGCGCTGAAGGCCGGCAGGCTGCGGTCGCCGGTCAGGTCTACGGATCCCTGTTAGCACGCGTGTGGGATGCGATTCTTGAGAATCCAGATACTCCATTCTTGGGACAGTTCTCTCTGAAGTTTGGGGGACACCCATAACCGCCCCCGTGTCAAGGGAAGCAGGCCGGAATAATGGGAATCTTTTCACGCGTCCGGCGGGCCTGCCGTTCGGTCACCTCATACCCGTCGTCGCGGTACATCGCCCGGTGCTCGCCGCAGGGGTCGAAGGGCGTGGCGGCTTACGGGCGGCGTCAGCCGCCGCTACGGTAGCGGGCTCGGTAGGAGGACGGGGTGCAGTCGAGTTCCCGGCGGAAGACACGGCAGAAGTGATGGGTGTAGCGGAAGCCGCACTGTCGCCCGACCTGGGCGATGGCGAGGTCCGTATCGCGGAGCAGGCTGCAGGCACGGTCGACGCGGACGCGGCGGATCTCGGCCCGGAGGGACCGGCCAAGGGTCGCCTGCATCTTGCGCTGGAGCGTCCGGCGCGAGACGGCCACCGCCTCGCAGACCTCGTCAACCGAAAGCGCGCGGCGGGCGTTGGCCTCGATGTGGCGAAGCGCCCGGACGACGTCCTCATCCGCGACGGCCATCAACTCCGTGGACCGCCGGGCGATGACGCCCTCGGGCGGGATCGTCACCGGCGCGGCCGGCGCCTGTTCGCCGCGTATCAGCCGGTCGAGGAGCGCGGCGGCTTCGTAGCCCAGTTTCTCGAGCGGCAGGGAAACGCTCGACAGCGGCGGCGTCGCGAGACGCGTCACCAGCGGGTCATCCGTCACGCCCAGGACGGCCACGTCGTCCGGCACCCGCAGCCCGACCCGCCGGCAGGCCTGGGCCGCCGGCCACGCCTCGAAGTCGGTGTAGGCGAAGAGGCCCATGGGCGAGGGAAGGCCCAAGAGCCACGCGGCGAGGTCGTCCTGGACCGCCTCCCACGCCCGCCGGCCGTGCACGGCTCGGGATCTCCTCAGGTTGCACGTGCCGCCGGCCTCCTCAATGGCGGCGGCAAAGGCTCGGCCCCGGAGCCCGGAGCCGCCGTGTCTCCGGTCGGCATGACCGAGGTAGGCGAAGTGCTTGAGGCCGAAGTCCAGAAGATGGGCCGCGGCGACCTGGGCAACGGCCGCGTCGTCCACGATGACGCGCGACAGCGGGCCCTCCGGCCGGCGGTTCGTGATGGCCACTGCCGGGATGCCCGACCGCGAAACCACGTCGCCGAAGTTGCCCTCGAGGGTGTTCGTGATGATACCGTCGGCGGGCCACCCGGCGATGGTGTTCAGGGTACGGGGCCGGCCCACGTGCAGGTAGAAGTCCCAGGGCTCGTGGGCATCGGCGTACTGACCGATCCCGGCGCTGATCCGGTGCGAGTAGATGTCGGTCGCCGAGAGCACAAGCGCGATGCGCCGCGTCTGTGGCATGCAACACGTCCTTCCCTTGGTCTTAAGCTGGCACGATTGTGTCACAAATTGGCACGAAAGTGAAGGCCTGAGCGGGTTTAATGTACGGCGATCTTGTTGGGGCAGGCCCCGTGTGGCAACCGCCGTGAAGCCGGCCAGGAGACCACAGACATGCGAATCACGAGGTTCCTGAACGAGCGTGGCGAGGAGCATCTCGGGGTGGACCGCGGCGAGGGGACGGCCGAGTGCCTCCAAGGCAGCGTGTATGCGGCGGCCGGGCGGCGCATGGAGCGCGACGCGCGGGCGGCGACGAAGCGAGGGCCCCCCCCGGCCTGTGAAGAGGCTGCTAGCGAATGTGACTGATGTAGAGTATACGACTCGAGCGGACAAGGCGTGACATGACATACATATACCCCACAGAAAAGCTCAAGCGATATCGCTTCCCGACGCACGTGAACGACCTCGTGTTCGACCGCTCCGAGGCGAGGTGCTCGGAGGCCTTCGTGGTCGTGCTCGAACCGGGCCAGTCGCCGCCGCGCCACCGGCACGAGGATACCGAGCAGGTCTTCTACATCCTGGAAGGACGAGGCACGCTGACCCTCGGCGACGATGACGCCTGCCACGCCGTCCGAGCGGGAGAGGTCGTGCTGATTCCCCCGGAA
>CAYNLG010000160.1:0-2291 GCA_964397995.1 uncultured Anaerolineales bacterium
ACCTGCATCGCCCTGCGAACGATGGTCCTCTCGGGCGGCCACATCGACGTCCAGGCCGGGGCGGGCATCGTCGCCGACAGCGTGCCGGAGCGGGAGTACGAGGAGACGCTCAGCAAGGCTCGGGCCCTGCTCCTGGCAGTCCAGATTGCCGAGCGGGGGTTCGGCGCGGCGTAGGGTGTTCTGCCGTGTGTTGTCCTGGATGGACTGCGCCGGCTCGGACGCCGCCATGGCGGTCGTCTGGCGTCTTCTTCCGGCTGTCTGCCGTTCGGCCCTCCAGCACTGCGCGCCGTGGCGTGCCGGCCGGTGAACGCCGGGGGTATTGCCTCGGAACAAGGCCCGCCTCACTCTTGCCTCCTCGCGTGGCTTCCTTCGTCTCAGGAATCCGGTACCGGCGGCTTTCGCTGTTTGGCACCGGCCACGTTGCGGAGGTATACTGCAAGTGGCATGTCGGGGGACAGATCCGGCCGTCGGCACGCGGCGACGCGAGGGGTAAGGAGCTGAACCATGGTCCGCACACTGCTTGTTGTCTTGGCTGTTCTGGTCCTGCTGGCCGCTGGTTTCGCGGGCGTGGCGCTCGCCAACAAGAGCGTCAAGAGCGACGATGCCGCCATCATGGTTTCGCCGCAGACCATCGTCACCGCCAAGGTGGATGATGTGACGGTGCACTCGAACATCCCCGCCGCGGCGGTGGTGGCCGAGTCGCTGGCCCTGAACGGCGCGGCCCCGCTGGCGGTGTGGGCGGACGATTGCGGCCACGTGGCGGCCCGGTTCGCCGTCGCCGACCTGGCCCTCGCGCCCGGCACAGCGGTACTCGAACTGACCGGCGCCTACGCCGACCCGGCCGCAGGCACCTTCGCGGCCGCCGACACCGTCCGCGTGAAATAGGGCGGCTCCGCATCCAGGCTGAACATGGCCGGGAAAAGCGTGCGCGCTCGGCGCGCTCGCCCGTGCGTTCAGCCTCCCGCACCCGCCAGCGCCTCGGCCACGTTTGGCGGCACCAGGCCCGAGATGTCGCCGCCGCCGGCCGCCACCTGCCGCACCAGGTGCGAGCTGATGAAACTCACCGACGCGTCGGCCAGGACGAAGACGGTCTCGATGCCCGCGAAGGCCCGGTTCATAAGGGCCAGCTGCTGCTCGTGGCCGAAATCGTCCGCCCGCCGCAGGCCACGCACCAGGAGCGACGCGCCGACCTCCCGGGCGAAATCGACCGTGAGCCCCGTGTAGGCCGCCACCTCGATGCCGCCGGCGCCGGCGAGGGCGTCGCGGAGCAGGGCGACCCGCGTCTCGGCCGGGAGCAGATGCGTCTTGGCCGGATTGTCGCCGACCGCGACGACGAGCCGGTCGCACAGGTCGCGTGCCCGGCGGATCACGTCGAGGTGCCCCAGCGTCGGGGGGTCGAACGCCCCCGGAAACAGTGCCACGCGCGTTTCGGCCATCGCCGCCTCCTCCCCCGGCCGCGCCACGCGGCCACGCCGCCGATTCTAGGGCGAAGGCGGCCCGTGGAGCAACCGCAAAGGGCTTGACACCCGCCGCGCCGCCACGTACTATCCCCGGCCGGTGATCCCGTGAACCGACGCTTCCTGGTGCTCGTCGCCGTGGCGCTTGCCGCCGGTTGCCAGGCCACCCGGGCCTGGCAGGCGCGGAAGTTGCCGACGCACGACCGCCAGCGGGCGTTTGAGGCGGCCCGCGATGTCATCGGGCGGCACTTCGAGATCGCCGAGGCGAACTGGATACGCGGCGTCATCCGGACCGAGCCGCAAATCTCCAGCGAGGGCCCCGCGACGACGATGGCCGACGTGCGGCGGGACGTGCGATACCGCCGGACGGTCACGTTCGAACTCGGACGCGAGGGCCTGGAGATGACCGGCCGGGCCGCGGTCCTGCTGGAGCGGGAAGGGACGGCCGAGGCCGTCGCCATGGCCGCCCACGGGCCGCAGGCCATCGACGAGGAAGTGCCCCGGGCGATGCCGACGCGGGCGTCTGCCCGGGCCCGCGAGGCCGAGACCGTCTGGACCGGGATCGGCTGGGACGAGAGCCTGGCCCGCGAACTGCTGGCCGAGATCGCCCGGACGGTGGAGGCGGCCGAGGGCGGCGAGGTGGTGCCGGACACCGGCGACGTCCGCCGCCTGATGGAGGACAGCAAGGCATACGGCGAGGAGTAGGGGCCCTAGGCCGCCCCATGCCGCGTGCCACGACAACTTGGCGGAACCGACCGAACGACCGGTCGGCCATGGGTGCCCCCATCGTCTAGCGGCCTAGGACGCCGGGTTCTCATCCCGGTAACAGGGGTT
>CAYNLG010000161.1:0-2279 GCA_964397995.1 uncultured Anaerolineales bacterium
AAAAAGTACAGCAAAACATCGCCCGCTACGACAAGGGCGGGGAGCAACACTACGGTTGTGGACCCAGTGCAGGGGCCGGCGCAGGTCCATGATCGTGTCGTCCATGGCCTCGCCGTGCCAGCGGGTCTGGGCCGCCCACTCCCCGAGCCGGAGGCGGTGGACGTCGCCGGGGCGGAAGTCGTGGGCCGGCTGGAGCGTACGGTCGCGGATGCTGAACTGGACGGTCAGGAATCGCCTCTCCGGCAGCTCGCCCTTGTGCACCTTCCGGACCTCGTACTCGGTGACCACCAGGCAGTGGTCGTACGTGCCGAGCTGCTCCAGCGACCGCGCCGTCGAGTGCCGCCGCACCACCGCCTCGACCTCCGCGACGGTCCGCTCCGGGTCGCCCGCGCCGGGCGACGGGGCCGCCAGCACCCTCGCCGGCACGCCGCGCGCCGCGAGTCGCTCCTTCGTTCGGGCGGCCACGCGCTTCACTAGGCCGAGGTCCTTGAAGACGTCGAGGGTCCGCTTGGCCCACGTGACGTACCCCTTGTGGCTGTAATGGTGGTTGTCGATCAGGTCGCAGCCCTCGGACTCGACGACGCGCAGGCCGTCCATCGTCTCGGCCAGCTTCGGGAAGGCGTCGTAGACCAGTTGCCACTCGTCCTCGGGCGTGCCGTCCTTCCGCATGGCCGATCGGCCAAACTCGACGCGGCTCGCGATCCACGGCAACCGCGGCCGATCGATCTGCCGGCGCAGCTCCTCGACCATCTTCCGGTAGTTGGCTTCGAAGCCCTCGGCCACGTCGCGCTTCGACTCGCCGGCGTCCGGCCAGCCCAGGAGCGTGACCACGCCGGCCAGCGTGGCGCCGCGCGGCAAGGCGTCGACCGCCTGGACAGCCTTCCGGTAGCCCTGTTTGCCGCGGCGCCACGTCTGTTCGACGCGGGACCCGGTCTCGACGACCTTGACCGCCCCGAACCGGAGGTCCGGATACGCCTTTGTCAGGGCCGCCAGGAGCGCCGCGGCGGCGCCCCGGTCGCCGTCCTCGACGTGCCGCCACAGCCGCCGGTCCACGTCGTAGAGGTACGCCCGCGGGCCGGGGTCGAAGGGCCTCTCCGCATGGCCTCCCAAGTTGGAGTGACCGAGCATCAGCAGGCACACCATCGGTTGGGCGGCCGCCATGCCGTGCCAAGGCGTCGTCGCCAGCGCCTCGGCCGCCAACGGGCCGCGCTGGACGCCCGGGCCCTCCCACGTCAGGTCCAGCGACAGGTCACCCCGGCCTTGGTTGTAGTCGCAGCGAAGGGCGTGCCAGCCCGCATCCAGGTGCACGTCAGCGGTGGTCTCGTTCCGTGCCTCCCACACGTCGAGCACCAGCTCGTTACCGATCCACAGGCGCAGCCCGTCGTCAGAGGTGGCCCGGAACCGGTACCTGCCCTTGCGGTCGACCTTCAGCGCGCCCGTCCAGCGGATGGCGAGGTCCTCGCGGCGCCCGTCGTCGAACGGGAACGTGCCCGTCACGCGGATGCCGGGATCGAGCTGGACGGCGGCCAGTTCGCCGAAGTCCTCGCCCTTGTAATAGGCGGCCCGGAGGCCCGGGACGCGGTCGGTCGGGTCGGCGAAGGCCTCGGCGGCGGCCAACGGCATGCCCTGCCACGGCCCCGTCCGCAGGTAGGAGCCAAGGCGGCCGTCGCGCAGCTTCGGGCCCTGCCACTGGAGGTCCAGCAGCGCCCCGCCGCCGGTGTTTCGGAAGTCGATCCGGATCGGGTGTAAGCCCTCCTCCAGGCGGAGCGTCTCGTCGGTCTGCCCCTGGCGGTAGACCCAGCGCGGCATGACGACCTCGCCGTCGATCCACATCCGGAACGCGTCGTCCACCCGGGCGCGGAAGGTGTACTCGCCGGTGCGCGGGACGTCCAGGAGGCCGGTCCAGCGGACCGCGTAGGTGTCGTCGTCGCGGTCGTGGAGTGGAAGAGGCTCCTCTCTCTCCTCGATGCGGATCTCGCGGTCGATGCGGTCGGCGATCACCGTCTCGAAGTCCGTGTCGCTGTAGTACCGGGCGCGGACGCCGGGCACGTGCTCCGGGGGGCCGGCCAGGGCCGGGCCGGCTGCGAGCAGGCCGAGCGCGGCGGCAAGGGGGGCGAAGAGGGCGTATCGCATGGGGGCACCTGCTGAAACGACTCTCGGGTTCGGGCGGGCTCCATGGGTCCAAACCCCTCCCGCGCGCAAACGTTCCGGCCGCATCCGCGCAAGTTTCGGGGACAGGATACTCAATTCCCCTGAGCCATCGTACGCCGCCGCGACTG
>CAYNLG010000162.1:0-2168 GCA_964397995.1 uncultured Anaerolineales bacterium
AAGCGGAGCCGCCGTTGTCGTTAAGCTATTCCCCGGAAACGGGCCATGAACCGAAAAATTAGTCACACCCGCGCGCCTCACTCGGCCGCCTCTTGGCCCGACGCCTCGCCGCCCTCGCCTTCGGCGGCGGCCTCGTCCTCAACGGCCTCGGGCTCCCACGTGACGACGAGCCCCAGCCGCCGCATCACCGCCTCCGGGGCAAGAATGTCTTCGATGAGGGCGCGGCCGACGTCGCGGCTCGTTTCCCGCATCAGCATCGGCCGCATCAGGTCGTACATCGCCTGCCGCGGCGGCGCGTGCTTGACGAGTTCCGCGACCACCACCGTCTGCCGCTCCGGCAGGGCCACCAGCGTCCGCGACGGGCCCGCCGGCCGCAGCGTGAACAGCGCGTCCACGACGCGCTCGTCCGACCCGACGCCCGGCACCATCGCCGGCATCGTGATCTGCCGCCCCCCGCCCACCGAGAAGGTGAGCTGGCGCGGCATCAGGTCGGTTTCGACCGTCTCGGTGCCGCGTGCCTCGGCCGCGGCGTCCAAGCCGGACTCGGCGGCCGCCTCCAGCAGGTGCCGCCCCGCTTCCCTGGCCCGCGCCATGGCGGCCTGCCGCTTCAGGTCCTCCACCACGCGGTCGCGAACGCGGTCGACGGTCTGCGGCACGAAGCTCTCGCGATAGGACGTCACGCGGAAGGCATACGGCCGCCCCGACGGGTCCGTGAAGACCTCGCTGATCTCCTTCAGCGCGACCCGCGCCTCGGCCGGCCCCACCAGATCCACCAGCGCCGGGGCGACCTGCGGCACGGTGCGCTGGCCGTCGGTCGCCCGGCCCAAACCTTCGAGGCTGGCCAGTTCGCGCGGCGTCAGGAGTTCCGTCGGCCCGTGGTACGTGATGCGTGTGCCGTCGGCCCAGACGCGCAGGTCGGGCGGCTCCTTCACGCTCCGGACCTCGGCCACGATGTCGTTCATCGCCTGCTTGGCAAGCCGCTCGGCCTCCTCTTCGGCCAGCGCCTCGACGATCTCGCCGCGCACCTCCGAGACCGGCCGATAGGTGACTTCGCCCTCGCCTTCCTCGGCCTCGGCCGGCTCCTCGCGTACGGCGAACTTCGCGTCCTTGTTGGCCTCGTAGTAGACCTCGACGGCCTCGTCGGTGATGCCTTGGCGGGACGCCTCCATGAACGCCGGCACCTCGGCCGCCAGGTACTCCACCGCCACCTGGTTCGGAATCTTGTACCCGAAGTCCATCGCCCCCGGCCCGGGCAGCTTGTCCTTGTGGGCCTCGAAGGCGGCCTGGACCGCCTCGTCGGTCGGGGCGGCCACGTCGTCGACGAAGTCCTCGTCCTTCAGCACCACGACCTTGGCTTGGACCCGCTCGTCCACCCGGACGAACCGTTTCTTCAGCTCCGGCTCGACGGGCGTCGACAGCGTCCCGACCAGCCACTCGACGTACCCCGCCAGGGTCATGTCGAGCTGCAGGGCCTGGACAAAGAGGTGCCGGTCGCCCATGGCCTCGCGGGCGATGACGTTGCGGAGCATCTCGGCCGTCAGGCCTAGGCCGCCGAGCGCCTGGAGCCGCCCCTCGACCGCTTCCTCAGGGACGGTGAACCCGAGCCGCTCCGCCTCCTTGTAGAGGCCGTACCACGCGACGGCCGGCTCGAGGGCGAAGTCGTCACGGTCGGGCAACGTCATGGCCAGAAACGGCCAGGCCGACCGCCCGACCGTGTGGGCATAGAGCCCCATCGCCTGCTCCTGGCTCTCGACCTGCTGGGCGAGCGCCTGGAACACCGCCTCCATGGCCTGGCCGCTCAGACGGACGCGGTAAAAGACCGTCCCGACATCGCGGGCCTGGACAACGGTGTCGCCCATCCGGGCGACCTCGCGCTTCTGCTCGGCCGAACCGAACAGCGCTTCCCACTTCGCCACGAACTGGGGCCACGAGCCGAACCCGACGAACCCGAGCACGCCCAGGAACATCAGGATCCAGAACAGCCGCTTGTGCTTGCGGAAGAAGCCGAATGCCATACGTGTCCTTTCGGTCGGTCGGTCCGGGGACCGAGAGACGGATAAGGTAGGCCGAACACCCGCCCGCTGCAACCGGAAAACCGCTTCCGCCGACACCGGGGTGTGACTACGGATTTTGGCACTAGCAGGCCGCTAAAGAGTGCGGCCGAAGCC
>CAYNLG010000163.1:0-2060 GCA_964397995.1 uncultured Anaerolineales bacterium
GGCGTGGTCTGCCGGGAGCGGCTCGGGGTCCGTCACGTCCAGGCACGCCCCGCCCAGCCGCCCGGCGTCGAGGGCCTCGACGAGGGCGGCGGTGTCGATGAGCGCCCCGCGGCCGATGTTGACGACGACGGCGGTCGGCCTCAACCGCGCCAGCGCCGCCGCGCCCAGGAGGCCGCGCGTCTCGTCCGTCAGGGGGCAGGCCAGGACGACGTAGTCGCTCTCGACCAGGAGGCGCGGCAACCCGTCCGGCCCGAGCGTTTCGTCCACCTCGGGCGTCGTCCGCGCCGACCGCCGCAGGCCCAGCACGTGCATGCCGCACGCCCGGCACCGCGCCGCGGCGGCCCGGCCGATGGGCCCGAGGCCGACGATGCCGACGGTGCGGCCGAGGAGTTCGGCCAGCCGCTCGCCCTTCCACTTGTGGGCCCGCTGCCGGTCGTGGAACGTCCCGAACCGCTTGGCGGCATGGAGAATCAGCCCGAGAATGACCTCGCCGATGGGCGGGCCGTACGCCTCGCCCGACTCCGTGAGCAGGACGTTCGGGCGGTCGGCGAGGTGCGGCAAGATGCCGTCGACCCCCGCGCTCGCGGAGTGGACCCAGGCCACGTCCGGCGCGGCCGCGAGGGCGTCCTTCCGCACCGGGCTGGGGTAGGCCCAGTACAGGACCTCGACGCCCGGCCATGGGCCGAGCCGGCCGCGGTCGAACGGGACCAACTCGACCGCCTGGCCGCGCTCGGCGGCCCGATCCCGCAGGCGGGCCTCGTGTTCGCTGGGAACGAGGAGCTTCGTCGCCTCGGACATGGTCTTGGTGCGGACGCGAACGCCCGCCTCCTCGAGTGTCAGGACCGCTCGACGGGCACTTCGCCGCCGGTCTCGGCGGACCGGTAGACCGCGTCCAGAATCCGCTGGACCTGGAGGCCGTGGCGGCCGGGGGCCAGGGGCTCGCGGCCCTCGCGGAGGGCATCGATGAAGTCCGTATAGGCGTCGGGGGTCGGCTCCAGGCGGCGGCGGACGCGGGTCTCCAGCAGCGACCCGGCCTCGCGGGTGTACAGGAACGCCTCGTAGTCGTAGCCCTCGTTCAGGTTCCGCTGTACGAGCCCGCCGCGCGTCCCCAGGATCTCGGTCACTTGGTCCTCGCGTTTGCCCATGTAGCCGGCCCAGGAGGCCTCGAGAAGGAGGGTGGCGCCGGAGTCGAAGCGGACGAGGGCGACGCCCAGGTCCTCGACGTCAAAGGTCTGCTTCTCCTCGAGGGCCCGCGCGGCGCCGAGGGCGTCGTAAACGGAGGCCGAGACGCTCGTTGGCTCGGGGTTCCCCATCAGCCAGAGGGCGAGGTCGAGGCGGTGGACGCCGAGGTCGATGATCGGCCCGCCGCCCGACAGCGCCTTCGTGCCGAACCAGCCGCCGAACTTCGGCATGCCCCACTCGCGGAACCAGCGGGTGCGGGCGTAGTAGACGTCGCCGAGGCGGCCGTCGTCGACCAGGGCCTTGAGAGCGCGGCTCTGGGGGCGGAAGCGGAACGAGAGGTTCACCCCCAGCGCCAGGCCGCGGGCTTCGGCCTCGGCGACCATGCGTTCGGCGTCGGCGGCGGTCATCGCCAGCGGTTTCTCGCAGAGGACGTGGAGCCCTGCCTCCAGGGCGGCCAACGTCACCGGGGCGTGGAACGTGTTGGGCGTCGCGACGCTGACGGCGTGCAGGTCGAGGTCGGCGGCCGCCTCAAAGAGGGCCTCGTGATCCGTGAATCGGCGATCCTCGGCGACGCCCAGGTCCTCGCCCCGTTCGGCGAGGCGGTCCGTGTCGGTGTCGCACAGGGCGGCCAGCGTGGCGTGCGGGTGGCCCGCATAGACCTGGGCATGGTGCCGGCCGATACCCAGGCCGACGACGGCCGCGTTGACGTGCTCGATGGCGAGCGGCATGAGGCGTCCTTTCATAGGCAGCCCCCCTTCGAAGCGGCCCACTCTGCCGGGCGCGGTCCGGAGTGTCAAGCGTGAAGCGGCCGCGCGGGGCCGTTGGGTGTGACTACGGATTTTGGCACTAGGCGGCCGCCTGGCGTTGGCTCATCCAGT
>CAYNLG010000164.1:0-1965 GCA_964397995.1 uncultured Anaerolineales bacterium
GGCAACCGCAGCCGGCTACGGTCTCCTTCCTGGCGCCTGCTTTCAATTACGCCACCTCCTGGCGGCGCCGGCGTTCGGCCTCGGCCTCGCGGTCGGCACGGACGAACTCGTCGGCGTCCGGGTCGGCCCGGAACCGGTCGAGGGCCGCGCGGGCGGCCTCCAGGTGGCGGTCGTCGCGGACCCAGACCGCCCAGCCACCCTCCCCCGCCGGGTCGACGTCCACCGTCATGCCGCGCGCCGTCAGGGCGTCGCCCAGCCGCGCGGCGTGGTCTTCGGTTTGGAGGATGCCGACGCGCCGCACCGAACCGCCTCCTCCGGCCCCACCCCGGGACCGGCGGCGGTACCCTAGCAGGGCACACGGGCGGCGGCCAGTGAAAGATTGCCACCCGTGGCAACCGACTCAGCCGCCAGGCCGAGCCGTCAGTCACGCGACACGCACCGCCTCCTTCTCCATGATGGGGCGCATCCGAGGCTTGAGGGCTTTTCGCGTGACGAGGTCCACGCGACGGCCAAGAAGGTCTTCCAGAAAGAACTTCAGGTCCATGTACCCGTCAAACGTGACCGGGCCGTCAAACTCGACGAGGAAGTCGAGGTCGCTCTGCGGCGTCGCCTCCCCCGGGCGGCCAGAACCGAAGAGCGCCAGGCTACGGACGCCCATCGCGCGGAGCGCCTCTCGGCGCGCCGCCACTGTCATGAGGATATCATCGCGCTCCACAGGTCGCCTCCCGGCCGAGTCACTGAACGCCGCGCGCTTCTTTATGCGGGTCGGCATCCGGCACCGCAAGCGCCGGGCGCGGCCGCCTCCGCGGCACGGTCCGGCCCAAGCGCAAGAAGGGCCGCCGCCGCGCACGCCGCCATGCGCAGCGCCCAGGCGGTCCGCGACGAAAGCCGGGTCACGGCGCGGGGTGCTCGAAGGTCATGATCTTCGCCTCGACCCCGTCGATCGCGTTCAGGGCGTCGACCAGGGCCCGCGGCTGGGCCTTCGGGCCGCCCATCTCCAGCAGGATCAGCCCGTTCAGGCCGGGGGCGTCCGTCTCGATCTCGTGCAGCCCGAGCCGCGTCTTGATGCCCGCGCCGAACTCGGTCAGCCGCTTCTGGACCTCGACGGCCTCTTCCAGGCGGTCCGTGATATGGATGCCGACGATCGTGTGCGCTTCCTTCATGGCTGCGTCCTCCGCGGGTTCGGGGCAACGGGTTCACCACGAGCCTAGCAACACCTTCCGGACTTGGCAACGGGTGGCTGAAGCGGGATGCCGACCGCCGCGGCCTCAGGCGATCCCCAGCAGCCGCCGCAGCCCGAAGTACGCCGGCACCACCACCAGGATGTACGCCACCAGCCACGGCGCCAGGCCCACCCACGGCAGCCCAGGCACCACGCCGAAGAGCTTCACCGGCCGCAACCGCACCTCCGTCGCGAAACCGTCGTGGGCCACCCTCGGCGGCTCGTACATCCGCCCGCCCACGCGCAGCGGATGCCGCGCCGTGCCCGGCGTCGCCCGCACCGTCACGTCGTACGGCACGTCGCGGGCCTCGCCGGCGAGGGTCCAGACGGCCCGGGCGTGCGGCGGGTCGCTGCCCTCGACGGCCTCGACGGCCCGCACCCAGCCGCCGGGCGCCGCCAGGCCCTCGGCCGGAACAATGTGGGCGACCGTCCCCGCCGCCGACACCGGCGCCTCCAGGACCAGCTCGACCGGCTCGCCGGCCCGGGGCGGATGGACCTCCAGCCGCGAGGCCGCCCACGTCGCGAAGATGAGCAGCGGCAGCAGGACGACCGCGAGCGGCTTCATCTCCGCCCGGAGCGTCTTGCCGCCCACCTTCGCATTGACCCGCCGCAGCCGCGCGAGCGTCTCGGCGTCGCCGGCCCGCTTGGCCTCCTTCATGCGGCCGCTGAGGCGCTCCTTGTCGGCCGCCACGCGCTTCAGCAGGTCCTGGTCCGTCAACCACGGCCGCACCAGCACGATCAGC
>CAYNLG010000165.1:0-1846 GCA_964397995.1 uncultured Anaerolineales bacterium
CTGGATGAGCCAACGCCAGGCGGCCGCCTAGTGCCAAAATCCGTAGTCACACCCGGGCGCCGCTGGCGAGCCTTTTTTCGTTGACAACCTGTCAGGCCCGACCTAGCTTGACCGTCTATCCTGGGGTCCGAGGCGGCCGCGGCCCGCGCCGCGGCCTCATCCCGCCCGGCCCGCCGGACCGGCGGCCGGAGGGTGTGCCCACCAGCGTTACGGAGGTCTGTTCATGGCAAGGCGAACCATTCGTGCCCGACGCGCCAGCCCGTACCAGTTGTACCTGCTGATCGCGTTCATCCTCATCGCGGTGACCTTTGGCGTTCTCTTCGCCTGGATCATCAACGTCAAGGGCGGCCTGGAGATCAACGTCTTCGGGACCGAACGCATCGAGGAAGCCAAGGTCCAGAAAATCGACCTCTGGGCCGAACTCTTCGACAAGTACCCCGGGGCCACCAACCTCGTCGACCTGCTCGAGAGCAAGACCCGCCTCGTCACCGAGTACGAGACCGAAATCCACCGCCTGCTGGAACGCATCACCGGCGACCCCTTCGCCACCCAGTCCCGCGACGAGCTTCGGGCCACCGTCACCGAGGCCTGGAACTCCAGCGGCGACCTGCTCGCTCAGACCACCGAGACCCTCCGCACCAGCTACCCCGTCCTGCAGAACACGCAGGAGGGCGCCGACATCCGGCCCCAGAGCCTCCAGTCCGCCCTCCGCGCCCTGATGGTCCGGGTCGAGTCGATGCGGCTGCAGGTGCGGCAGGACAACACGGCCATCAAGGAGCTGGAGGGCCGCCTCGCCGGCGTCCAGAGCGAGCTTGCCGCCGCCAAGCAGGAGCACGCCCGCCAAGTCGCCCAGCTCGAATCGCAGCTGGCCGACGAGAAGGCGCGCCTCGCGCTGGCCCGCGACAACGCCATCGCTCAGGCCGCCCGCTTCAAGGAGGAACTGGAGCGGCTCCAGGACCGGTTCATCGCCTTCAAACGCGAGTCCAAGACCGAGCGCGACAGCCTCGAGCGCAACATCATGACCCAGAAGAACACGATCCAGGACCTTGCCGAGGTCGTTGAGGAGATCAAGGTTCCGCCGACCGAGACCGGCGTCGACGGCCGCATCATCCGCATCGGCGAGATGGGCGGCGTGGCGTACGTCGACATCGGCCGCAAGGACGGCGTCCTCCTGGGCATGACCTTCTCGGTCTTCTCGGCCCGGGAACTCGGGACCCAGACGCCGCAGAAGAAGGCCGACGTCCGCGTCGTCCGCCTGATGGAAGACGCCGCCGAAGTCCGCATCTACAACGAGGGCCGCTCGCCCGTCATCGTCGGCGACCTGCTCTTCAACCCGATCTACGACCGGGCCCGCCGCCTCGGCTTCCGCCTGGTCGGCAAGATGGACCTCGACGGTGATGGCCTGGACGACACCGAACGCATCAAGGCCCTCATCCAGCGGTTCGGCGGCAAGGTCGAGGACCGCCTCACCGTCAAGACCGACTTCCTGGTCCTCGGCGAGGAGCCCGAGGTCGGCCCCGCCCCGGGCGCCGACGCCGGGCCGATGGAACGCCAGCTCTACGAGGAAAACCGCAAGGCTTTCATCCAGTACAGCACCGAGAAGGCCCAGGCCGAGGACTACAGCATCCCGATCCTGTCGCTGAACCGGTTCATCGGCCTGCTGGGCATTTCCGACCGCGTCATGTAGGCGCGGCCGCATCCGACACGCAAGCGGCGGGTCGGCCCCTCGTGGGTCGGCCCGCCGTTTCCATGGTGTGCCGGGCATGGCCCGTGACTTGGGGGTGCAAGTCCCCTGCGGACCCTGATGACGGGAACCGCTAGCTGAACGGCAACTGCGGCGTCGCGA
>CAYNLG010000166.1:0-1789 GCA_964397995.1 uncultured Anaerolineales bacterium
CCGACTGCATCCGCATCCGCACCGGCGAACGCGCAGAAGCCGGCATCGGCTGACGCGCCGCCGCGGAATGTCCTACCGGAGCGTGGGATTGTCTCTCCCCCTCCCCGCTCCGGTGGGTTCACCGCGACGCCCGCCGGCCGCGGGAATGGGGCGTCTCGGGCCCGCCAGGGCCGATTCCCAACATCTTCGGCCGTTTTGGCACACGCCTTGCCAGAACGGTTGCTCGTGGGGCGAGGCGGGACGGTCCCGCCTTTGCCCTTTGCGCCGCACGGGCCACGCACCCGACGACACGATCCCCTTCCCACCCACACGCGAGAGGACACGCCGCAACCGAAGGAGATCTCCGTCGTGAAACGAGCAACCGTCGTCCTGGTCCTGGCGTGCGCGGTGGCCCTGGCCCCCACCCCCGCCCTGGCGGCCGCGTCCCCGGACGTCACCGCCATGGCGGTCGACACTGTCTGGGTCCTCCTGGCCGCCTTTCTCGTCTTCTTCATGCAGGCCGGCTTCGGCATGGTCGAGGCCGGGTTCATCCGCGCCAAGAACACCTGCAACATCCTGATGAAGAACTGGATGGACTACTGCGTCGCCAGCCTCATGTTCTTCCTCGTCGGTTACGCCTTCATGTTCGGCGACGGCAACGGGTTCCTGGGCCTGTCGGGATTCGGCCTGTCTGGGGCGGCCAACCCGTCGGGGGTGCCCGTCTGGGCCTTCTGGCTCTTCCAGGCCGCCTTCTGCGGCGCCGCCGCCACCATCGTCGCCGGCGGCATGGCCGAACGCATGAAGTTCCAGGCCTACCTGATGTACACCGTCGTCGTCAGCGCCGTCGTCTACCCGATCATCGGGCACTGGATCTGGGGCGGCGGGTGGCTGGCCGAGATGGGCTTTGGCGACTTCGCCGGCTCCACGGTCGTCCACGCGACGGGCGGCTGGATCGCCTTCGTCGGCACCGCTATGCTCGGCCCCCGCATCGGCAAGTTCATCACCAACGGCAACGGCCGCCGCGTCGGCATCCTCCCCGGCCACAACATCGCCCTGGCCGCCCTCGGCGTCTTCATCCTCTGGTTCGGCTGGTTCGGCTTCAACCCGGGCTCGACCCTCGGCGTCAGCACCGAGGGCACCCTCAACCAGGCCGCCCTGGTTGCCATGAACACGAACCTGGCGGCCGCCGCCGGCGCCGTCACCGCCATGATCGCCGTCTGGGTCGCCTTCGGCAAACCCGACCTCTCCATGACCATGAACGGCGCCCTGGCGGGCCTCGTGGCCATCACCGCCCCCTGCGCGTTCGTCTCCCCCGTGGCCGCGATTTTGATCGGCGCGATCGGCGGCGTCGTCGTCGTCGCGGGCGTGGCGCTGCTGGACCGGCTCGGGATCGACGACCCCGTCGGCGCGGTGCCCGTCCACGGCATGAACGGCCTCTGGGGCACCGTCGCCCTCGGCCTCTGGGGCCAGAAGGCCCTGGGCCTCGCGCGCGACGGCCTCTTCCACGGCGGGGGCCTCGCCCAGCTCGGCGTCCAGACCCTCGGCGTCCTCACCGTGGCCGCCTTCGCCATGGCCTCGATGGGCCTGGTGTTCTTCCTCATCTCGAAGACCATCGGCCTCCGCGTCTCCCGCGACGAGGAGCTCCGCGGCCTCGACATCGGCGAACACGGCATGGAGGCCTACGCGGGCTTCCAGGTCTTCACCACGACCTGACCCGCGACCCCGGGACACGAAAGGAAGACGAGCCATGAAGCTTATCATCGCCTACATCCAGCCCGAGAAACTCAACGACGTCAAGCAGGCCCTCTAC
>CAYNLG010000167.1:0-1732 GCA_964397995.1 uncultured Anaerolineales bacterium
GCCCCGGCGTCATGGAGGCGATTCTTGGCGCCCGCTTCGCCGACCGGCTGGAGGGCGGCGCGGCCGACCGGGCGGCGTACTTTGCCAACTATTGCCGCTTCTTCCGCGAGCAGCGGTACGACGTGGTCAGCTTCGAGGTCTGCATCACCGAGGTCCTGCCGGAGCACGGGGCCCTTTCCGGCGGGCGGCCGGGGCCGATCCAGTCCCGGGCCGACTTCGAGCGGTACCCGTGGGACGCGGTGCCCGGGCTGTACCTGGAGCGGGCGCTCCCGCGCTTCGAGGCCCTCGCGGCCGCGCTCCCGCCGGGGATGAAGGCGGTGGGCGGCGTCGGGAACGGGGTTTTCGAGGTGGCCGAGGACCTCGTGGGCCTGGAGTACCTGCCCTTCATGCAGGTCGACGACCCGGACCTGTACGCCGATCTGTTCGGGCGGATCGGCGACCTGATGGTCGGGCTGTGGCGGGGGGTGCTCGCGCGGCACGCGGACACGTTCGTCGCCTGCCGTTTCGGGGATGACCTGGGTTTTCGCAGCTCGCTGCTCACCAACCCGTCGACGGTGCGCGGGCACATTCTGCCGCAGTACCGGCGCCTGGTCGACCTCATCCACGGGGCGGGCAAGCCCTTCCTGTGGCATTCGTGCGGGTGCATCTTCGAGGTGATGGAGGACGTGATCGCCTTGGGCATCGACGCGAAGCACTCGAACGAGGACGCCATCGTCCCGTTCGACCGGTGGATCGAGCGGTACGCCGACCGGATCGGCCTGCTGGGCGGCTTCGACATGGACTTCCTGTGCAGCGCGGCCCCGGAGGCGGTTGAGGCGCGGGTGCTGGAGGACGGCCGCCGCTTCCGCGAGCGGGCGCGGGGCTACGCGCTGGGGTCGGGCAACTCGATTCCGGACTACGTGCCGGCGCAGAATTACCTGGCGATGCTGCGGGCGGGCTGGGCGCTTCAGGACGAGGCAAGGGGGGCGGCATGAGCGACGACCTGCGCATGCGGGAGGCGGCCGAGGCCGACCTGGCGGCCGTGCGGGACCTCTTCGTCGCGGCGTACGGCGACGATTATCCGTACAAGCAGTTCTACGACCTTCAGTGGCTGAAGAAGGCCCTCTTCGACGACGACACGCTCTTCCTTGTCGGCGAGACGGGCGGCACCGTCACGGCCACGGCGAGCGCCGTCTTCGCGTGCGGCGGCCTGAGCGACCTCGTCGGCGAGGTCGGCCGCCTGGTGGTCAGCCCGGCGGCGCGTGGCCGGGGGTTGGGGCGGCGGCTCTTCGAAGAAGCCATCGCGCGGTGCGCCGAGCGGCTCCAGTTCGCTCTCGTCGAGGCCCGGACCGCCCATGACGCCACGCAGAAGATCTGCGACCGGACGCGGTTCGCCGCCGTCGGGTTTGAGCCTCTGAAGTACGCCCTGGCCGAGCGGGAGAGCGTCGTTCTCTACGGGCGGCTGCTCGGGCGGGGTCTGGAGCTTCGCCGCAACAACCCGCGGGTCATCCCGGAGGTGGCGTCCTTGGCGCTGCACGCCCTCGACGCGATGGGGCTGACGCCCGACGCCGTCGTGACCGAGGACGAGGCCGGGTACCCCGTGGCCGACGACGTCGACATCGAGGACCTCTCCGAGACCGGCTGGAGCCCGCTCTTGCGGATCGAACGCGGCCGGGTGCGCGGCCGCGAGGTCTTCGGCAACCTCAGCCTCTCGCACGGCTTCTTCAAGATCAAGGCCGAGGCCAGCCGGTAC
>CAYNLG010000168.1:0-1689 GCA_964397995.1 uncultured Anaerolineales bacterium
TCACGTTCGACGAGGGCACGCGGGTGTCCGGGGCGCACCTCGGGTACCTCGTGCGGTACGTCGCGGACATGCTGGAGCCTTGAGAAAGGGGAAAGCCATGAAGAAGGCAGAGGTCAAAGTGGGTGGCCGGTACACGGCCAAGGTGAGCGACAAGCTGACGACGGTCCGCATCGACGCGGAGAACCCGCGCGGCGGGTGGGACGCGACGAACGAGGCGACGGGCAAGGCGGTTCGCATCAAGAGCGCCCGGCGGCTCCGGGGGCCGGCCCCGGCGGCGACGGGCGCGGGGGACGACGCCAAGGCCGCCAGGAAGGCCCAGGTCGACGCGTGGCGGAAGGAGGTCGCCGCCAAGGCCGCCAGGCCCGACCCGGCGCTCGACGCGGCCATCGCCGCGGCCGAGAAGGCCCGCACGGCCAAGGCGAAGAAGACCACGGCGCCACGGAAGGCCAGCCTCCTGGACCTGGCCGCCGAGGTCCTGGCCAAGGCGGGCAAGCCGATGACCTGCAAGGCCATCGTCGAGCAGGTCCTCGCGACCGGCCGCTGGACCACCAAGGGCAAGACCCCGGCCGCGACCCTCTACTCGGCCATCCTGCGCGAGTGCCAGAAGAAGGGCAAGGACGCCCGCTTTGAGAAGGTCGGACGGGGCGAGTTCGCGGCCACCGGAGCCGGCACGAGGGAGGGGTGAGCCATGCCCAAGCGACTCGCCAGGCAGGTTCGCCACGTCAGCTTCGTGTTGCCCACGGCCCTCCACAAGCGGCTGGTGCGGCGGGCAGCGAAGGAGACGGCGGACCTGGGCCGGACGGTGACCCAGAGCGAGATAATCCGGGTGGCCGTCGAGGAGTACCTTGACATGTACGAGACGGCCACCTTCGTGCCCGGGAAGGCCGAGGACAGGGAGTAGCCTGCTGCTACGCATCATGCCGTCTCCTGCACGCCCGCCATCGCGGGCGTGCTCTTCGGGCTGTTCTCCAGACAACCGACGACCTCCCACCACGCCTCGCTGCACTCGCGTTCCCAGCACATCTGGCACCCGCCGCCGGCGATGCTGCCGTCGGGCATCCCGAGCGGCCAGTCGGCGTCGGTCGGTTCGCCGCACAGGGGACACCTCATGCCAACGTCTCCTCCAGTTGCGCCGCCAGCAGCGGCACTGAAGGGGCACCGCCCTGCGAGAAGATGACGGCGGGGCGTGTCCACCGTCTGACCAGTTGGCTCCAGCCAGCCGGAATCTTGTGCCGCCGTTCCTCGGGGGGGCGGAAGTACATGGCGAACGGCGTTGCGCCCGTCTCGAAAACCCACCGGAGCCGCGATTCCGCCGCGGCAAGCGTGTCGCCGTCGTAGCCCACCAGGACGTAGCAGCCTACCTGCCGCTGCGTGAGACCGGCGTCTCGAAGCATCTTGACCGTCCGCTCGACGTGGGGGCCCTGCGACGGGTGGTCGTAAGCGGTGTAGAGTATCTGGACGCGCATCTGGGCCAACCGCCTCGCGAACCACGGCCGGCAGAGACGGGCATCGATGCCGCCGGTGAACCGTGCAGCCTTGGGCTGCCCGTCGAGCATCGCGAGCACGGCCTCGACGTGTTTCCGCGGACAGGCCAGGAGGTTGTTGTCGAGCACGTCCCAGCCGGGGGTGATGTCGTCGAGAAGCCGCAGGGGGCCCTCACGCTTCGGCACGAAGCAGAACGGACAACGC
>CAYNLG010000169.1:0-1684 GCA_964397995.1 uncultured Anaerolineales bacterium
GCCGAGACCGTCTACAAGGAGAAGCCGACGCGGGTGCTCCTGCGCGGCGTCACGCTGAAGGAGGTCGCCACGCTCGCCCACGAGGCCGCGGCCGAGGGGCTCGCGGCCAAGAGCCTGCACCTGGCGGCCCCGTCGCCGGACGCCGTCGACGGCCTCTGGAACGCCGAGCTCGTCCTCACGTACCTCGTCTACGACCCGCCCCGCCCCGCGGGCGCGGCCCCGCCGCCCTGACGCGAAGGAGAGACTGACCATGCGGAAGACACTGCTCGTTCTCGGCACGCTCGTCGCCCTGGCCGGGTGCACCCGGCCCGAGGTCCGGGTCCGGGAGTACCGGACGGTGGCCGACGACCCGCGGCGCGACACCGAGACGGCCCGGGCCGAGACCGCCCGGGCGGTCCGCCTGATCGACGCGGGAAAGCTCGCCGAGGCCGAAGAGGCCCTGAAGGCCGCCCTGGCCGCCGACCTCTTCCACGGCCCGGCCCACAACAACCTCGGCATCGTCTACTTCCGCCAGAGACGGTTCTACCCGGCCTCGTGCGAGTTCGACCATGCCGCGCGGCTGATGCCGCACACGCCCGAGCCGCTGAACAACCTCGGCCTGGTGTTCGAGACGGTGGGGAAGCTGGACCAGGCCGTCGCCCGGTACGACCAGGCCCTGGCCCTGCGGCCGAATCACCCGGACCTGATCGGCAACCTCGCCCGGGCCCGCGTCCAGGCAGGGATGAAGGACGCGCGGACGCGCGCGCTGCTGGAAGGGGTGGTGCTCAAGGACACCCGCCCGGACTGGGTGGACTGGGCCCGCGAGACGCTGGCCCTGATGGGGCCCGAGCGGACACGCGAAGTCGAGTTGGGCGCGGAGTAGCAGGGAGAACCGGTTGCCGCCGGTCCCCCGGTGTGGGTCCGAACCGTGGTCGGAGGAACCAAGTGGAAAGCGACCGACGATCGCTGCGAAGCGTGCTGGCCGTCTCTGCCCCTGACCTGCATGCGGCTCTACTGCGTTCCTGGGAGATCGCCGAGGCCCAGTGGTTGCCTGCCCTGGGCGCGGCGCTGGGCTCCTTCAACTCCTACCCCCATCTGCGCAACGTCGAGCACTATCTTGATGCCCTGCTGACCCGACCGCCGGAAGGCGGCTCGCCGGGAGAGGTCCGCCTGCGTGCCACACTCTCACCGGCGGAGCTCTACGTTCTGCTCGCCGCCACCCTATTGCACGATGTCGGCCGGACGAAAGGTGAGCCCCATGGCAAGCACTCGGGCGTGCTGGTGGAACAGGACGCCGCCGAACTCGGAATCCCGTCGCGCGAACTGGCCAAGAGCGTAGCGCGGGTCGCGGCCTATCATGATCGCCTTGAGCGATACTACGCACCAGAGGACGTTGATCCATACCCTGCGCCCCGTCCCAAGCACGTCGTCGATCCCTACGGACCCGTCCGCGAGAGGGCGCTGGCGTCGCTCCTGCGACTGGCCGACTACCTCGACAGCACCCTGACCCGCGTCATGCCTGAGTACTTGAGGCCGATGAACCAGATCGAGGTGGTCGGCGCGTTCCGGCGGGTTGTAACCGGTGTTGAGATTGACCACAATGCCCAGATGATCTGCACAGTCCTCGGCGACCTGCCCAAGGAGGAGCCTCAGGAACAAGACGCCTTCCACTTCGAGCGGCACGAGGACTCTCCATGGCCTCGAT
>CAYNLG010000170.1:0-1527 GCA_964397995.1 uncultured Anaerolineales bacterium
TTGTCTTCGGCGTAGAGCTGAAGGATGCCGGCGTCGCGGACGGCTTCGGCGTCCTGGTGGTCGCACCAGATCGACAGGGGCGCCGAGAGGGAGCGGTTGGCGCAGCCGAGGACGACCGGGAGACGCATGCCGGCGATGTTCCAGAGGACCTCGCTCATCAGGAGCAGGCCCTGGCTGGAGGTGGCCGTGTAGGCCCGGGCGCCGGCGGCGCTGGCCCCGAGGACGACGCTGGCGGCGCCGAACTCGCTCTCGACCTTGACGAACTCGGCATCGAGCTCGCCATCGGCCACGATCTGCGAGAGTTCCTCGCTGATGTGGGTCTGGGGGGTGATCGGATAGGCCGCGACGACCTCCGGGCGGCACTTGGCGACGGCGTGGGCGACGGCCATCGCGCCTTCGAGGATGTCCTGGGCCATTACTTCTCCTCCATCACCATGTCGATATCATCGACGGGGCACTCGACCGCGCACATCCCGCACCCCTTGCAGTAGTCCGGGTCGAAGTCGCGGTTGCCGACCTCGCGGCCGGTCTTCGGGTTGGCGTGCGTTTCGCCTTCGATCTCGAAGACGCAGCCCTCGGGGCAGACCAGCTCGCAGGCGCGGCAGCCGATGCAGTCGGTCTTCTTGAAGACGGGGCGCATCGACCGCCAGGCCCCGGTCTTGTTCTCCAGGCTTCCGCCGGGCGGGGCCACGCACCCGATCGACAGCTTCTCCATGCTCAAGAGCTTATTGGCCATGACGACTCCTTTTTTCGACAATCCACGGCACGCGCGGCGCGCGCCGCGGCGGACCTTGCGCGGGTCGCGCTACTTGGCTTCTTTCGCGGCGTTGTAGGCCTTCTCGACGGCCTCGGCGTTCAGGTCGCCCACCTTGCCCGGGAAGCGCTCCTTGACGGCCTCCTGGAGCGATTCCAGGCTCACCAGGCCGGTCGTGCCGGCGAACGCGCCGACCATGACCATGTTGGGGATGGGGCGGCCGATGACGTCCATGGCGATCTTCGTGCCGTGGACGGCCCGCTGCTGGCACCCCTCGGGCAGGGGCACGTCGTCGGGCTTCTCGGTGTTGACGATCGCCATCCCGCCCGGCTTCAGGCCGGAGAAGACGTCCACCTGGCCAAAGAGGGTCGGGTCCTGGACGATGCAGTAGTCCGGCGCCTCGATGACGGCCCGCGTGCGGACGGGCTGGTCGGAGAGGCGGCAAAAGGCCCGGACCGGGGCGCCCATGCGCTCAGAGCCGAACGAGGGGAACGCCTGGCTGACGAGGCCGTCCCTGAAGGCGGCCTTGGCGAGGACCTCGGCGGCCGTCACGCTGCCCTGGCCGCCGCGCCCGTGGATACGAATCTCTTTCAGCATGCCTGGTGTCTCCTGCTTCAAGGGAGGCCGCGTGGGAAGCCGACCGTTCCAGCGCCGGGCCGGGGATTCTAGAGGGGCGTGCGGAGAGGGTCAAGCCCTTTCCGGGGCGGGCGCGAAGGCGGATCGGGTAGGCAGGGGCGATTGCTCGCCCCCGCCTCCCACACCACCGTAGATAC